>NZ_JBCOTQ010000005.1:0-16886 GCF_040920445.1 Collinsella aerofaciens | reverse complement strand
GACCTGGAGCGCGGCGATGACTACGGCGTGGGCAAGCGCGCCTTCCGTATTGACGTGCGCAAGAAGGTGCTCGGCGAGGGCAAGTATCCCGACGACATCGACGAGCTCGATCAGCCGGGCCTGACCTATGCCAGCGCCGTGCGCTCCAAGTATCCGCGCGCCCGCGTGCTCTCCATCGACACCTCCAAGGCCGAGGCCCTGCCCGGTGTGGTGGGCATCCTGCGCGCCGAGGACGTGCCGGTCAACCAGGTCGGCCACCTTATCCAGGACTGGGACGTCATGATCGCTCAGGGCGATATCACCCGCTGCGTGGGCGATGCCATCGTGCTGGTGGTCGCCGAGGACGAGGCGACGCTCGAGAAGGCCAAGAAGCTCGTAAAGATTGACTACGAGCCGTTGGAGCCCGTGCGCAACATTGTGGAGGCCAGGGCCGCCGACGCCCCGCGCCTGCATGACAGCTTCTTTGCCTTTGGCAACACAGTGGAGCTCAAGGACAACGTGTGCCAGAGCCGTCATGTGACGCGCGGCGACGCCGCCAAGGCACTGGCCGAAAGCGCGTTCACCGTGACGCAGCGCTTTACCACGCCCTTTACCGAGCATGCCTTCTTGGAGCCCGAGTGTGCCGTTGCCTTCCCGTACAAGAACGGCGTCAAGGTGCAGTCGACCGACCAGGGTGCCTACGATACGCGCAAAGAGTGCGCTCACATGTTTGGCTGGGATAGCGAGCCCGAGCGCGTGGTTGTAGAGACCATGCTCGTGGGTGGCGGCTTTGGCGGCAAGGAGGACGTGTCCATCCAGCACCTGGCCGCGCTCGCCGCCTATAAGTTCCAACGTCCTGTGAAGTGTAAGCTCACGCGTGCCGAGTCGCTCGCTTTCCATCCCAAGCGCCATGCCATGGACGGCACCTTTACGCTGGGCTGCGACGCCGAGGGCAACTTTACCGGCCTAGACTGCGAGATCAACTTTGACACCGGCGCCTACGCGTCGCTGTGCGGCCCGGTGCTCGAGCGCGCCTGTACGCATGCCGTCGGCCCCTACAAGTACCAGAACACCGACATCCGCGGCTTTGGCTACTACACCAACAACCCGCCCGCCGGTGCGTACCGCGGCTTTGGCGTTTGCCAGTCCGAGTTTGCGCTCGAGAGCCTGATCGACCTGCTGGCAGAGAAGGTCGGCCTGGATCCGTGGGAGATTCGCTACCGCAACGCCATCGAGCCGGGCGAGGTTTTGCCCAACGGTCAGATTGCCGACTGCTCCACGGCGCTGAAGGAGACACTGCTCGAGGTCAAGGATGCCTACTATGCGCATCCCGGACACGCCGGTATCGCCTGCGCCATGAAGAACGCCGGCGTGGGCGTTGGCCTGCCCGATGCCGGCCGCTGCAAGATTCGCATCGAGGACGGCGTGGCCGTGGTCTATGCCGCCACGTCCGACATCGGCCAGGGCTGCAACACCGTCTTTTTGCAGGACGTTGCCGAGGCATGCGGCCTGCCGCTTCGCTGCATCGCCAACGGCGAGTGCTCCACCGAGAACGCTCCCGACTCCGGCACCACGTCTGGCTCGCGTCAGACGGTCGTGACCGGCGAGGCCGTGCGCGGTGCCGCCTTCCTGCTGCGCGATGCCATGCTTGACATCGAGGCCGGCAAGTCTGCGCCCGCCGCTCCCGTGAATGCGCATGGCGACGGCGTCAAGATCGAGTACGACGACGGTCGCGCCTATCAGCTGCACACGCAGGAGCTCGTCGCCGGCCAGGGTATGCATCCTCAGGATCCCGCGGCCGCCATCAAGGCGCTCGAGGGATGCGAGTTTGGCTACGTGTACCTGGAGCCGACCGACAAGCTGGGTGCGGATGTTCCCAACCCCAAGAGCCACATCTGCTACGGCTTTGCCACGCATGTGGTCATTTTGGACGATGACGGCCGCGTGAGCGAGATCTATGCTGCGCACGATTCCGGCAAGGTGGTCAACCCCATCTCCATCCAGGGTCAGATCGAAGGCGGCGTGCTCATGGGTATGGGCTATGCGCTTACCGAGGACTGGCCGCTCAAGGACTGCGTACCCCAGGCAAGGTACGGTACGCTCGGGCTGTTCCGTGCGCCCGAGATTCCGGATATCCACGCCATCTACGTGGAGAAGGACGAGCTGCTGCCCGTGGCATACGGCGGCAAGGGCATCGGCGAGATCGCAACGATTCCCACGGCGCCCGCCGTGCAGAACGCCTACCGCGCGTTTGACGGCAAACTGCGTCCGGATCTTCCCATGGTGGATACGCCCTACAGCCGCGTCCGTCGCCGCGGGTAGGGTAGAGCGTGGACGGCCATTGTTGACGGGCCGTTCGCGCTCAACATCAACTACATACGCTGCGCCTTTGGCCCCCGGCTCCATCGCGAGCCGGGGCCTTTTGTTTGGAGCGGAAACTGTGTCCCGGAATCAGGCCTCGGAATGGGACGCGCTTTCCGGAACAGCCCTCAACCGGAAATTGCATCTCGGATTCGACGCTCAGAATGGGATTCGTTTTCCGGAACAGCTCTCAAGCGGAAATTGCATCCCGGAATCAGGCCTCAGAACGGGACGCGCTTTCCGGCGGAGGCCTCAAGCGGAAGCTGTGTCCCAGAATGCGCGCCCGGAATGGGATGCGCTTTCCGCTAGCCGGTCGTTTGGAAAGTGCATCCCAGTTTGAGCATTCATTCCGGGACACGCTTTCCGCTGGCCCGCCATCCGGAAAGTGCATCCCGTTTTGAGCGTCCAGGCTGGGACGCGCTTTCCGTTGGCGTGGCCGTTGGGAAAACGCGGCCCAGATAGGGGGAATGCGATTCGGCGATGCTTGGCCTAGCAGCTCCTACAGGTCCACCTCGTTGAGCCATGTCGGTAGAGCGGTCTGTCGGATGCCTGCCGTCTGCAGCTTTTTGGCGAGCATTCCTGCCGAGCGGACCTCGTTCATGGTAAAGCGCAGCAGAGGGTGACCGTAGAGCGATAGGTGCGCCTCGCGCTGTCGTTCGGCAACGAGCGCCTCGGCGGTGGTGCGTCCGGCCAGCATGGTCTGGTCGGTATATTTGATGAGCCCGTCGAGCTCGCCCAGCGTGAGTTCCCACGCCTGGCGCTCCCAGGCAAAGTCCGTTCGTATGGGCTTGGCCGAATCGAAGGGGTCCGTCAGCTCGTATTGAAGCCAGTCGGGCGCACAGCCTGTCTCGATCATGATGGCTCGGGCGACCGATTCCCCGCCGCTCTCGGCGCGGGCGTCGGCATATCGAAGCGTTGTGAGGGCGGTGCGAATCGCGCGACCATTGCGGGCAGTCGCTCGTTGCTCAACGGCCTCCATCAGCTGTTCCGACGCAAGGCCGAGCTTTGAGATCGCCGAATCGGCAATGGGCATGCCGTCGGCAAAACCAGTTTGCAGCAGGCAATCTGTGGCCGTTTGGATGGGCGGCGTTACCGATATGCCGGCTCTGCGTATTGCTCCGGCCGGCTCAATCTGGTGTCGCTGAATATGTGCGCCCGGACGAGCCGACGGCTTTGTCGAGCTGCAAACATGCACGACGTTCAGGTGTCGCCACGAGACCTCGAGCCCCAGCAGGCAAGCTGCCGAAAACGAGCAGAACGTCCAATCGGGATGGATGATCGCAAGGGCGCGGATAATCTCGCAATGGCGTTGCGCTCGGTTGAGTTCATCCCAGCGCGTTTTTCGCGCAAACAACCCCGGCATGGGCGAGACAACCGTGCCGCCGGTGCGCCGAAGGAGCGCTTTTCGGATCGCCGTGCTCGGGGGAATCAGACAGCGCCCCTCTTGTTCGGCCTGGTTCAACAGCTGGTCGATGAGTTGGTCATTGCAATGGGTCATGAGCTACCGCCTCCTTTTGGGTAGCAAAAACGTATCAGCTGGAACTTGCCGCTCAGCTGACCAAAAGCTGACCAAAATCTAACCATGCAGGTAGATGGCCTGCTTTTGGCGACATATTTCTTGTTTGAATCGGTGGGCGGTAATCGGCGACCGTGAACGGTAGCTGGATATGAAGCCTTGGTAAGTTTAGGGACGTTTACTTTTCCGAAAAAGAGCAATCTATCTGCTGTTTTGTGTTTCTTGATCGCATATTTGAAGGCATGTGATAAAGGCGGCGGATCGTCGCCTTGTACCTGAGGAAACCGTGACCCGGAATTGCCGCTCGGAATGGGACGCGCTTTCCGGAACGCCCCTCAACCGGAAACTGCGTCCCGGATTCGACGCTCAGAATGGGATTCGCTTTCCGGTAGAAGCTTCAGCGGAAACCGCATCCCAGAATTCAGGCTCAGAGCGGGAAGCGCTTTCCGGATGACATGTTTGGCGGAAACTACGGCCCAGTTTTTGGCTCCAGAACGGGATACATTTTCCGGAACGGTCCACGTGCGGGGGTGTACCGCCTCTTTTCGTGCGCCGCTTGTCGAATTACGTTATAGCTAGCTATATTATAGGAAGGTATAATATGGCTAGCTATAACGTGAAGGAAGGATGGCCCTATGTTTATCGGAAGAACAGCGGAAATGTCCGAGCTCAATCGACTGTATGGCACGGGCTCCTTTGAGATGCCTGTGATTTACGGCCGCCGTCGCGTGGGTAAAACGCGCCTTATCACAGAGTTCATCCAAGGCAAGAAGGCTATTTACTTTCAAGCTCGTCGTACCAATGCGGAGGCAAACCTGCACGGCTTTAGCCAGGCGATACTTGCAGGCTCGGTTGGTGCTGCAGGCGTGTCGTTTCGTAGTCTTGACGAGGCGTTCGATGCATTGGCTACCATGGCTCGCACGGAGCGTTTGATTGTCGTGATTGACGAGTATCCCTATCTCGCCCAATCGAATCCCGAGATCAGCTCGTTGCTGCAAGACAAGATCGATCACCTGTACAAAGAGACCAAGCTCATGCTTATCCTGTGCGGGTCGTCGCTTTCGTTCATGGAAGAGCGGGTGCTGGGCTACGAGAGCCCACTATACGGTAGGCGTACGGCCCAGTTTAAGATCATGCCGCTCGATTTTACGACGACCCTCGGCCTGTGGCAGGGCATGAGTCGCGAAGACGCTGCGGTTTGCTATGGCATGACGGGCGGCATTCCTGCATATATCGAGAAAGTCGATCCTGTCGCACCGCTCAAGGACAACATCAAACGTCTTTTTCTTACTCCTACGGGCTATCTCTTTGAGGAGCCGAGTAACCTGCTATTGCAAGAGTGCCGCAATCCCGAGCAATATGATGCGATCGTGCAAGCAATTGCTCAGGGGCGCTCGAAGATCTCGGAGATTGCGAGCTCTACGGGAATCCCTGCGAGCAACGTAAAGGGCTATGTGGATAAGCTGGCGTCGCTTGGGATTGTCGAGCGCGAGCTGCCCCTAAACGAGACGAGCAATAAGCGAGCCGTTTATCTGCTGAGCGACCAGATGTTTAGGTTCTGGTACAAGTTTGTTCCGCAGAACATCGGGCTGATTCAAAACGATATGGCCGAGATGGCGTATAAGCGTATTGAGCCGTACGTATCGGATTACATGGGTACGGTCTTTGAGCTTATATGCAGGCAATATGTTTACGAACTCGCGCGCGCGGGCCGGCTCGATGTGGTTCCGGCGAGCGTCGGGCGCTGGTGGGGGACGGATAATCGCACGCATATGCAGGAAGAAATCGACTTGATTGTTGACGATGGCGAGGGCGCTGCGCTGTTTGCGGAGTGCAAATGGCGCAATGAACCGGTGGGCGAAGACGTGCTGCAAAAGCTCGTATACCGAAGCGAGCTCTTTAGACGGCAACGAAAAAGCTATGCACTTTTCTCAAAAAGCGGCTTTACGCAGGGATGTCGGGATGCCGCGGAGGGTAGGGGAGACGTCAAGCTGATTTCGTTTGCCGAGATGTGCGAGCGGGATAACGCTGCTCGGGGGTAAAGCTTGTCCTCGAATGGCTGGAACGGGGCCCCTCTGTTGTCGTACTGGCTGCCAGTGGAAATTGCATCCCGGAATGAGCGCTCAGACTGGGACGCACTTTCCGGATCGGCCCTCAAGCGGAAGATGCGTCCCGGATTCTGGCTCCAGAGTGGGATGCCGTTTCCGGCTGAGGTCTCTGGCGGAAGCCGTATCCCGGAATCGAGCTTCAGAGTGGGACGCGCTTTCCCGTCAGGAGCTCAAGTGGAAACTGTGTCCCAGAATCGACATGGCTTCAATTGGAAAGCGCGTCTTAGAATACCGCGCCGGCGTTTTTGGCGGTCGTGGTTGGAAAGGGGGCATTGCCTACGCGCGCGACGACGGCGTGGCGGTGATCCCCATGGCGGCACTTGGGGCGTAGTGGTTTTGCGGGCGTGCCGTGCTTCCTTTACCGAAAATCCATTTGGTAAACCAGATGCTCGCGGATAGAATAAAGTTGACGGCAGCCCAAGTGGTGAAGAGCTGGGCAGCGCCGTTGCTTGGTCAAGAGGTCAATGCCTTAATGGCAGCGACTTGTTATGCTTCGAATGCTGCTTGAGTGCCTCGGAAAGTTCGATAAGCGCCGTGAAGAGCGAGACCAAAGCAACCAAGAGCTCTGCGAGCTCTGATGGGCCCGGGATGACCTCTGATTCAAGTCACCGGGCCTCAATCTTTTCATGCATTTGAATAGAGCGGGCAACTCTCTTGGGGCCGTCTGCATGGCGTGTGCCTGGCGCATGGTATTGCGCCCAGCTTTCATGTCCGCGCGGCCACCTATCCTTACGGCAATGTAGCCGCCTATGTAGCAAGCGGCAGGCAACGGAGAAAGGCCCTAACCGTGTCAGTTGAAAAAGACGCCGGGTATCTCGGCTATCGATACGACGAACTTTGCGCGCCAGATTGTGCTGGACTTTGAGTTTGCGCCGGTGCCAAAGCAGCGCCAGCGCCGTGGACTGCGCAATGAGATTATCGAGGTCGGCGCCGTCAAGCTCGATTACCACGGCAACGTTATGGGCGAGTTCTCGCAGTTTGTGCAGACGGAATTTACCGAAGGCGTTGCGTTTCCCGTCCGCGAGCTCACAGGTATATCGGCCGTGGACACCGCGATGGCCGACCCGCTCTACATGGTGATCAAAAGGCTCAGCGATTGGATCGGCCGCTACTCCGCCCAGATAGTTTGCTGGAGCGGGACGGACCGTCGACAGCTTATGACCGAGTGCCAGGCAAAGCAAATCGACCTTGCCGCATTTCCTACGGACTGGGCCGATCTGCAGGCGTTTTACACCTCGATCATGGACGTGGGCAGCCACGAGTGCGTCTCTTTGAATGACGCGGCGACGTGGTTTGGCATCGAGTTTGACGAGTCGACGGGTCACGCCCACAGTGCCCTAGCCGACGCGCGCGTGACCGCCAAGTTGCTCAAGCAGGTGATGGACGGGGACTATCGCGTGAGTCCGCGTGCTCAGGAGATCCGCCAGCGGTGGGGGATGGGCGATCGAGCCCAGATGCGCCTTTCCAACAAGTGCCCCGAGCTGGGCGACCTGCTGCTGAAGCTGAAGGCGGAGGGGAGGTAGGCGGGGCTCCGGGAATGACCTCTGACTCAAGTCAACGGGGCTCATTTTGCTTTCTTTGGAGCTTTCTCACGGGGCTGACTTTACTTCGTCTCATTTAGTATAAAGCGGCTGCTAGATTGCATAGTGATGATAAAATTAATCAACTCAACATCAATAGCTGTCGCTTTGCGCAATGAGGGGTTCCGAGACGTATGAACGAGTCTGACACACGGCTTAAACTCATTGATCCTGCGATTATGAAGTCGTGGGATCGCAATACCCAAGTCTTCACTGAGTATTTCTTTACCAGTGGCGAGATTGTTGTGCGCGGAAGTATGGTCACCCGTAAAGACAAGAAGAAGGCTGACTACCTTCTGATGTATGCTCCGGGCATCCCTATCGCAATCGTCGAGGCTAAGGATACGGAGCACACCGTTGATGCCGGTCTCCAACAGGGGATGGGATATGCCCAGCTGCTCGATATTCCGTTTGCGTACAGCTCAAACGGAAAGGGTTTTGTTGAGCACGATTTTCTTACCGGGAAAGAGCGCGCTCTTGCCATGGACGAGTTTCCCACTCCGGCGGAACTTTGGACACGATACTCAAAAGCTAAGGGGCTTGAACATCCGTATAGCCAGGAGATTGTGACCGCTCCGTATTACCAGGAGCACGGCGGCAATCATCCTCGCTACTATCAGTGCATCGCCATCAATCGTACGCTTGAAGCTATTGCGCGAGGTAAGAATCGCATCTTGCTCGTTATGGCAACGGGAACGGGAAAGACTTTTACGGCTTTTCAAATCGTTCATCGCTTGCGACAGACTACCGAGGTTCGTAAGGTTCTCTATCTGGCGGACCGCAATATTCTCGTCGATCAGACCATAGACGGCGATTTCAAGCCTCTCAAGAGGGTTACAACCAAGGTCGTAGGCCGAAAGCTCGATTCTGCTTACGAGGTCTATTTCTCGCTCTACCAACAGCTTGTTGGAGAAAACGGTGAAGAAATATTCCGCGAGTTCGACTCGGAATTCTTCGATTTGATTATCGTAGACGAGTGCCATCGCGGAAGCGCCGCGGCGGACTCCGCATGGCGTAAAGTACTCGAGTATTTCAATTGCGCAATTCAAATCGGAATGACGGCCACGCCAAAGGAGACTGAAGAGGTTTCAAACATTACCTACTTCGGCGAACCTGTCTATACCTACTCCCTTAAACAGGGTATCGAGGATGGCTTTCTTGCCCCGTATAAAGTTATTCGCCCTAAGCTGAACGTCGACATTTACGGATACCGTACTGAGGAAGGCACCGTGGATGATCGCGGCGAAGCCCTGCCCAAACGTGTTTTCGAGAAGCAGGACTTCGACAGCGAGATCGTCATCAAAGAGCGCTACGAGGAAGTTGCCAAGCGGATAACTCAATTTCTAAAGGAGACGGATCGTTACTCCAAGACCATAGTCTTTTGCGTTGACATCGAGCATGCCGAAAACATGCGACGTGCCCTTGTAAACGAGAACGCCGATATCGTAAGAGATCACCCCACCTACATCATGAAGATTACGGGTGACGACAGGGAAGGTAAGGCTCAGTTAGATAACTTCATCGACCCCGACGAGAAATACCCGACCATCGTTACGACTTCGAAGCTTCTCACCACTGGCGTTAATTGCAAGACGTGTAAGGTAGTCGTGCTCGACAACAAGTTCGGTGAGCACGGAATGACGGAGTTCAAGCAGATTATCGGCCGCGGAACCCGTATCTGTGAGGACTACGACAAACTCTATTTCACTATCCTCGATTTTCGTGACGCATCGCGTTTGTTCGCAGATCCCGAGTTCGATGGTGAGCCTGTTGTTGTGTTTGAGCCTAATCCGGGTGACCCCATTGCGGACCCGGGTCCCGGCGGCAATGGCGGCAGCCCCGTCCCGCCTCCGCCTCCAATCGTAGACCCACCCGTATTACCGCCGGACGATCCGTCCTCCCATGTGAAATATCACGTTCATGGGGCCGACGTCTATGTAGTGTCGGAGATGGTGCAGTATTACTCCTCCGATGGCCTTCTTGTAACTGAGAGCCTTAAGGACTATACGCGAAAAAACATCCTTGGCGAATACGACACTCTTGACCACTTCCTAGCGGCGTGGAACTCTGAACATAAAAAGCAAGCGATTATCGATGAGCTGCGCTCACGTGGCGTATTCCTGGACGAGCTGCGGCTCGAGACTGGACAGGAGCAAATGAGCGACTTTGACCTCATTTGCCATATTGCTTACGACCAGAGGCCCCTGACGCGCAGTGAGAGAGCCAATAGCGTCAAGAAGAAGGGCGTGCTTTATGAGTATGCCGGCGTCGCGCGCGAGGTCCTTGAAGCACTTCTCGATAAATATGCGACGTCGAACCTCGTAGACTTGGACGATACCCATGTCCTCGACCTCGAAGAATTCCGTCGGTTTGGCAGCCCAATGAAGATCGTCGCCGCATTCGGCGGCAAACAACAGTACATTCAGGCAGCGCAGATGCTCGAGGACGAGCTCTATATCGCATAGAGAAAGGTAACGATAGCAAATGGCACTGGGATCTCTTGTAAAGACCCTGCAGAACATCATGCGTAAAGACGCCGGCATCAATGGCGATGCACAGCGCATTGAGCAAATGACCTGGCTTTTCTTCCTCAAGATCTACGATGCTAAGGAGCAGGAGTGGGAGTTTCACGATGACTCCTATCAATCCATCATCCCCGAGCGTCTGCGCTGGCACAGCTGGGCGCATGATGCGAAGGACGGCAAGGCGCTTACCGGTGATGAGCTCCTCGATTTTGTAAACAACGATCTCTTCAAGACTCTCGAGAGCTTAGAGCTTGCACCTGAGGCACCCCTGTGTCACGTCGTCGTTAAGGCGGCCTTTACTGACGCTAACAACTACATGAAAGATGGCATCCTGCTTCGTCAGGTCGTCAATGAGATTGACGAGGCGGTTGACTTTACCGAGTACAAAGAGCGCCACGCTTTCGGCGAAATTTACGAGACCATCCTTAAAGACTTGCAGTCCGCGGGCAATGCCGGTGAGTTTTACACGCCCCGAGCGGTGACCGACTTTATGGCCCGAGCACTTGCGCCCAAGCTCGGTGAGACCGTGGCTGACTTTGCTTGCGGCACAGGCGGCTTTTTGACGAGCGCCCTCAACATCCTCCGCAACCAGATAGAGACTCCGGCTGATCGCGTGGCCTACACGAGCTCGGTTTATGGCATCGAGAAGAAACAACTGCCCTATCTGTTGTGCATAACCAACATGCTGCTACACGACATCGACAACCCCAAGGTCTTTCACGATAACTCGCTTGAAAAAGATGTTCGCGAATGGAAGCACAAGCCTGATGGCCAGTTTGATGTCGTACTCATGAATCCCCCCTATGGAGGATCTGAAAGCGCGTCAGTGCAAAACAACTTCCCTGTTGCGCTCCGTAGCTCCGAAACTGCGGATCTATTCCTTGGACTCATCCTTTATCGTCTTAAGCGAGGCGGCCGCGCTGCTGTCATCATTCCGGATGGCTTTCTCTTTGGCCAGGATAGCGCGAAGACGGAGATCAAGCGTCGCCTGCTTGAGGATATGAACCTGCATACTGTTTTGCGCCTTCCGCAGAGCGTTTTCGCTCCCTACACGAGCATCACTACCAACGTTCTGTTCTTCGATAATTCCGGGGCTTCTGAGGGCGTCTGGTTCTATCGCATGGATATGCCCGAGGGATATAAGCACTTTTCTAAGACTAAGCCCATTAGGCTCGAACATTTTGCACCTGTAAAGGAATGGTGGGAGAACCGTCGAGATATCGAGGAAGATGGTAATCCCAAGGCAAAGTTCTATACAGTCGACGAGTTGCGAGACGGCGGCTTCAATCTTGATTTGTGTGGCTATCCACACGAGGAAGAAGAGATTTTGCCGCCCGACGAGCTGATTAGGAGCTACAAAGAAGAGCGCGCTAAGCTCGACGCCGAGATTGACCAGAAGTTGGCTCGAATTTGCGAGATTCTTGGGATTGAGGCGTAGATGAAGGCAAAAGACCTGAAGAACTCAATTCTGCAAATGGCGGTCGAGGGCAAGCTTGTGCCGCAGGATCCGAACGACGAGCCTGCCAGCGTCCTTCTCGAACGCATCCGTGAAGAGAAGCATAAGCTTATCGCTGAGGGTAAGGCCAAGTTCTCTAAAGGCGGGGAGAGCATTATCTATATCGGTTCCGATGGCTCCCCCTATGAGAAGAGGGTGGATGCCAAGGGTCGCGTGACTAGCGATAAGTGCATCGCGAACGAAGTGCCGTTTGAGGAACTGCCCGAGGGGTGGGCTTGGGCAAGGCTGGAAACCGTATATAACTTCATTGATTACAGGGGTAAAACACCTCACAAATCACCTTCAGGTGTTCGACTAATGACTGCGAGCAACATTCGCCAAGGCTATATTGATTACACGCGCGAGGAGTATATTTCAGAAGACGAATATGCAACACGCTTGTCTCGCGGGGAGACCCACCGTGGCGACTTGCTGTTTACAACCGAAGCCCCGATGGGGTATTGCGCGATATGCGAAATGAAACGTTGCAGCTGTGGACAGCGTGTCATTACCCTTCAGAATTACGGCACAGTTGGTCCAGACAATGCCCTGTTCTGCCAAATAATTCTATCTCCACTGTTCCAAATTCAAGTTAAGGATCATGCCACGGGGACGACCGCAAAAGGAATCAAAGCAGCAGTGCTAAAAGAGCTATTTCTCCCCCTCCCGCCCCTCGCCGAGCAGCGCCGCATCGTCGAGCGCGTCGGCGAGCTCATGCCCCTGGTCGAGGAGTACGGCGGGCTCGAGGACGCCCGCGAGGCGCTCGACGCCGCGCTGCCCGGCCGCCTGCGCAAATCCGTGCTGCAGCTGGCGGTGCGGGGCGGGCTGGTGCCCCAGGACCCCGCAGACGAGCCCGCGAGCACCCTGCTCGAGCGCATTCGCGGGCAGCGCCGAGAGCTCGTCGCCGAGAAGAAGATGAAGGCTCCGAAGGGCGGCGAGTCGATCATCTTCGCCGGTTCCGATGGCCGCCGCTATGAGAAGAGGGTGGACGCAAAGGGCCGCGAGTCCGAGCCAGTCTGCATCGAGGACGAGATCCCGTTCGAGACACCCGAGGGCTGGGAGTGGGCGAGACTGGGGTCCCTATGTGACTTTGGTGCGTGTCGGAATATCGACTATAAGGACGCTGCCGAAGGCGTTTGGAACCTCGACCTTGAAGATATTGAAAAGGATTCAGGAAGTATTGTGCGAAAAAAGCGCAAGGTCAAAGGGGAAAGCGGCAGCACCAAGCACGTCTTTGCTTCTGGATCGGTTCTATATAGCAAATTACGTCCATACCTTAACAAGGTAGTAATTGCTGATGAAGATGGGGTCTGCAGCTCCGAAATTCTGCCGCTGAATTTTCTTGGATTCAGCAACGAATATGCGCAGCTAGTGCTTATGGAACCTGATTTTGTTAAGTACGCCAAAGGGTGCTCATATGGAGTAAAAATGCCGAGGCTTGGAATCGACGACGGAAAACGTTGGCTCGTTGCTGTGCCGCCACTGGCTGAGCAACGTCGTATCGTTGCAGTTTTTAGGACTTATACAGCAAACGCACTTTAGCTGTTTTCATGGCACCCAACGAAAGGAAGGTGTCATGAAGTCATTTGCTCGATATCTCCAGGAAAAAGGTTACGCACAAAACACTGTTGAATCATACGTGTTCGCAAGCGAACAACTTCTCGAAAAGGTAGCACAACTCACAAATCAGTCGCTCCTTAACCACAAGGAGTGGCTGGTTTCCTCGTTTGCACCGAAGACCGCAAACAACCGAATCGGAGCTATCAACGTCTACTTGGATTACATCGCATTCGACGGGATAAGACTAAGGGGAGTACGAATTCAGCAGAAACCATTTCTCGACAATGTCATCAGTAACGAACAGTACGTTTAGTTAATCGATGGTCTGAAACAAGACGGTGACTGGTTTTGGTATTTTATTGTCCGCTTTCTTGGATGTACCGGTGCGCGAGTAAGTGAACTAAGACAGTTTAAAGTGGAACACGTAATCGCTGGATATATGGACATCGTTTCAAAAGGCCAAAAGCTCAGGAGGATTTGGATTCCTGACTCTTTGCGCCAGGAAAGTATTACATGGAAAGCCGGTTCAATGAACGGTCTTCTGTTTCCAGGCAAAAACGACAACGCGATCACTTCGCGTGGAATATCTATGGGGCTGAAACGAGCGGCCTTACGCTATGGCGTCGACCAAGACGTCGTTTATCCCCATTCGTTTAGGCACCTATTCGCAAAGAACTTTATCGAACGTAATCCAGACATTTCGCTGCTCGCTGACCTAATGGGGCACGAGAGCATCGAGACGACACGAATCTATTTGCGGCGCACCGCCAATGAACAGCGCGCCGCAGTTAATAAGGCAATTAATTGGTAACGAGTGGCTCCAACATGTCGAAACGCTCGACAATTCGGCGCTGTTCGGCCAGGGGCGGAATGGGAATCAAGACTTCGGATATCTTGGATACGGCCAGCCCCGGCTGTGCTGTCGCAGTTGCATACTGGTTCAAATTAAGCGCGTTTAGAAACAAACAGGTCCATGCAATATTCGCGTCAAGAAAGCAACGGACAATGACCGCATGCTCCGTCGCATAGAAGTCACCGGATGCTCGTCTTACATTCCCGCAAAGGGCACCTTGACGCCCGATTATTGGAAAATCGCCACTTGCGTTGGGTTTAGCAACAAAGCCACGGACCCCATTTCCCCCAAAACAAGGATATGGAGTGTTTTCAGTCTGAACATCAGACAAAAGTGATGCCTTGATATTCTTGCCAGCCTGCATAGAGAAAACCGACCCCAGTCTCGCCCACTCCCAGCCCTCGGGTGTCTCGAACGGGATCTCGTCCTCGATGCAGACTGGCTCGGACTCGCGGCCCTTTGCGTCCACCCTCTTCTCATAGCGGCGGCCATCGGAACCGGCGAAGATGATCGACTCGCCGCCCTTCGGAGCCTTCATCTTCTTCTCGGCGACGAGCTCTCGGCGCTGCCCGCGAATGCGCTCGAGCAGGGTGCTCGCGGGCTCGTCTGCGGGGTCCTGGGGCACCAGCCCGCCCCGCACCGCCAGCTGCAGCACGGATTTGCGCAGGCGGCCGGGCAGCGCGGCGTCGAGCGCCTCGCGGGCGTCCTCGAGCCCGCCGTACTCCTCGACCAGGGGCATGAGCTCGCCGACGCGCTCGACGATGCGGCGCTGCTCGGCGAGGGGCGGGAGGGGGAGAAGCAGCGTCTTAATCATTGAAACATTGATGTGCTTTACGCCCGTTCCGATATTTGCAGCACGATATAGCCTCCATGCATAAGGCGAGGAAAGCGCGACTTGACAGTACTTATTAAACAACAGCACTTCGTTACAGCCGAGAAGCATCACTCGCTGGCCAAGGCAGGTATTTCCTTCATGCAGAATAACCGAGCGTCCAATCGAGCCCTCACGAGAAAAAATAATGTCGCCAGCTTGCGGAACATATCGCTTCGTCCTTTTCTCATAGGATTCCCGCGACAATGAACGCAATCCCGTTAGGTGCCAGTTATCATCCATGCAATTTGTATCAATCGCCGAGTAGCCTGTTTCAACGGCGAGATAGCTAGGCGTTGAGTGGGGGCAGTCAACAATGGCGTTGCAGCAATCTTCTAGCCTTGCCCAAGCCCACCCCTCGGGCAGTTCCTCAAACGGCACTTCGTTCGCGATGCACTTATCGCTAGTCACGCGACCCTTGGCATCCACCCTCTTCTCATAGGGGGAGCCATCGGAACCGGATTGGCTTTCAACTGTATTCGCGACAAGTGTTGTAAAATTTAGTGAGACGAGCATCCCGGTTGCTCCAGCGCTTCGATGCTCTGGTCTTTAGCGCCTTTCGTTCAGTGGGGGACTGACCGCAAGCGGCGTAAACAAGAAAGGGGACAAGCGTAAATGAAAGCAACCGAGGCAAATCTGCTCGACCTTATGGGTGTGGCGAAGATGCAGTTCGTCATTCCCGTGTACCAGCGAGTTTACTCGTGGAGTGTAAAAGAGTGCGAGGTGCTTTGGGATGACGTCATGCGAGCGGGTCGTGATGGCGTATCGCACTTCGTGGGGTCGATGCTCTATATCCCCGAGTCCGAGAGTTCTGCCACGAGCATTTCGCGCGTGCTTCTGATTGACGGGCAGCAGCGCATGACGACGTTTTCGTTGATGATTGCTGCCTTGGCTGACTATCTGGAGGGTAATCCCGACAAGGCCGGCTTCCTTGGCGATCTCAAGATCTCAGCGCTGCGGAAGAACTACCTCTTTAACGATGATGACTACAACGGTCTGGCGCGCTACAAGTTGGTGCTCTCGCAGGACGATAAAGAGACGCTGTTCTCCATCGTGTCTGGGTCTCCCGTGCCAGATGAAAAATCGGATCGCATTGTCGAGAACCATGCGTTCTTCCGTGAAAAGATGCACGGGAAATCATTCGACCCTGCAAGGCTTTGGGCGGGACTAAACCGTGTGCAGGTCATCGACACTAAGCTCACCGCTGGCGTTGATAATGCCCAGCTCATATTTGAGTCCATGAACTCCAAGGGCAAGCCGCTCACGCCTATTGACCTCATTCGTAACTACGTTCTTTTGTCGCTTCCCAACGACGAGCAGACCAAGCTTTACGAGGGTTACTGGCATCCGCTCGAGCGTTTGTTCGGAAAGGGCGGCGAGGAAGAGTTCAATGCATTTATCTGGTACTGGCTGTGGCTCAAGGTTCCCAATAGGATGCCAAAGGAGAACGAAGCCTACCATGAGTTCAAACGCTATTTCGCCGACGACTACGATGGGGATACCGAGGACCTGCTGAAGGAACTCCGCGAATATGCGCAAAGATATGCCAGGTTGTTCCTTGGCAAGGAGAAAGACGATGGCCTGCACCAAGTATTCGGCAGAATCGTAAGCCTTGATGTGAAGCAGATCAGGCCTCTTTTGATGCTGCTTTACTCGGTTTACGAGGGAAATATGTTGAACCGCAATGCGTTTCTCCGTATCTGCGAGACCATCGAGTCGTTTCTGTTCAGGCGGGCGGTTTGCGGCAGGCTTACCACGGGTCTAAATAATTTCTTTGCCGGCATGTATCGCAATCTTGAGCAACAGGACGATATAGAGGAGTACGTTACGGCGATGCTCCTTATCCACAGTAGCGGTATGACTGCGTACTTCCCGACAGACGAGCATTTTGTCGAGGAGTTTAAGACGCGTGACTGCTACAACCGCTTCTCCAAAAAGCGCTATTACCTGGAGCGCATGGAGAACTGGCATCACCCGAAGGAGTCCATCTCGGCTGACGATTACCAGATCGAGCACGTCATGCCCCAGACGATTGATG
>NZ_JBCOTQ010000004.1:0-67270 GCF_040920445.1 Collinsella aerofaciens | reverse complement strand
ATAGGGCGTATAGACCAACGGATAGGCGTTGCGCCTTCATGTGTTCAAATCGAAAGAACAGAGGCAGTACCAAAAACACCGCCATGAGGGAGAAAAGCATCGATATTGCCGAGGCGATTGCGGTCTCAAAGACGGTCTCTCCCGTGGAGGGGATACCCACGCTGTTTAAGATCGGGATGGCGACGATACTCAACAGCACGGCCGCGCACGTCATGATGACCGAGAAAATAGCGATGCACAGGTAGCGTGCGCTGACGATGTCTTTGCGTGAGATGGGCAGCGTTGCCCGATAGCGCTCCCATCCGTTTTGGTTGTCGAGCCCGGCCAGCGACGTCATGGCCATGATGGGCGACATGGCACTGATCGCGAAGGCGCCGGCGGCGCTCATATCGGAATCACCATTCGATGCCCTGACGGCGGTCAGCACGACGAAGATGAACAGGCCGACACCTGCGATGCTCGGGACGAGCGTGCGAACGATGGCAAGCTCGGACATAATGGCGCGTTTCATTTCAAAGCCCCTTTCAGCATGAAGCGAAGATAGTCTTCAATGGTTGCCCGATCGCAGGGAATCTCGGGGAAGGCCTCGAGCACTTCGCGGTGGTTGGGCACGAGCACGTCCACGCTGTAGGCGTGGCGGGCGGCGCGGGTGCCTTCGACGCAAGCCATGAGCTCGGCGGCCTGTGCCTGGGTGCAGTGGGCGATGCCGGCGCGGTCGGTAATGTCCTCGCGTGGCAGGTCAAACACAATCGAGCCGTTATCGATGCAGATGACGCGGTCGGCAGCACGATCGAGATCAGACGTAATGTGGCTCGAGAGCAGCACGCTGCGCTGGCCGTCGGCGACAAAGGCGAGCAGAACATCGAGCAGTTCCTCGCGTGCCATGGGATCGAGGCCCGCGGTGGCTTCGTCCAAAACGAGCAGCTTGGCATTGTGGCTGAGCGCGCAGGCGAGCTGCAGCTTCATACCCATGCCGCGGGAGAGGTCCTTGACCTTTGCCTTGGGATCGAGGCCAAATCGGTCGATGAGGCTGGAGAAGGTGTCGTGGCTCCAGGTGGGGTATGCCGGGCTTACGAGTGCCTCAACTTCGGTCACCTTGAGTGTGGAAGGGAAGGGGCATGTGTCCAGCACGAGGCCGACACGAGTGCGCAGGCAACGCTGCGTTTCATCGGGCGCGTCGGCGCCACAGCGCTGCCCAAACAGGTGCACCTCGCCGGCATCGAGCTTTATAAGCCCGAGCGCGGCGCGAATGGTCGTTGTCTTGCCGGCGCCGTTTGCGCCTACAAAGCCAACGATCTGGCCGGGCTCCACAGCGAGCGTGACGTCGCGTAGTGAAAAGCGGTCGCTCACACGGCGTGAGATGCCTTTGAGTTCTAAAAGGTTTTGCATGGTATAGCCTTTCTTTCAGATGGCTACTGCATGGTTTCGGGGGCTACCAGGTCGAGCATCTCGTGCAGTTTGTCGCGCGTGACGCCCAGGGTTTCGGCTTGGCTCGCCGCTTTCGCAAGTAGCTCTTCGATATGGCAGAGCTGGTTTTCGCGCAAGAGTTCCTGGTTGCCCTCGGCGACAAAGCAGCCCTTGCCCTGCACGGTGCAGATAAACCCGAGTTGCTCTAGGTCGGCGTAGGCGCGCTTGGTGGTGATGACGCTCACGCCAAGATCGCTCGCGAGCGCACGGATGCTGGGGAGTTTGGCTCCCGCAGTGAGCGTGCCCGAAAGGATTTGAGCTTTGACCTGCGAGGATATCTGTTCGTAGATGGGCTTATCGCTCGAATTGGATAGGATGATGTCCACAGCGGCTCCTTAGCTGTTGGGCTACACGTGTATATAACCGGTAAGCACAGTATATATACACTATGCACAGTTATGCAAGAGCTAAATGTGGAATAGACCATCGGCGCCGCGCTTGCTCCAAAACAATCTCAATCTGTAACATCTGGGTCCGTTTTTGGTCGCCAGCTGTTACAGATTGAGATGTTATTTTCCCGCCTGCCTATTTGTCTCAATCTGTAACAGTAAGAGTCGATTTGCGCGGCTAGATGTTACAGAACGAGACATTGGCTGCCTGCCTTTCCGTTTATCTCGATTTGTAACAGCTAGACCCAATTTGGGCGGTCAGGTGTTACAGATTGAGATTGTGCCGGCGGACAAGTTCGTTTGTCTCAATCTGTAACATCTGGGTCCGTTTTGAGTCGCCTGCTGTTACAGATTGAGACAGTCTGCTGCAGAATACTTTCGATAACTAGCCGTTCACGTTCTGACTGATGAATTTGTCCTGATAGGCGCCCTAGAGCGAGATTTCGCGGCTACAATAGTGCGGTTACATCGACGTAATGCACTCAATGCAAGAAAGGATCCGCATGGCAAGCCTGTCGGATGAAATCTCGTCGCGCCGCACATTCGCGATCATCAGCCACCCGGACGCCGGTAAGACCACGCTTACCGAGAAACTGCTGCTCTATACCGGCAGCATTCAGACCGCCGGCTCGGTCAAGGGCAAGAGCTCGGCCAAGCATGCCGTCTCGGACTGGATGGACATCGAGAAGGAGCGCGGTATCTCCGTCACCTCCTCGGTGCTGCAGTTCACCTATAACGGCGCCTGCGTCAATATCCTCGATACCCCCGGTCACCAGGACTTCTCGGAGGATACCTACCGTACCCTTATGGCTGCCGACGCCGCTGTCATGGTTATCGACGGCGCCAAGGGCGTCGAGGCCCAGACCAAGAAGCTCTTTAAGGTCTGTACGCTGCGCCACATTCCCATCTTCACCTTTGTGAACAAGCTCGACCACGAGGCTCGCGATCCGTTTGAGCTCATGGAAGAGATCGAGAACGTTCTGGGCATCAACACCTATCCCATGAACTGGCCGATCGGCAGCGGCCGCAACTTCCGCGGCGTGTTCGACCGTCAGACCCGTCGCGTTATCGCCTTTGAGGGCGACGGCCACGCCAACGCCACCAAGAAGGTCGCCGAGGTCGAGGCCGAACTGGGCGATCCTTCCATGGACGAGCTCATCGGCGAAGAAAACCATAAGAACCTGATGGACGATATCGAGCTGCTCGATGGTGCCGGCGACGAGCTCGATTTGGATGCCGTGGCCTGTGGCAAGCTGAGCCCGGCGTTCTTTGGCTCGGCGCTTACCAACTTTGGCGTGGAGCCTTTCCTGAAGGAGTTCCTGCGTCTGGCCCCGACGCCGCGCGCCTATACCGATACGCTCACCAGCGAACCGGTCGATCCCTGCCGCGACGACTTTAGCGGCTTTGTGTTTAAGATCCAGGCCAACATGGACAAGAACCACCGCGACCGCATCGCCTTTGTGCGCATTTGCTCGGGCAAGTTCGAGCGCGGCATGGATGCCTTCCACGTGCAGGGCAACCGCAAGCTTAAGCTCGCTACGGGTACCTCGATGATGGCCGATGACCGCGCCATCGTGGACGAGGCGTACGCGGGCGATATCGTAGGCCTGTTCGATCCGGGTATCTTTAGCATCGGCGACACCGTGTGCTCCGGCAAGCGCCACGTGCAGTATCCGCAGATCCCGACGTTTGCCCCCGAGATGTTCGCTCGCATTACGCAGGTCGACACGCTCAAGCGCAAGCAGTTCGTTAAGGGTATGGAGGAGCTTGCCCAGGAGGGCGCCATCCAGATCTTCCGCGAACTGGGTGCCGGCATGGAGAGCGTCATCGTGGGCGTGGTCGGCGTGCTGCAGTTTGAGGTACTCGAGCGCCGTCTCAAGGCCGAGTACCGTGTTGAGGTTCGTCGCCAGCCGCTGCCCTATACGGACATCCGCTGGATCCAGAACGACCCCGACACTATCGATATCCCGGGCCTTTCGCTCACGCGCGACACGCTGCGTGTCGAGGACATGCGCGGCGGTAAGCTGCTGCTGTTCACGAGCCCGTGGAACGTGGATTGGGCAACCGACCACAACCCCGACCTGATCCTGTCGGAGTTTGGCAACGTAGCGTTTTAGTGTGCCGGCGCGGTGGCCTGGCGGGGCTGTCGCGCCGTTTGCTTGCCTGATGCCGCGCGAGCGGCTATCATACCCACCGTCGTCTCAAGACCGAGACGTCCGAGCAGTTCGGGTCCGATATCCTGCTCGTTAAACCTAAAACCAAAGGAGTACATAATGATCAAGAAGGTCATGGAGGACTATAAGGTCCTGTTGCGGAGCATTCCCGCGGCAACGGTTTCGCTGTTTTTCGTGAGCGTCATCATGATGAACCTGCTGGCCAACAAGGAGCTCATCAGCCTGCCGTATCTGGCGCTCGACTGTGGCTTTGTGGTGAGCTGGGTTTCGTTTTTGTGCCAGGACATGATCTGCAAGCGCTTTGGCGCCAAGGCATCCATCAAAATCTCTATCCTCGCGCTGCTGGTCAACCTGGCCGTGAGCCTGTGCTTTTGGGCATGTTCGCTCACGCCCGGCATGTGGGGCGCCTACTACGACACGGGCATGATCGAGGTCAACACCGCCCTTAACGCCACCATCGGCGGCACCTGGTACGTGGTGCTGGGCTCTTCGCTGGCAATGCTCGTTTCTGCCGTGGTTAACTCCACGCTCAACCAGTCGCTTGGCCGTATGCTCAAAAAGAATAACTTTGCGAGCTTTGCCTTCCGCTCCTATGTCTCCACGGGCGTTGGTCAGTTTATCGACAACCTGGTCTTCGCCATCGTGGTGAGCCACACGTTCTTTGGTTGGACCTGGGTGCAGGTCCTCATGTGCTCGCTGACCGGCGCTGTTGCCGAGCTGCTGTGCGAGGTCTTCCTGAGCCCCGTGGGCTACAAGGTCGTGCGCGGCTGGGAGCGCGAGAATGTGGGCTCCGAGTACCTCGAGCGCCACGCAACCGCCTAAGGAGCAAGTATGCGGGTTTTGATCACGGGCGCTTCGGGTGGTATCGGAGCTGCATGCGTGCGGCGCTTTTTGGACGAGGGCTACGAGGTCGTGGGCTTTGACCTGCTGCCGGCGGCGATCGAACACGAGCGCTACCGCCATCTGATCGTTGATGTTCGCGAGCCTAACTCGTTTCCAGGTGACCTTGAGCCTCAGGTAATCGTGAACGTTGCCGGTACGCAGGATTCGGCAGACGACATCGCCGCCAACCTGTATGGCACCATCAACGTGACCGAGCGCTACGCCTTTGTGGGGGAGGGGCTTGTCGCCAGGCCGGCGCCGTCTATCAAATCCGTGGTCAATGTGGGGTCGGCGAGCGGGCATACGGGATCGGAGTTTCCCGCCTATGCCGCCAGCAAGGGCGGCGTTATCGCCTACACCAAGAACCTTGCAAACCGCCTGGCACCGCAGGCCATCGCCAACAGTGTGGACCCGGGCGGCGTTATCACGCCGCTTAACCGTTGCGTGATGGAAGACGAACACCTGTGGAACCAGATTATGGAGCTCACGCCGCTTAAGCGCTGGGCCACCGCCCAAGAGATCGCCGAGTGGATCTACTTTGTGGGCGTGACCAACCGGTTTATGACCGGGCAGAGCCTGCTGATCGATGGCGGCGAGGCCGGCCGCACACAATTTATTTGGCCCGAATAGGAAACGCGCCCGATGGAAAGCTGTCGGGCGCGTTTTTGATGTATCGATTTTTAGCCGAGGCAAGTCCAGTTGACGGGGGTCGAGCCGTGCTGTTCGAGTAGCCGATTGGCTGCCGAGAAGGGGCGCGATCCCATAAAGGCGGGGAGTTCTGCCGTGGCACGGTTGGCCGAAAGCGGCGAGGGGTGCGTGGAGGCCAGACAGAACTTGTCGGTTGCCTTGCCCGCGCCAGTTGCGACGAGCTTACCTTCGACCATCTGCTGGGCAAAGCGGCCCCATGCCAAAAAGACGACCGACTGGGGCAGCTGACAGCAGCGTTCGATAACGTAGTCGGTGAGCGTGCTCCAGCCCAGTTTGGCGTGCGAGTTGGCGGCATGCTCGCGCACGGTGAGCGTAGTGTTAAGGAGTAGGACGCCCTGTTGTGCCCATGGGGTTAGGTCTCCCGTGGCGGGAATGGGGCAGCCCAGATCGGCATTGAGTTCCTTGTAGATGTTGCGCAGGCTCGGCGGCAACTTGGTTTGCGTCGCGGGGACCGAGAACGACAGCCCCATTGCCTGGTTGGGCCCGTGATAAGGGTCTTGACCCAAGATGACAACTTTGACCTGGTCGGCCGGCGTGTAAGCGAGGGCATTGAGGATGTCGTCTTGTGCCGGGTAGATAGTCTGCTCGGTACGCAAAAGGGCGATGCGCTCGAGCAGCTGGTTCGTAGTGTCACGTACCGGCTGCGGCGCATCGCCCAGCCAAGTTGTTATGTTGCGGTCGCGAGTTGCGGTGTCCATGGGGCTCCTTTATGGCAGATGCTCTGTTGGCATCTATTGTAAAGGCGCACCGGTTGCCTTTGTGTCGCGGCTGCATAAGGAGTAGGATCTACGAGACGTGCTCGGGCGCTCCTGCCATGCGAGCCTGTCCATGTGCGCGGAGGCGCGGAAGCTCGACGGTTGCCACCATGACGCCGGTTAGGATGAGGGCTGCGCCAAAGAAGGCGATGGGGCTCAGGACCTCGCCGACCAGGAAGAACGAGAAGACGGCGGAGCATACCGGCTCGAGCGAGAAGGCGAAGCCGGTGGTCTCGGCGGGCACGTGGGGCTGCACGAGCGTCTGGGTGATAAAGCCGTAGGCAGAGCAGATGAGTGCGAGCGCGACGACGACCACGATCTCGCTGGGCGTACTGGGAAGTGTGAAACCGCCAAAGACGCATGCGGCGATGCCCGAGAACAGGCCGCCGAAGCCCAGCTGCCAAACGCCCAGAGCCAGCGGATCGACTTCTTCGACAAAGCGCTTGGCCACGATAATGTGGCTGGCATAGATAAAGGCCGAGAGCAGCATGATGATCGCGCCGGGATTCAGGCTGGTAAAGTCTGCGCCCGAGAGCAGCAACATACCGCAGGTGACGATGGCGGTGCCGACGAGCACTTTGCACTCGGGGGCGCGACGCAGCAGGGCGGCGTTGGCAAACGGCACGATCACGACCGTCAGGCTCTGCAAAAAGCCGGCAGTGGAGGCGGAGGTGAGGCTGGAGCCCAGGCACATGCAGGTGAGCTCGGTTGCCATGATGGCGCCGATGATGGCGGCACGGACCATAAGGTCGCGGTTGATGCGCAACGCGTGCTTGTGGAAGAGCAGCAGGCAGGCCACAAAGGCGATGATGCAGCGTAGCGCGACGATGCTCGTGGCGTTCATGCTGTCCATGCCGATCTTCATAAGGGGGTACGAAAAGCCCCATGCGACGGGAACGGAAAATGAGAGCGCGATTGCTTTTTTGCGATCCATGGGACTCCTTTTGTTACAGAACGGTTTCGTAAATAGGATTCTGCTCTCAGATGTGGATGTAGTAAAGCGAATGTATCTTCAGTATGATTAAGAAATGCTGAAGTATGTGCGAAAAGCGCTGGCAAAACGTTTTACGGCTGCATTGATGTGGAGGCACGATGGCATCGCGGTATCAGATTGTTTGTATAGTGGTCGATCGCGGCAGTCTTAAGGGCGCGGCGGACGAGCTGGGCTACACGCAAAGCGCGGTGAGCCAGGCCGTCAAGGCACTCGAGCGCGAGCTGGGCACTACGATTATCGAGCGCGGCAAGCAGGGCGTGTCGCTTACGCGCGACGGCAAGCAGTACCTGCCGTATCTGCGACAGATCGTAACTGCCGAGGCCGAGCTTGAGGGCAAACGTCAGGAGTTGCTGGGGCTCTCCTCGACGGATATTCGTATCGCGACGTTTACCAACGTGAGCCGCACCGTATTGCCGCGCGTGATTCGCGACTTTGGTGCGCTGCACCCGGGCGTACACTTTACCCTCAAGCAGGGCGATTACACGCGCAACGCCCAGTGGGTGCACGATGGCGTGGTTGATTTTTGTTTTACGGCACGCGGATTTACCGCTGGGCTCGAGAAGCGTGTGGTCTATCACGACGAGTTGGTAGCATTGTTGCCGGCCGCGCATCCGCTGACGGCAAAGGAAAAGGTGACACTCGCCGATTTGGCGTCCGAGCCGTTTGTGCTGCTGGATGAGGGCGAACAGAGCCTGGTGCTCGATGCATTCGCGGCGTATGGCCTGTCGCCGCACGTGACGAGTGAGGTGACCGACGACTACACCATCATGGCGATGGTGGAGGAGGGCCTGGGCGTGAGCATGCTCTACCGTCGTACCGTTGAGGGCATGCGGGCCGATATTCGCGTACGTCCCATCGCGCACGCCCCCTCGCGCGACGTAGTGGCAGCCTGGCGTAGCTGGGATACCATGCCCATCGCCACGAGGCGCTTTATCGACTATATGAGCTCGCATATTGTCAATAAATGACTGACGTGGCGTTGAGTGCGGTGCTTAACGGGCCGTCGCTTTGGCTTGGGTGGCGCGATAGGTGCGTGCCGGGTGGCAAAGTAGTACCGCCACGACCATAAAGAACGCCGTGGTGCCCAGGCTGATGGGGTAGACCATCATGATGTTCGCAAAGGTGCGGAAGTGCGGGAACACGCAGAACACCCAATAGAAGCGGATGCCGCAGACGCAGATCATGGTGATGAGGGCGGGCGTGAGCGAGATACCAAAGCCGCGCAGGTAGCCGGACATGTTTTCGTAGAACATGCTAAAGGCGTACGCCGGGAAGATCGAACACACGCGGATATAGCCGATCGAGACGATGTTGGGGTCGCTGTTAAAGAGCGACAAGATCTCGCGTCCCAGGCCGACAATAACGATGATCGTGGTGAGCGCAACGATACCGCCTTCGACCAGGCAGACCGTGAGCGTCTTGGTGCAGCGGTCGATCTGGCGGGCACCGTGGTTCTGTCCCACAAAGGTGGTGCACGCCTGGCTAAAGCTGTTGAGCAGGTTGTAGCACACGTACTCCAGACTCATGGCAGCGCTCGATGCGGCCATGACCTCGGTGCCCAGGCTGTTGATGGCAGACTGGATGATGATGTTGGCGACGGCAAAGACAGCGCTTTGGACGCCGGCGGGCAGGCCGATCTTGACGATGCGCTTGAGGGCGACGGGGTCGATAGCCAGGTCGCGTGGGGTGACGCGGACGACGGAGTCGGTCTTGAGTAGGCGGATAAAGAGCGTAGCGGCGCTGACGGTGTAGGCGATGGCGGTGGCGATGGCGACGCCCGCGACGCCCCGGTGGAGTACGGGGACAAAGATGAGGTCCAGGCCAATGTTGAGGACGGTGGACACGGCAAGCGCCTGCAGCGGCATGCGGGTGATGCCGACGGAGCGGAAAATCGCGGCCTCAAAGTTGTAGAGCAAGATCGAGGGCATGCTGAGCAAAAAGACGCGCAGGTAGAGCGAAGCGAGCGGCATGGTCTCGGCGGGAACGTTGAGCGCGGCGAGCATGGGCTCGGCAAAGACCTCGCCCAGTGCGATGACGACAAAGCCCACGAGCGCCATCAAAATCGAGGTATGGACGGCGCGTTTGACCATGTTCTGATCGTTGCGGCCGATAGCGTTGGCGATGACCACGTTGGAGCCAAGCGACATGCCAATGAACAGGTTGAGCATAAGACTGGTAAGCGGAACATTGGAGCCGACCGCCGCCATGGCGAGGGTTCCCTGGTCGCCCGAGAAGTTACCGATGATGACCGTGGCGATGAGGTTCGACAGCTGCTCCAAGATGCTCGTGGCGGCCACGGGGAAGGCGAACAGGGGAATATTGCGCCATAGCGATCCGGTGGTCATGTCAATGTGCTTAGATGCGGTATCAGCCATACGCTCTCAATCTCTTATATGCGCTTCAATGCTTATTTGCGCAGACGATGATACTCCTATTCGCCTAGTCATTGGGGACGTTCTTAAACGGCTAGTCATTTACGTACGTCCCCAATGACTAGGTGGGGGAGGCGTGCGACAATGGTGGGCGTTGTGTTGTTCGCGCTAAGGAGTTGCCATGTTGTTGTGTCCCGTTTGCCATGAGCCGCTGGTGGACGACGAGCGTGGTGCTGCATGCGCGGGCGGACACCGGTTTGACCGTGCGCGCGAGGGCTATCTGTACCTACTGCGCTCGTCCAAGAGCGGCGACTCTATGGGCGATCCTAAGTCGCAGGCGCGTAGTCGTCGTGACTTTCTAAACCGTGGCTACTATGCGCCGTTGCGCGATGCAATGGTCGAGCTGGTGCGTGAGCGGGCGGCTGGGTGCGCTGCGTCTACGAACGGCCCCATGACGCTGCTCGATATTTGCTGCGGCGAGGGCTACTACACCAGCGCCATGGGCGCGGTGCCGGGGGTGGATGCTTACGGTTTCGACCTGGGCAAAGAGATGGTGCGCCTTGCCGCCAAGCGCGGCGACGCGACCTATTTCGTGGCCAACATGAAGGATATCCCCGTGGCTGATGGCGCCTTCGATATGGTGACCGAGCTCTTCGCTCCCTTTAACGAGCGTGAGTTTGCCCGCGTGCTGGCGCCAGAGGGCTCGCTCTACACCGTGGTGCCGGGCGCCCGTCATCTGTTTGGGCTCAAGGAGGTACTCTACGACACGCCGTATCTTAACGATGAGAAGCTGCCGAAGACCACCGAGCTCGAGTTGGCCGGAACGCAGCGGGTGTCTGCGAATATTACGCTTCAGACCCAGGCCGACATCGAGGCGGTGTTCCAGATGACGCCGTATTACTACCGCACGCGCCCTGCCGACAAAGAGCGCCTGGCAAATTTGGATACCCTTCAAACCGACATCGACTTCATCATCGCCGAGTACCGCCACAGCTAACAACCTGCCAAATAGGGACAGGTTTATTTTGGTAGGTTTTATCTGGGCAAACGTAAAGGGCCGACCGCGGAGATGCGCGATCGGCCCTTTTTAGTTGCTTGACTGCAGAGGTTATGAGAAGCGAGCGCTTACAGGCGGTCCTTGTTCTCGGCCTTAACGGCGTGCGCCTGCTGAACAAAGAACAGGTCGTACACCACGATGACAAAGGCGCCAAAGTTGATGGCGTCGCCGCCAAACGCGGGAAGCGTGAGCACCGCTTGGGCAAGCGTGGCGACCGCGGCAACAATACCGAGCTTAAACGCGCCGTCCACCTGCGAAGGCTTGTTGGCGCCCTTGATACCGGCGACGCCTGCGGCAAGGTCGACGAGACCCTTGGCGATAAGCACGACCGCTGCGGGCGTGGCGTACGAACCGTACGTGGAATCGAGACCGCCCGTGGCGATACCGACGCCGGCGGTGACGAGGCTGGCGATGCCCAAAACAAAGTAGATGAGAGCAAGGATTTTGAGAGTCTTGCGAGTGAAGCTCATGGCCGGTCCTTTCGATACGAGTACGCCAACTTGGCGCACCCAATGTACTGCACATATGGTGAAGCACATTGTAGTTCAACGCGGCGATGCATGCGTTTGAAAGCGCATTGAGCCCGCGCAGCCAAACCCAACCTTTCAAAAAGGAAAGCTGGGCGTAAGTCAAATCGATGGCAGCGTATGCGCGGCGCTGCGATGATGAGGCCGTAACAAGGAGCTGGTCTCAAGGAGGAGTCATGATGTACGGAGCAGGGCAAGTGCGTGAGCCGCGGTCGCTGGGAAGGCGCATGGATGATTCTGTGATCGCTGCCGTGTGCACGGGATTGATGGCGGTGCTTTGCATTGCGATGCTGTGGGCCATGTCGCATGTGGGACAATAGCGGACGGTTGGGTGCCGACATAAACGGCACTCACGTATTCGTTTTGCTTGTTAAGGAGTACCCATGGGCGTCGTCGATCCCTTTTCTGTTGCTCGGGCCGCGGGGCTTGAGCTGATCGGGAAGTCCGAGGGCCTCACGCTCACCGACGGCACGATGGAGCTGCGCGCCGATTTCACCCGCATGCTTCCGCGGCTTAAACAGGGCCGTCTGCAACAAGAGTTGCTGGTAAAGGCTGCGCGCGCAAAAGGCATCGAGCGGCCATGGGCGATTGATGCCACGGCGGGCTTTGGCGAGGATTCGCTGCTGCTGGCGGCCGCGGGCTTTACCGTCGATCTGTATGAGCAGGATTGCGTGATCGCGGCGCTCCTCAAGGATGCCCTGGATCGCGCGGCAGATGATCCGGCGCTTGCGACAGCCGTGGCGCGCATGCGCTTACATGCGGGCGAGGACAGCATTGCCGGCCTTCGCCATACAGCTGAGCTGATCGGTCAGGGCGAGCTCGCGGCTCCCGATGCGGTGTACCTGGACCCCATGTTTCCCGAGCGCACCAAAAGTGCGGCGGTCAAAAGAAGTTCCAGCTCTTGCACCATCTGGAACGGCCATGTACCGATGAGGAGACGCTGGTCGAAGCCGCGCTTGCGGTGCACCCGCGCAAGGTCGTTATCAAGCGGCCGGTGAAGGGCCCGCTGCTTGCCGGCGTTAAGCCGAGCTATCAACTTGCGGGCAAGGCCGTTCGTTACGATGTTTTGGTGCCGCCGCGCCCGTAGCTTGCGTGCGATGGCTGGCGCTCCGTCAATGCCGTGCCGATGCGGCGCCTATTTCCATGGGTGCGACGTCAGGTGCCAGCCACCGCAGTATTCGCATTTGTAGCAGGCCAAACCGCGCCGCCCGCGGTTTTCGCAGTCGGCCATAACGGCCTCTGCCAAAAAGGGACAGGTTTATTTTGCCAGGTTTTATCTGGGCAAACGTAAAGGGCCGACCGCGTTGCTACGCGATCGGCCCTTTTTAGCTGCTTGATAGCAGAGGTTGTGAGAAGTGGGCGCTTACAGGCGGTCCTTGTTCTCGACCTTAACGGCGTGTGCCTGCTGAACAAAGAACAGGTCGTAGACCACGATGACAAAGGCACCGAAGTGGACATGACGTATTTGATGCGCACGCATGACGCATGTCGCGAAGCATATTGTAATTCAACAAGGTGCTGTGTACGTTCATCCAATAGTTGAATGCTCCGCTCATGACGGGGATGGCGCTTGCGCTGTGCTAGGTTTTTGTTTAACTGGATTAAACTGTGCATTTTTTTAGGGGCGAATGGTGAATATCAAGCAGGTCGGCTATTTTGTCGCCGTATTCGAGACGAAGAGTTTTACTGCTGCGGCGCACCAGCGCAACGTGACTGTTCAGGCCATTTCCAAGTCAATTAGCGAGCTCGAGCAGTTTTTTAACGTTCAGTTTTTTGAGCGTGGAAGTAGCGGTGTCAGGCCGACTCAGGCCGGTCGCAGCTTTTATGCCAAGGCTCGCCCTGCCGTCGAAGCATATCGCGAGGTTGAAAACTTTGACCCGTCTGGATGCGACCTGACCGTCTCGTCGGCCTCTGGTCCGCAAACGATACCGGAACTCTCGATTGGCCTGTGCGCCCCCGCATTCGATAACGAGGATAAGCTATATAAGGGGCTATCTGCGCTTATCATGCGTGGTGTGCGCGTGCGGGTGAAGTTTTGCACTGTGCATCCCGGAGTTGCCCAGCAGGAGCTCGAGCAGGGAGGCCTCGATGCCTTGCTTACGGTGGGTACATATGACAATACCAATGATGACTGCGAACAACTGGGAACCCTGCCCACGGGTATTTTCGTCGCCGCCGACCATCCACTCGGCAAGAGGCCCTTTGTGACTGTGGCTGATCTGAGTTCCTATCCGGTTGGACAGTCGACTGCGTTCGATAGCTTTAACAACTCGATTTTTTGGCAGTACAAAAGCCGCGATGTCCTAGGTGAGACGCGCGTTATCGATAGCCCCGCTCAAGTTGGGGCGTTTTTGGCGGTCGAGCGCGGCTATTTCTTAAATGCCATTCTTCCCGTTCCCGGTCAGGTCGCTAGTGGGTTTGAGATTGTTCCCATAGTGGGCGAAGGGGCCCTGACGGTTCCGGTGTGCTTAGTTTCCCTTAAAGATGAAAAGTCCCAAGCTTATCACGTCGTAGAGAACTACTTGATTCGCATGGTGGGCTGTACCAACGGGTCTGCTGCTCGCTAGCACATCCGTTGACGCGCTTGCCGCTGCCGGCTCGGTTGTGTCTGGCATTATGCTGTCGATTGTGCCGTGCCGTGGCAATCGAGTGAATGCAAAGACTATCCACAGCAAGCCGCCCTCCGTTTCTTGTCTGCTCGAGAAACGGAGGGCGGCTTTCATATACAGCAATCTGTGCAGGCGGGTCAGATACCCTAGCTCAGGCGATCCTGGCTTTCCTTTTTAACGCGGTTGGCGAAAACGAAGTACACGGCACTTACGACCACGGCGGTGACATCGGTAGCGCTGGTGCCGACTCCGCCCAAGAAGGGCTCGGAAAGCAGCAGACTCACAACGGCGCATACCAGGCAGATGATAGCCCAGACCCAAACGACACCAATCTTGCTGGGGTTATTTGAGGCGCGGATGCCCAACACGGCAGCGATGATTTCGACGATGCCCATCACGATGACGACAACGCTGTAAACCGAGAGATCGCCGCTGGCGTCGCCCGAAGCCGCAGTGAGTGCCAACGCGCCCGCGGCGATGCTAAAAATACCTCCCAATAGATAGATGATGGACATGACCTTTAGGACTTTACGGTTGTTGCTCATGTTCGGTTCCTTTCCCTTGAGCCTTAATGGCACCGTGCGGGTGTTGCCCGGTGCCATGAATTACTGATTGGTAGGTTCGTTACCCAGGTCTTGCGAAGCGAGTTTCTGTTCTTCGCTAAACTCGTCCGCTTCGGCGAGTTCTTCGGCGGTAGCTGCCCTTGGAGCGGACTCGTCGGCATCGCAATGATCGAAAACGAGTTGATAGGGGGCGATGTCGCGGCGGGAAAGCATGAGCTTTACCTCACGGCGCAAAGAACGCATAACGCTGCCGCGATCGGTCTCCTTGCAGGTGGCGACGACGCGAATGGTCATAGCGGTGCTGCTAAGGTCAACCACGCCCTTGTAGAAGGGGCCATCGATAATGGCGGGAACGCGGTCATGCACGCTTTTGAGCTCGTCTTTAAGCACCTTTTCGACATAGGGTAGAGATTCTCCCACCGGGATGGTGATGTCTATGCTGGCAAAAGAATTAAGTTTGGTCATGTTGGTGACATTCGAAATCGAGCTGTTGCGTAGGAGCAGAACATTGCCGTTGCCGTCATTGATCTTTGTGGTTCGCACACCAATCTCCATAACGGTGCCGGTATTGCCGCCAACCGAGATGACGTCTCCAACGCGGAACTCGCCTTCAAAGATAATAAAGAGCCCGCATAAGATATCCGTGATGAGGTCTTTGGCTCCAAAGGAGACGGCGAGCGTGATGATACCTGCCGAGGCTAAAAGCGTTGCGGTATCGACGCCCAAAACACCGAGGCACCAATAGAGCATAGCGATGAGAGTCCCGTATTTTGCCAGGCTCGAGAGAAGTCGACATATCGTCTCGCCGCGCGCTCCAAGTACATTGGACAACATGCGAAGAAGTGCCTGCGCGATTGCGCACACTGTGAGAGCCACACAGGCGTACATGATTGAAGCGGTGAGCGCGAATATGTTGAGACCGTGCTGCCAGTCGTTACCCAGGATATAGGTAAATACCGAACGCGGGCCAAACAGGGCGTCTTTAAACAAGACGGCCAAAAAGACGATAAACACCGCGATGCCGATAAACCATTTAAGGACTGTGCCGAGTTTTTGCTCGGGGGTTTTGTCCTCCCATTTAAAGGAGATGTTGAGCCATCGGCTAATGGCGCTTTCGCTGTGCTTGACACGGCCGTCGGACGTCGTGACGGTGATGTTTTGCCGTCTTGTCGCGAAATCGTCTTCGTGCTTCGAACGCTTTTCTTCGACTTTTAGGGTGTCGAGTGTCAGCAACGGGTAGATAAGGGCAAAGCAAATGGCGGCGACAATTCCAGTTACGATGGTGAGTGGAACGCGCTGGTGCATAAAGGAGTCTTCGGGTGCCGCGACGTAAACGTAATAGTCGCCAGTCTCCAAGCAGGAGGCGTAGAGTTTTTGGTTGTCGATGTAGACGAAGTCACTAAAGCCGTCTGCAAGCTGCTCGTCAGTCAGTCCTATTTCGGATGCTTTTTTCCCAAAAAGAAGGTCGTTGGGATGATATGCGACGGTACCGTCTTTTTTCTCGATTGCAAAGGCGAAGCCTCCGGCACCCGCCTTGATGCCATCGAGCACTGCGTCGATCTTGGTGCTCTTGAGCATTTCTTCTAAGCGCATGGGGCGCACGGCAATCTGCACGATTCCGTCTGCAATGCCATCTTGATCGTAGAGTGCGACTCCGATGTACTGATATGTCTCGCCGGTGGTTCTGTTGATAGAGAGAGGCTGTATATATTCATCCTTGCCGCCCAAAAGCGAGCGGAACTCGTAGGAGGAGTCACCGTACTTGGTCGAAAGGCTGTAGGATCGCTGCGACGTGCTCGAGCTCGTCATATTGCCGTCGCCGTCGTAGAGATAAATTGACTCGATGTTGAGCGTTTTTGCCATGCTGTGCAGGTCGGCTCGCGTGGCGAGCTCTGGATTGTGCTCAACGATGTAAGCGATAATGTGGCAGGTAGTGGCATAGTGCTCGCTATATTGCTTCGTAAGCTCATCCTCGCGCAGCGCATTATTTTTGAGCGTTTGATCAATCTGCTCTAAGCGCTCCCGGTTGACCGTCGCCTGGCTCGAAAGGGCAAAGAGCGTTTGCATATAGAAGGTTACTGCCAAAAGTAAGACGAGTCCTGCAATGGACAAGGCTGTTGCGCGCCTGCCCACGGAGGGGCTAAACCGAAGGCCGCGACCGATCTTGACGCATTCGTGATGGTCGTGGTCGTCATGTTCGTCATCCGCTAGAACAAACAGGTCATAGAGTGCCACGGCGGCGACGACTGCTATGAAGGCAAAGAGGATGACGCCTACGGTGATGTTGCGCGCGGAGGCGGTATCGCTTTCGGGAATGGCGAGAATGTAATAGGTGTCATCGACCAACTTGACGCGACAATACAGGCTTGTGTTTTTGACGGAAGTGACGAATGTCTTGCCGTCCTCAAGATTGCCCACGTCGATGCCGTTGTCGAGTGCATCGGTACCTATCATGTTCTGATCGGGATGGTAGGTGATCAGGTGCGTTTTTGCCGATACGGCGAGGACATATCCGTGGCTGCCGAGCGAGATGTTCTTGAGTATGCTCTCGGCCGAGCCGGTGTCCTTGACAAGGGCGTGCAGCTCTTGGGGATTTTGCTCTACGATGACCATGGTGTCGTCATCGATTTTGGCGGCATAGTATCGCATGAGCCAGTCTTGATCGGGAAGATCGACCTCAACGGGATCGGAGGGCTTGCCGGTCTCGAAGCACTGACGTAGCTGGTTGAAGCGGGCGCGGCTAAAATCGGCTTTGGTGTCAGCCGCTTTGGCGACGATGGAGCCGTCACGTCGGGCAATGAGAACGTTATCGACCTTGAGCAGGTCCTTGAACTCGGTCATTTTGGCATCGGTCGCTTCATAACCGGCATCGTTGGCCGCCATAAATGCGATGCTTGCGGCACGCGTGCGATACAGGTCGTCAAATGTTTGGGTGTTGTCTTTTGTTTCCGACTGGGCCGTTTTAACGAGATCGGGGAGTTCGGCGGCAACCCGATCGAATTCCAAAGCGTAATCCTCTTGCGATAGACGCGTTTGCATCGAGGCGAGTAGGAGTCCCATCGCTAACGTGCAGACGGCTACGGCAATGGCAAGCGCCACGGACTTCTGTTTTAGTCGCTTGGACATGGGTGGACTTCCTTAGTTCCATTTCTCGATGAGCGTATCGATTGTTTTGTCTTTGAGCATTGAGCGTACTTCGGCGGCAACCTTGGGTGAAAGTTCAGAGCCCTTCTGCGTTGCGACGGCGTAGCGCTGTGGGTTGATGCCAAAATCGGGCAGGACGGTACGCTCGCCATCGAGATAGGTTTTGGCAATTGCGCCATCGGTCGCCATGGCGTCGACGTCGCCGGCTTCCAATGCGCAGGAAAGCTCAGCGTAGCTTGCATATTGGCTCAGATGCCATGTGTCGTAGTCAATGTTGCCGCTCTTGGCATCCTGCTGCTGGGGGATGCCGTCCGAAAGCCCCAGCTCCAAAAACTTCGCGGCAAGTTGAGGTGCAGCGTTTGTTCCGGATACCGTGCCAATTGTTCCGCCCTTAAGCTGGGAGAAGGATTGAATGAGCGATGTATTTTCGACAACAAGAATTACCGAGTCGGTGTAATAGGCGGCAGAGAAGTCAAACAGCTTTTTGCGTTCGTCGCTTATCGAGTAGCACGCGATCAGGCAATCGACTTTTTCCGACGAAAGCATTTCTTCGCGTGTCTCGGGCGTTACGGATGTAAACGAACAGCCTCCATAGCCAAGACGGCTTGCCAACTCGTTAGCGAGGTCGATTTCGAATCCGTAGTATTTGCCGTTGTTGGGATTACGCTCACTAAACCCGACGATATCCGAGCGGACGCCTACGTTCAGCCTGGCCTTGCCGGACATGTCGGAATTACTGTTCGAGCAGGCTGGCAGTACCACAGCTGCCAGTGTGGCTCCGGCTGCCGAGATTGCCAACCGGCAGGCCTTTCGGCGTGTGACTGAATGGTCCATTTGCATTCCTCACGACGAATGTTCAGTCCTTTAATGATACGGACGGGCAAGAATGGAATGGTCACGAAGCGGTAGGTAAACGGAGAGTTGAGGTGGAGGGCAATACCTGACAGGATTTGGTACTTTACCGCTAAATAGATGCCCGCATTCTGCGATGGGCGGTGGGCCTTGTCGCATGTGGGACAATAGCGGACGGTTGGGTGCTGGTATAAACGGCGCTCACGTATTCGTTTTGCTTGTTAAGGAGTACCCATGGGCGTCGTCGATCCCTTTTCTGTTGCTCGGGCCGCGGGGCTTGAGCTGATCGGGAAGTCCGAGGGCCTCACGCTCACCGACGGCACGATGGAGCTGCGCGCCGATTTCACCCGCATGCTTCCGCGGCTTAAACAGGGCCGTCTGCAACAAGAGTTGCTGGTAAAGGCTGCGCGCGCAAAAGGCATCGAGCGGCCATGGGCGATTGATGCCACGGCGGGCTTTGGCGAGGATTCGCTGCTGCTGGCGGCCGCGGGCTTTACCGTCGATCTGTATGAGCAGGATTGCGTGATCGCGGCGCTCCTCAAGGATGCCCTGGATCGCGCGGCAGATGATCCGGCGCTTGCGGCTGCCGTGGCTCGCATGCGCCTTCATGCGGGCGAGGACAGCATTGCCGGCCTTCGCCATACAGCTGAGCTGATCGGGCGGGGCGAGCTTGCCGCTCCCGATGCGGTGTACCTGGACCCCATGTTTCCCGAGCGCACCAAGAGCGCGGCGGTGAAAAAGAAGTTCCAGCTGCTGCATCACTTGGAGCAGCCGTGCGCCGATGAGGAGGCGCTGGTCCAGGCAGCGCTTGCGGTGCATCCGCGCAAAGTCGTTATCAAACGGCCGGTGAAGGGCCCGCTGCTTGCCGGCGTTAAGCCGAGCTATCAACTTGCGGGCAAGGCCGTTCGTTACGATGTTTTGGTGCCGCCGCGCCCGTAGCTTGCGTGCGATGGCTGGCGCTCCGTCAATGCCGTGCCGATGCGGCGCCTATTTCCAAGGGTGCGACGTCAGGTGCCAGCCGCCGCAGTATTCGCATTTGTAGCAGGCCAAACCACGCCGCCCGCGGTTTTCGCAGTCGGCCATAACTGCCTCGGCCTCGGCGCGTGTGTCGTAACGGTTTTTGCGTTCGCACGACTTGTAACGCCAGGCTTCATCGCGCTCGGCGTCCAGGGCGTCGCGGCGCTCGTCCTCGCGCGCAAACAGGTCGCTCATATCGCCGCCGGTAGCAGCGCCCAAAAACTCGCTTTTGGCCTTTGACCAGGCGGCTCGCTTTTTGCTTCCCATCTGCTTCGCGCCTCTCTCCAAACGCTGGTATCATTGCCCAATCAAAGTGATACCAATAAACGTGAGGTTGCCGCGTGATGATCAGAAAAACCCTCGATACTGACATTCCCGCCGTCATGGCCATCTATGACGCCGCCCGTGCCTTTATGCGTGCGCATGGCAACGCCACGCAGTGGCCCGAGGGCACGCCTTCTGCCGAGCAGCTGGCTGCCGATATCGCTGCCGGTGGTAGTTACGTGTGTGAAGTCGACGGTCGCGTGGTGGCGACGTTTGCCTTTTTACCGGGTCCGGACGAGCGCTATGACGTAATTGAGGACGGCCAATGGCGCAGCGACACTCCGTATGCTGTGCTGCACCGCGTGGCGTCCGACGGCACCGCGCACGGTATCGCGGCTGCGATGTTTGCCTTTGCCAAGGAGCGTATCGACCATCTGCGTATCGACACGCACCAAGATAACCTGCCTATGCAGGGCGCCATCGCCAAGGCCGGGTTTAAGCGCGCCGGTATCGTATATGTGTCGGACGGTACGCCGCGCGTCGCGTTTGATTGGCTGCGCGAGGCGTAAGAGCGACGCCTCATATCAATAATTCGCGCGAACGAAAATGGTCCCACCCGGGGCCATTTTCGTTCGCTGCGCTGTTTTGCAAGCCGGCTTTCGCAAGGCGCGAACCTACGAAAATCGCCGCGCGGCAACGCGGGGCGATGAGCTCGGTCGGGGGATAGGGCCCGCTTCGCCCGCCGGCCCGTAAATTGTATCATCCAGTGTGGAACGAGGACGCCCGTTGCCGCGTGTGATGGGCTTGCAATAAGAGGAGAGCCATGTCGAAGCAAGCGGTCGTTGGAATCTTGGCGCATGTCGATGCCGGCAAGACCACGCTGGCCGAGGCCATGCTGTTCAACGCGGGTCGCATTCGCAAGCGCGGCCGCGTGGACGATGGTGATTCGCATCTGGATACGAACGAGATTGAGCGCGAGCGCGGCATCACGATTTTCTCGTCGCAGGCCGTGCTCGACCATGGCGATACCCATGTCATGCTCGTAGATGCACCAGGGCATGTCGATTTTTCGGCCGAGGCGGAGCGCACATTGCGCGCGCTGGACTACGCGATTTTAGTTGTGGGCGCCAACGACGGCGTGCAGGGGCACACCGAAACCCTGTGGCGCCTGCTTGCACGCTATGACATCCCGACGTTCATCTATATCAACAAAATCGATTTGGAGAATCCCGGCCGCGATGTTTTGCTGGCACAACTTGGGCAACGTCTTTCCGAGGGCTGCCTGGATGCCAACGAACTGCTGACGGGTGGTGGCGTTCAGGAAGACGCTGCCGCGTTAGACGAAGAAGCGCTCGAGGAGTTTCTTGAGGCGGGTGAGCTTTCTGTCGCAACGCTGTCGCGCATGGTTGCCGAGCGCAAACTCTTTCCCTGTTTTGCCGGCTCGGCGCTCAAAGACCAAGGCGTGGACGAGCTGCTGGATGGCATATGCGCGCTGATGCGTGAACAGGCGTGGCTCCCGGAGTTTGCCGCGCGCGTCTATCGTGTCAGCCGCGGGGATCGCGGCGAGCGCTTGGCTTGGGTTAAAGTGACCGGCGGCACGCTACATGCCAAGCAGGCGATTGGCGGACGTTCCGGTGCCGAGGCATGGGAGCAAAAGGTCGATCAGGTACGCATCTATAACGGCGAGAAGTATGAGCTTGCCCAAGAAGTTGCTGCTGGCGGTATTTGTGCCGTGACGGGTCTTGCGCACGTTCGCCCAGGGGACGCCCTGGGCGCGGAGCCCGCGTGCGATGCGCCCGTCATCGCTCCGGTCCTCACCTATACGGTGCTTCCGGGCGAACACGATGTCCATGCGGTGTTCAAAGCACTGACTGAGTTGGCGGACGAAGACCCCATGCTCGGCGTAAGCTGGAACACTCATCTTGAGCAGATTCACCTGCAGCTGATGGGCGCCGTGCAACTCGAGGTCGTGCAGCGGGTGTTGGCCGATCGCTTTGGCCTTTCGATTGCGTTTGAGCCCGGCGGCATTCTCTATAAGGAGACTATTTCGCAGCCGGTCGAGGGCGTGGGCCACTTTGAGCCGCTGCGCCACTATGCCGAGGTGCATCTGCGTCTGGAGCCGTTGCCAGCGGGTTCGGGCGTGCAGTTTGGCACCGTGACCTCGACCGACGAGCTCGATCTTAACTGGCAACGTCTGGCGCTCACCAACGCCATGGAGCGCGATCACCTGGGTGTGCTGACCGGCTCGCCCATCGCCGATGTGCGCATTACGCTCACGGGCGGCCGTGCGCATGCCAAACACACCGAGGGCGGCGACTTTCGCCAGGCCACGTACCGCGCGATTCGCCAGGGGCTCATGCAGGCGCGTGAGGCCGGCGCGGCGGTGCTGTTGGAGCCGTGGTACCACTTTGAGCTCGAGGTGCCGGGGGAGTGCGTGGGCCGGGCGCTCTCGGATGCCACGCGCATGGGTGCCGAGTACGAGCCGCCGGCGATGGCGGGGGACCGGGCGAAGCTTGTGGGTCGCGTGCCGGCATCTGAGGTGCAGGATTACGCGCTGGAGGTGGCTGCCTACACGAGCGGTCGCGGACATCTGTACCTGGAGTTCGCCGGCTATGCGGCTTGTCATGATGCCGAGCGCGTCATCGAGACTGCCGCCTATGAGCCAGAGGCCGATCTGCCCAACACGCCCGATTCGGTCTTTTGCTCTCACGGCGCCGGTTACACGGTCAAATGGTACGACGTGCCCGCCGCGGCGCACGTAAAGATCGATCCCGCCACCTTCCGCCCCTGGCGAGCAGCAGACGTCGAGTTCTTCTGCCATAGGTGATAGAAGGGCGGCCTCTTTGTCACCTGCTGCTGGTATAACTCGGTATAAGTTGGTATAACTATGGGCAGCGTTTGCCAATCCGAGGAGTCCGACATGAATCCAAATCCCTTTAAGCCAACGGCCGGCAAGCGGCCCCCGATACTCATCGGTCGCGAGTCAGTCATTGAGGATTTTGAGGAAGGGCTCGATAACGGCGCCGGAGCGCCGGGCAGGCTCATGCTCATTACGGGAAACCGCGGCTGCGGCAAGACAGTTCTCCTGCGGGAGCTGCAGCGTTTAGCCAGCGAGCGCGGATGGGCGGTTGTCTCCGATTCCGCCTCGCTTGGCCTATGCGACCGCCTGGCCGATGCGCTTCGCTCGAATAAGCCCGTTGTGACGTCAATGGAATTCGGTCCGTCGTTTGGCCGGATGTCGGTCGAGGCGGCGCGAGCAAAGGGCGAAACGTTGCGAGGGCTGGTCAACGAGCGCCTCAAGAGGCTCAGTCCGGGCAAGGGCATACTGTTTGCGATTGACGAGGCGCAATCTGCGTCTATCGAGGAACTGGCGGCTCTTGCCGTTCTCTATCAGCAGGTGCTCGGAGATCAGGATGCCACGGGCTTGTCCGATAGCGACCAGCGCGGTCTTGCGCTGGTGTTCGCCGGCTTACCCAGTATGGTTGACGATCTGCTCGAAGAGCCGAGCGTGACGTTTTTGCGCCGCGCCCAGCAGCGTACGCTGGGGGCAATTTCTTTGCCCAAAGTGCGCGATTCGTATATCCAGACGGTCAAAGACGCTGGTCTTTACGTTGATGCGGAGACGGCGGACCTTGCGGCGCGCAAGAGCATGGGGCATCCCTATATGGTTCAGCTGGTGGGCTATTACATGTGGCGCTCTGCTGTCCGGCGTGGCTCGCAGGTCATTGAAGTGTGCGATGTCGAGGCTGGCTACGCCGATGCCGTCTCCGAGTTCTATGAAGCGGTCGACGCTCCTCTGTATTACGGGCTGCGCAGTCCACAGCGCCTATTTATCGAGGCTATGGCGGCTGACGGGGGCAAACCGACGCGCATGGCGGACATCATTGAGCGCTGCGACCGCACCCAAAGCTGGGCGAGCAAATATCGCGCAAGCCTGATTCGCGAGCGCGTCATCGAGGCTGCCGGATACGGTCTCGTCCGGTTTACCGTGCCCATGCTGGGCGAGTATATCCGCGATCGCATTTTATGACACGAGTAGGGTGATAAAGGTGACGGAACAGAAGATGAGCCCGCAGGCTATCGAGGTGCGTGGCGCACGTGTCCATAACCTCAAGGACATCGATATTGATATCCCGCTGGGAAGGCTCGTGGGTATTGCCGGCGTGTCGGGCTCGGGCAAGAGTTCGCTGGCACTCGGGGTTCTTTATGCCGAGGGCTCGCGCCGCTATCTGGAGGCGCTCAGCACCTATACCCGCCGTCGTCTGACGCAGGCCGAGCACGCCCAGGTGGACGAGGTGCTGCACGTGCCAGCGGCGCTCGCATTACATCAGCGCCCCAGCGTACCGGGCGTGCGCTCGACCTTTGGTACCATGACCGAGCTCAACAATAGCCTGCGTCTACTCTTTAGCCGTTGCGCCCATCACGTGTGCCCGCATTGCGGGGCGCGTGTGGAGCCGAGCCTTAACGTGGCTGCGGGCCTGTCGCTCACGTGTCCGACATGCGGCCGCGAGTTCTACGCGCCGAGTGCCGAGGATTTGGCTTTCAATAGCGGCGGTGCGTGCCCTACCTGCGGCGGCACCGGTGTCATGCGCGAGGTAGACGAGGCGAGCCTGGTGCCCGACGAGTCAAAGACCATCAACGAGGGTGCGGTGCTTCCCTGGGGCACGCTCATGTGGGACCTGATGAAGCAGGTGGCCGGCGAGATGGGCGTGCGCACCGACGTGCCGTTTAACCAGCTCACGCCTCAAGAGCGCGACATCGTGTTTCACGGCCCGGCGGTTAAGAAGCACATTCTCTACGTTCCCAAAAACGGCGAGGGCGCCACGCCGCTCGACTTTACCTATTACAACGCCGTCTATACCGTCGAGAATGCACTCGCCAAGGTTAAGGACGATAAGGGGCTTAAGCGTGTGGCTCGCTTTTTGCACGAGGGACCATGCCGTGACTGCGCCGGCACGCGTCTCTCCGAGGCTGCGCGCCAGCCCCAGGTGCGCGGTATCAATCTGGCTCAGGCCGCGGCCATGACGCTTGGTGATGCGATCGAGTGGGTGCGCGGGGTGCCCGCATCCTTGCCGGCCGAGATGCGGCCCATGGCGACGGATATCTGCGATTCGTTTTTGAGCACGGCTCGTCGTCTGGTCGACCTGGGTCTCGATTACCTTTTGCTCGATCGCGCCGGTGCCACGCTCTCCACGGGTGAGCGCCAGCGCGTGCAACTCGCCCGCGTGGTGCGCAACCGATCGACAGGCGTGCTCTATGTGCTGGACGAGCCCTCAATTGGCTTGCATCCTGCCAATGTCGACGGCTTGGTGGGCGTAATGCGCGACCTGGTGGATGACGGCAATACCGTGGTTGTTGTCGACCACGATACACGTGTGCTGGTGGAGGCTGATTATCTGGTCGAGATGGGCCCCGTTGCCGGAGCAGGCGGCGGCAGTGTAATCGCCGCGGGCACGGTGGACGAGGTCGAGCAATCGCAGGACAGCCGTATCGCGCCGTTTTTGCGCGCCGAGCCCAAGCGCTTGCGTCCGCAGGTGACTGACGACGAAATGTTCGACCAGGGCCATATCCGCATGGCGACCGATACCATCCATACCGTCAAGCCGCTCGAAGTCGATATTCCGCGCGGTCGCTTGGTCGCGGTTACGGGTGTTTCGGGTTCGGGCAAGACGACGTTGGTGCTCGAGACGCTCATCCCGGCGCTTAAGGCGCAGGCAGCTGGCGAGCGCTTGCCGGGGCACGTGTGTTGGGTCGATGCCGAGGGCATTGGCCGCGCAAACCTGATTGACGCCACGCCCATCGGCGCCAATGTTCGCTCGACGGTAGCGACCTATGCCGACATCCATGACGAGCTGCGTCGCGCCTTCGCCCGTACGCTCGAGGCCAAGGCGGCCGGCTACAAGGCGGGTGCCTTTAGCTACAATACCGGCGCCTTGCGCTGCCCTACATGTGATGGCACGGGATCGATATCGCTCGACGTGCAGTTTTTGCCCGATGTCGAGATCGTCTGCCCGGCATGTCGCGGCTCACGTTATGCAGACGCAGCTTCGCATATCCATCGCGAGGGCAAGGACGGGAGCTTGCTTACGTTGCCGCAGCTCATGGACATGAGCGTGGACGAGGCCCTCGACGCCACGGTGGGACTCAAGAAAGTCCAGGCGCGCTTGCAGACCTTGCACGACCTGGGCCTGGGTTATCTTACGCTTGGCGAGCCCACACCGGCGCTTTCGGGCGGTGAGGCACAGCGCCTTAAGCTCGCGAGCGAGATGGGCCGCGTGCAGGATGATGCCGTATTTGTGTTCGACGAGCCCACGATTGGACTACATCCGCTCGATGTTCAGGTGTTGCTGAGCGTGTTCGACGGCCTTGTTGCCAAGGGCGCCACGGTTATCGTGATTGAACACGATCTCGACCTTATCCGTAACGCCGATTATGTGATTGACATGGGCCCAGGCGGTGGCGACGCCGGCGGGCAAATCGTCTGCGCCGGCACGCCGGCGGATATCGCGGCCTGCTCCAAGAGCATTACCGGCCGCTACCTATAGGCGATGTGACAAAGGGACTGCCCCTTTGTCACATTGAATTCTATTTCACGCATTGAGCGGCGAGATAGTCGCGGAAGAATGGCAATTCAAAAGCGACGATTCCGCGCCCACGTTCCCCAATGATGCCGGCGTCTATCATGCGGCGTCGGTAGCGGGAGACCTGCTGCGGCGAACGCTTAAGGCGCTCGACAAGGTCGGCGGTGGTGGACTCTTCCTCGTCATCGAGCATGGCGATGAGGAATCGCTTGTCTTCTGCAGTGAGTTCCCGATAGGTTGCCGCGAGAATTCGGTCGTCCATCTCGTCGCGCGCGATTTTGATTCCCAGGTCAAAGTCGCGTGACGAGATTTCCTTCGAATCGCTTGTGAGATCCCAGGCACGGTAGCCTACGAGTTGCAATAGGAAGGGAAAACCAGAGATCGAGCGAACGGCTCTATCGATTCCCTCAGCATCTGCCAGGCGATCGTTTTCCTGAATTGTGCGAATCAAGGCTTCGCGCACGTCATAGTCGGCAATGCGACCCAGATGATATTGTTGGGCGCGGCGAAGAAACGAGACCGTCTTGTGGTTTAGTAGCGTCGATACGTTGTTGGGAAGTCCCGCCATGAGCAGGGCGACGCGTTTTCCATCGGTCACAAAGTGCTGATACGACGCTGCGAGCTGAATCATCTCGTCGAGTGTCGGGTCCACCTCGTCAACCGTAACGAGCAGACCGGTGCCAGCCTCGTTGAGCTGGTCGATGATGTCGCTCATGCGATAACGCCAGGTTGAGGCATCGTGAACGCGATTGACCTCGATGCTGCCGAGCGGTGCAATTCCGAGACCGGTGACTTCGAAGTTGTTAGACGGGTCGATAAGATGGCCGGCAGCACGTTTCGCCCCGAACTCGATTTCCTCAAGCATTCCCGGGAGCGCGGTTGTCTTTACGGCAATCCAGCCGTGGGATTCCGCCCTTGTCGCGAGCGACGACATGAGAGCGGTTTTACCGGTTCCACGTGCGCCTGAGAAGATCGAGGTCAATTCTGGGCGCCTGCGCTGGCTCAAGAAGGCACGGTCCAAATCCCGAATAATCTGTTGTCTGCCAGCGAGATGGGCAGGAACCTCGCCAAAGCTAGGGGTAAACGGGTTCTCGAGATATTCCACAAAGCTCTCCTTTCACAGCGCCGTTTAACTTCATTTTACTTTAGTTAATTCTGATTAAAAGTGAGGGCTTTTTATCTAGAGCATCAATTAGGCGTGTGCGCCATCGGCGCGGCGCTTGAATGTGACAAAGGGACAGTTCCTTTGTCACATTCCCGGAAAGCCTGTTTGGCGCAGGGCTTCGTAGAGGACGATGGCGGCGCTGTTGGAGAGGTTGAGGGCGCTGATGCGGTAGTCGTCCGGGTTGACGAAGTTGCCGCAGATGTCCTGTTGAAGGATAGCCTCGTGGCTGTCCTCGGTATGTCCGAGCGATTCCTCGTGGGCTTCCCAAGCCTCGGCGTTATCGAGCGAGTCGCAATCGCGCAGCATAGGGATGCGCTCGCAGCGCTCGGGCGCCGCGGCGAGCAGTGGCTCGGGAATGCCCGAGCTCTCGCTGCCAAAGACCAAGTAGTCGCCGTCGTGGTAGGTACTCTGCGCATAGGTGCGGCGTGCCTTTTTGGTCAGCAGATGTAGGCGCTCGTCGGCAGGGGAGAGACCGTTGCGTGCAAGGAAATCCTCCCAGCCGGCATAGGTCGTCACGTCCAAGTTTTGCCAGTAGCCCAGGCCGGCGCGACGTACCGTTTTGTCGTCGAGCGAGAAGCCCAGCGGCTCCACCAGATGCAGGCGGGCGCCGGTGACCACGCAGGTACGGCCGATATTGCCCGTATTGGCCGGAATCTCGGGCGCATACAGCACAATGTTGAACATGAATCTCCTTGGCTCAGAACGAAAAACCACCACGAAGAGCACCTTCGTGGTGGTTTGGCGGTTACATAGGCGGAAAAATGCCCGCTTGGATAAACCTAGGCGCGGTGCCAGTCGGTCAGGCAGGCATCGAGGGAGGCGATGAGCGCATCCTTGTCCATGTGACGGCCGATGATGCACAGGCTCGTCATGCGGTCGCCCGTCTCGTCGTCCCAAATCTGCATGATCTCGGGGTTCTCGTCGATGATCTTCTGCTTCTCGCCCTCGGGCGCCGAATCGACAAACAGGCCGTTCTCCATCAGGCGCATCTGGTGGCCGGCCTGCTCAAACATGTAGCACATGTCCGGATCGCCGGTCTGCCACAGCGGACCCTTGACGCGGATGACCTCGTCGGGCCACTCCTGCTCAACAAAATAGGTGAACTTCTGCAGGTCAAACGGCTTGCGGCGCGAGTACACAAAGGTCTCGATGTCGTACTCGAGCACCTCGGGGTCGTCGTGCTCCTCGGGATGCTCCATGGCCTCGATCCAGGCGGCGGAGTTGTAGGCGCGCATAAAGTCGAAGCGGTCGGTGTCGAGCAGCTCCTCCATGGGAACCTCACCGTTTTGGGCCTCGACAATCACGGCGTCCTTCTGCAGGCTGCGCACGATGGCCTTGAGCTCGGCGATCTGCTCGGGCGTCACGGTATCGGTCTTGTTGAGGATCAGCGTGGAGCAGAACTCGATCTGCTGGATGAGCAGGCTTTCGATGTCGTCCTCGTCGATATCCTCGGCCAGCAGGTCGCGACCGCCGTTGAACTCGTCGTACATGCGGGCGCAATCGACCACGGCCACGATGTTGTCGAGCGCGAGCTTGGGCTCGCCGCCCACCTTGGCCTCGTCGCAGAAGCTCGAGATGGTGTAGGCGATGGGGATAGGCTCGCAAATGCCCGAAGCCTCGATGATGATGTAGTCGAAGTCGCCCGAATCGGCGATGCCCTGCAGCTGGTTAGCAAGGTCGTCCGAAAGCGTGCAGCAGATGCAGCCGTTGGTGAGCGGGATGAGGTCGTCGGTCTCGGAAAGGCCGCCGTCGGCGATGAGGCTGGCGTCGACGTTGATCTCGCCGATATCGTTGACGATCACGGCGGCGCGGATGCCGCCGTCGTTAGCGAGGATGTGGTTGAGCAGCGTGGTCTTGCCGGCACCGAGGTATCCGGTAAGCATGATGATCTTCACGGGTTTGTTGGGCATGTGCCCTCCTTTGTTAGACATGGCTTACAGTTAAATCTTATGCCAAACGCCTGCTCTTATACCCACGCGCCGGCAAATAACACAGGCTACTCCCAGGCTCCCCACACATCGGGGCAATAACCGACGGTGGCCTTTTTGCCGTTGCGCACGATGGGCTCGGCTAGAACCTGCTGATTCTCGAGCAGTTTATCGAAGCGCTGGCTAGGGGTGAGGTGCTGGATGAGCGCGAGCGTCTCCTCGTCCTTGGCTTTGGGGTTGAGCAGCTTGTCGATGCCGCCGACCGCCTGCATCACGCTCGTGAGCTCGCCCTTGCTCATCTCCTTTTCCTTAAGGTCGATAAACTGCACCTTAATGCGGCGCTCCTTAAAATAACGCTGTGCCTTCTTGGTGTCGAAGGACTTCTTGGTGCCAAAAATTTGCACGTTCATGTATTTGTTCCGCCGTTCTACCTGATGAAGTTGGTGCGCTCGCGATCGGCTTCGGGTGCTTCGATGCCGGCGGCCTGTCCTGCCTCGATACAATGCAGGAGCCAGGCCATGTTCTTGCCGATGTTGCGCATGGTGGCCAGGCCCTCGGCGTCCTGGGCGGCCTCGCCCGGCATGGCGCCAAACACGTTGTTCCAGTACGTGGAAGCAACCACGGGCATCTGGTTGATGGTGAAGTACTTATTGAGCACGTCGAAGGTGGTCGACGTGCCGCCGCGACGGGCAACGGCGACGGCAGCGCCCGGCTTGTGTGCAAAGGCTTTGCTGCCGGCATAAAATGCGCGATCGAGTGCCGAGAGAATGCGGCCGCTGGGGTGCGCGTAGTAGACAGGCGAGCCAAAGACAAAGCCATCTGCCTGCTCGGCTGCAGCGATGAGCTCGTTCACCACGTCGTCGTCAAAGGTGCAGCGTCCGCCAAGCTTGCCGCACTGACCGCAACCGATGCAGTCGCGAATGGGCTTGGCGCCCAGCTGAAACACCTCGGTATCAATGCCTTCGGCATCAAGTTGCTCTGCGATCTCGGCGAGTGCGCGGGCAGTGTTGCCGTTTGCCTTGGGGCTGCCATTGACCAAAAGAACCTTCATCACAAACTCCCTCTGCTGTCGGTGACTTCTGCGGAGGATTATCGCACGAGAGGGTAGATGACGTGGGGCGCGATGTGAAACGGCTTGTGTTTCACATCGCGCCCCACAACGCTAGTCCAGCTTGGTGCCCGGTACTTGCGGTGCCTCTTTAAGCAACGCTTTGAGCTCGTTCAAAATGGAAACGGGCTGTCGATCGACAGCGTCCAGATGGAGCGTGGCCACGCGAATGGGCGGCTGATATTCAAGCGAGCCGATGAGCACGGGAGAACCCAGGAACCGTTCGATGTCGCTTGCGATCTCGTCGATTGCCTCGGGGCCGAGCTCATCGAAGAGTGCCACGAACGTTGGCCCCGTCGAGCGGAACAGGCGACCCTTGCCGCGCGAACAATCCATGAGGCACGCTGCGCTTTCGGCGAGCACGCGGTCGCCCGCATCAAAGCCAAAGCGGGCGTTGACCTCGGCGATATCGTCAACCTTAATGGCAATAAAGCCTGCCTCGCGCGCCACGCGGCGCATTTCGCCAATGGCGCTGACCAGGGCGTGGACATCGCCCAGGCCCGTTACCGAGTCAGTCGTATCCGCCAGGCTGCGGTTGATGATAATGCCCACGTACATGTTAGGCTCGGTATCGGTGCCGTCCAAGCGGTAGCCCGTGCAGTCGCAAAGCGCGTACGCTCCGGTAGCATCCATAACGCGGTACTGCATGTAGTGGAAGTGCCACATGCCGTTTATCACCATGTCGAGCTCGGCGCGTACGTTGTCGCGGTCCTCGGGGTGGACGCGGGCGAGCCACATGTCGAGTGAGTTAAAAGGGTGCTGGGAGGGCAGGTCAAAATCGCGCACGGCGTTAACCGACCATTGTGATTCGCCCGTATCGAGGTTAAGGATGAACGGATAGCGCGTCTCGGAGCTCATGGAGATCGCTTGGAACACCCGGTCGTTGCAAGGAAGCTGATCGACGATTGGGCGTTGCGGCACGTCATTGTCTTTCGGTTGCTGCACACGATGCATAAGCTTATAGCGATACATCTTGCGATCGGCATCCATCGTCATCTGGCGACGCGTGTCGCCGGCAAGTGGATCGACGCGCGAGCAGCCAAAGCTAAAGCTGGCGATCATGGGCGCCTTGCCACCTGAGCTCGCCTCGATCAGCCCGGCACGTACCTGCTCCAAGCGCTGCTCGAGTTCAGTCTCGTTTGCGGAGAGCGAGATAAGCACAAACTCGTCTCCACCGATACGGAACAGCATCTCATCGTGCTCCATGGTTTCGGAGAGCGTGTGGCAGATGCTCAGAATATAGCGATTGCCTTCGGCATGGCCAAACCTATCGTTGCAATGCTTGAGATGGTCGATGTCAATATAGGCGCAGGTGAAAGGGTCGCCTTTGCGCCAGAGCTGCTCGACGTGACGGTCGAGTCCGCCGCGGTTGCCCAAGTTGGTGAGCGGGTCGATATAGGCGTTGCTCTCAAGCAACCGGCGCTCTTGTTGCAGGATGGCATGCGTCTTTTGCAGTTGCTCGCCAACGGCGCGTAGCTCAGCAGGCAGCGCGGCAACATCGAGTTCGGCGGTCGAGATGCCATTCGCAAGTCGCTGAAGATAGGTAATAATCGATTGCTCGCCCATGCGGTACGACTCGTTCATGATGGATAACCTCCTTGGGCAGAACAACGGTTTGTATTATATCCCCAATTCGGTTTGAATTGGGGATATAAGTTAACTAATGGAGGCAAATTCCCCCTTCGGCGGTGGTGTTTTGCGCGCGAGCGTATCAGTTGTTATTGCCACCATCGAGCAATGCCTCAAAATCCTTCGCTGGCATGGGGCGGTAGTAGAGGAAGCCTTGAGCGTCGCGGGCGCCCATTTGCCGTAGCACGTTCGCCTGCTCATTTGTCTCGACGCCTTCGACCACGACGGGCAGATGGAGCGACTGCGCCATCTCGAGCATCGATGAAATGATCTGCGTGCTGCGGCCTTGATCGCCGTCGACGGGCGCAATCTGCCAAATGTGCTTGTCGAGCGTCACCATAAAGCCGCTTTCCTCGAGTGCGGGGATATGGGTGCACATGCTGTGGGCGGCTATTGTTCGACAGGCGGTGGCGCGACGATGCGATGTTCGATGAAAATGCGACTGAGACGATATATGTTGACGGGTATACTTGTTCCGTTTGAATTTGCGGGGACGGAGATGGTCGCATGGCACAGTCAAATACGACGCGCACGGTGGGGCTGGCACTCGAGGGAGGCGGCTACCGCGGCATGTATACGGCGGGCGTGCTCGACGTATGGATGGAGCATGGCTTAACTTGCGACCATATGGTGGGTGTCTCGGCGGGCGCGGCGTTTGGCTACAACTTTAAATCGCGCCAGATCGGCCGCGCCATTCGCTACAACAAAGCCTATTGTGCCGATAAGCGCTATGCGAGCGTGACGAGCTGGTTGCGAACCGGCGACATGTTCAATGCCGATTTTGCCTATCACGAGGTGCCCATCGAGCGCGATCCCATCGATTTGGAGACATATCGCGCCTGCCCCATGCGGTTTACGTGCGTGTGTACCGATATCGAGACGGGCAAGGCCGTCTATCACGATCTGCCGTATGGCGACGAGCGCGATATCGAGTGGATCCGGGCGTCGTCGGCAATTCCCGTGGCGACGCGTCCCGTTGCTATTGACGGGCATAAGTATCTGGATGGTGGCGTGGCTGATTCTATTCCCAGCGCATGGCTGTTTGCGCAGGGGTATGACCGCAATATCGTGGTACTCACGCAGCCAGCGGGCTTTGTGAAGCAGCCCAACAGCGTGATGCCCATGCTGCGACGCGTGTTCCGTCACTATCCGGAGTTTGTCGCAGCGCTTGAGCATCGGCATGAGGTCTACAATACCACGCTCGATGACCTGGCACGTCGCGAGGCTGCCGGCGAGATCTTTGTGGTGCGGCCGAGCGAATCGGTGAAGGTGCCGTCGCTGTGTCGCGAGCCCGATGAACTTGAACGCATCTACCAGATTGGTCGCCGCGATGCGGAGGCGACCTTGCCGGCACTGGAGGCATATCTGGCAGAGTAGGGCAAACTGCCGCGTGCTCAGCGGAAAGCGCATCCCAGAATGGACGTCCAAACTGGGATGCGCTTTCCATTGCTGAAGTTATGGGGCCGCGGAGCAACTGCTCGGCTTATGCCTATGCCTGCTGCCAGGTGTCTACGAGCTCCTTGGCCGCGGCGTAGGGGTCATCGGCGCTGCAGACGGCACTCACCACAAAGAAGCCGTCGACGCCGGTAGCCTTGAGCTGCGGAAGGTCGGCCGTCTTGACGCCGCCGCCCACCACGATGGGCACGGGGCTTGCCGCATGGAGCGCGGCCAGGTCCTCAAAGCTCTTGGTGATGATAGAGCCGTCGGCCGCGCGTCCGCAGTCGCGCTTGGTCTCGGTCTCGTGGAGTGGGCCGATGCCAAGGTAGTCGACCAAACTCATATCGGCGGTCTTGACGTACTCGAGCATCTCCTCGCAACGGGCCGAAAGGCCCACGATGGCGTCGGGGCCCAGCAACTTGCGACAGACCTCGACGGGAATATCGCTTTGGCCCACGTGCACACCGTCGACAGCAATACCCTGCTCGCGCGCGGCAAGCACACAGTCCAGACGGTCGTCGATCAGCAAGGCGACCTGACCGGTCTTGCCGGCCTGAGCGATTGCCTGCGCGGCGTCGCCGGTCAGCGCAATGATCTCGCGGGCGCTTGCCACCTTGGAGCGCACCTGGATGCAGGTAAAGCCGGCGTCGAGCGCCTGGGCCACCACATCGCCCACGGGGCGCCCGAGCGTGTTTTCGGGGCCGAGTACCAGATAGGCCGAGATATCAAGGTTGTCGCGGATGCTCATCGTGCTTCCTCCTGCTTTTTGATCTGTGCTTCCATGCGCTCGAGTTTGCCGGTCATGGTGTCGGTAAATCCGGGTCGAATATCGGCTTTGAGCACGACTTCGGTGCGGATGCCCTTGCTCGCCAACACAAAGGTTGCGTCGCGCACGACCTGCATGACCTCGTCCCAGTCGCCCTCGATTTCGGTGAACATGGAGGTGGTGCGGTTGGGCAGGCCGCTCTCGCGAATGACACGCACGACCTCGGCGACCTCGGCGGATAGCTCATCGCCGGTGCCGCACGGGGCGATGGCCACGGCGACGAGCGTGTTCATGCCGGCATTGGTTGCGGGCTCGGACATGGCCTATGCCTCCTCGAGCTCGAGTCGGTTATCGGCGATGTCTTGGGCGGTTGCGCGGTAGAGCTCGTCGATAAAGGCGACCTTAAAGCTTGCCGGGGCGTCGGCGACAGCGGCGGCACGCGTGCCGGCCACGTTGTAGACGGCGGTGCCGCAGACGGCTGCCGTAAACGGGTCGGCGGCGCAGGCATACACGGCCAGCACGCCGCCCTGCGAGCAGCCGCAGCCGGTGATCTTGGACATGAGCGGGCTGCCGCCGTGAGACTTGGCCACCGTCGTGCCGTCGGTGATTAGGTCGACTTCGCCCGAGACCACAACGGCGCCACCGGTGTGGCGAGCGAGCGCCACGGCGGCATCGCGGGCGGCGTCGACCGTGTCGGTGGTATCGACACCACGCACGCGGCTCAGATCAGCCGCCTCGCCCTCAAGACCCCACAGGCCGGCGAGTGCGATAATCTCGGAGGCGTTGCCGCGCACGATGGCGGGCTTGTACTGCTTGAGCTCGTTTACCAGCTGGGTGCGCAGGCTGCCGATACCCAGGCCCACCGGATCGAGCACCCAGGGCTTGCCGGCGTCGTGTGCCGCCTTCGCCGCGCGGGGAATCGTCTGCTCGTAGATAGGGAAGAGCGTGCCCATGTTGAGATAGATGGCGCCGCCGCCGGCAACGAGCGCTTCGCCCTCGTCGGGCAGATAGACCATGGCGGCCGATCCGCCCACGGCGAGCTGTGCGTTGGCGACAAAGTCGATCGTCACCGTGTTGGTGATGGAGCCGGCCATCGGATTGGTGGCGCGAATTTCCTCTACGGCCTTGACCATATGTTGCTTAAGCTGTTCCGAATCAATCACTGCACATGCCTCCTTGGCATAGAAAAGGGGCGCTGTGCATAGACAGCGCCCCTGTAAAGGCGGCATGCTCCCTACGCCAGCATTAACTGACAGGTTCAAAGGATTGGGCCCCATGCCCTCTCAGCCTTGTGGTTTGCACCGCCGGCACTCCCGCATCGAATCTGTTGTTCCCTATACTAGCGCACCTGCCAAAAAGGGACAGGTTTATTTTGGCAGGTCGTTACAATAGGTAGGACCGATACGAATGGGGGCCTTATGATTAAACTTGTGCTGACCGATATGGACGATACACTGATTCCAGCCGGGCATGACGGCGCCAGCGACTACGCCATTGAGGGTGTTCATGCCATGCAGGCGGCGGGTCTGCACTTTGGGCCGGTTTCGGGTCGTCAGCCGTCCGCGATGGGCTGGATGTTCAAAAACCGTTCCGAGTGTTTTTCGACCGGTGCGTTCTGTAACGGCCAGGTGATGTTTGTCGACGGCGAAGTAGTCGCTTCGCGCGCAATCGACAACGATGCTCTGATGCGTTTGGCTGACTATCTGGAGCAAGAGACCGACGATATGTTTCTAAAAGTCTACAGCCTGGGCGATGACTTTTGGGGCAACGATGCCTATTGCGTGACGAGCAATCCCGAGCGTGTGCGTCGCGCTATGGAGTCGGGCGGCAATGCGTGGCTCAAAGGCGAAGAGGCCCCGTGTCGTCCCGTCGTCGATGGCGCGCCGGTGTTTAAGGCGAATATCTGGAGTGCCCGTTCGCGTGAGGAGCTCGCGGAGCTACGCGAGCGCGTTGCCGTTGAGGTGCCGGAACTCTCGCTTGTGTTTCCCAACAACCGAGTGCGCCTGTTCGACATCCTTCCGGATGGTTGGGACAAGGGCTGCGCTGCGCTGGAGCTGGCGCGCGCCTTGGGCCTGACGCCCGACGAGGTGGCCGTATTTGGCGATTCCGATAACGATCTGCCCATGATCGATGCCGTTCCCAACTCCGTTGCAGTCGCCAATGCCAATGAGGCCGTCACGGCTGCCGCGCGCTGGCATATCGGCGCCGCGGCAGATGATGCGGTCGCCGGGGCTCTGCATCAGATTGCCGCCTGCGCCGCGACGGGGGAGATGCCGCCGTTTATGCGTCAGGAGGGTGCAGCCGACGCGAATTTCGCGAACAGCTAAGGAGACAGCCATGAAGCTCCAGCAGCTCAGATATGTCGTCAAAGTTGCCGAATGCGGCAGCATTACCGAGGCCTCGCGCCGTCTCTTTGTGTCGCAGCCTTCGATTACCGCGTCGATTCGCGATCTCGAAAACGAGATGGGTGTGCACATCTTTGAGCGCACCAACAAGGGCGTCATTGTGTCCGAGGAAGGCGAGACCTTCTTGGGCTATGCGCGCCAGGTACTCGACCAGGCCGACCTGCTCGAGGGCAAGTACAAGGGCGCATCCGAGCAGGTGCCGCACTTTAGTGTGAGCTGCCAGCATTATTCCTTTGCCGTCAACGCGTTTGTCGACGTGATCCGCGAGTTCGATGCCGCGCGTTACGACTTCACCCTGCGCGAGGAGCAGACTCACGAGATTATCGAGGATGTCGCGCATATGAAAAGCGAACTGGGCATCCTGTACTTATCCGAGCATAACCGCGAGGTCATCGAGCGCATGCTGGTGGCCAACGAGCTCGTGTTCGAAGGACTCTTCTGCGCCACGCCGCATGTCTTCGTCTGCGCCGACCATCCGCTGGCGGACCGCTCCAGCGTGACGCTCGAGGATCTGGAAGACTACCCGTTCCTGTCCTACGAGCAGGGCAGCTACAACTCGTTTTACTATTCCGAGGAGCTGACCTCGACGTTCGAGCGTCGCAAAAATATCCGCGTGCGCGACCGTGCGACGTTGTTCAATTTGGCCATGGGCCTCAACGGCTACACGGTATGCTCGGGCGTGATCAGCCACGAGCTCAACGGCCCCGGCATTATCTCGATTCCGCTCGACGTGGACGAGTACATGGAGATTGGCATCATCACGCGCAAGAACACGACGCTTACGCGCTACGGTCGGGCCTATATCGACGCGATTCGTCAGCATATCTAGGCTGCTGTGCTCCGCACGGTTCAAGTCTCTTTATGACAGTCCAGACTGATATAGGAAACATCTATATCAAACTGTTATAAACGTATATTTTACGATGGTCATATGAGCGCTCATACTCTGTCCCAGTAAAGCAACCAATGCAAAGGGAGATATCTATGAGCACTTCGATTCAACCGAACGCGCCGTTTCGCGCCGATATCGTCGGCAGCTTTCTTCGTCCGCAGGCTGTAAAGGACGCCCGTGCCGCCTATGTCGCGGGTAAACTCGACGCTTCCGGCCTTAAGGCCGTCGAGGACGATGCCATTCGCGATTTGGTGGCCAAGCAGAAGGCCGCCGGCCTGCAGGTGATCACCGATGGCGAGTTCCGCCGCAGCTACTGGCACCTCGATTTTATGTGGGGCCTTAACGGCATTGAGCGCCGCACCTCACGCACGGGTTATATGTTCCATGACGAGGAGACGACGGCCGACACCGCCGTGGTTACCGGTCCCATTAGCGGCGAGAACCACCCGTTCGTCGAGCATTTTAAGTTCGTCAAGGCGCTTGAGGAGGAGGGCCAGGTCGCACGCCAGACCATTCCGGCGCCGATCCAGACGTTCTCTGAGGTCACGCTCGATCGCTGCGATGGCCAGCAGGAGAGCCTGCGCGCTGTCTATAAGACCGATGAGGAACTTGCCGACGCCATTGCAGCCGCTTATCGCACGGTGATCGCCGACCTGTACGCAGCAGGCTGCCGCAACATCCAGTTTGATGACTGCACCTGGGGCATCTACTGCGATACCGATTTTGTCGCCAAAACCGGCATGAGCCCGGTCGACCTGCAAAAGGTAAGCGAGCTGGGCGTGGCGCTCAACAACGCCGCCATCGAGGGCAAGCCCGACGATTTGGTCATCAACACGCACGTGTGCCGCGGCAACTACCACTCCACCTACGCTTTTGAAGGCGGCTACGACTCTATCGCTCCGTATCTGTTCGCACATGAGAATGTCGATGCGTTCTATCTGGAGTTCGACACGCCGCGCGCCGGCGGCTTTGAGCCGCTCAAGTACGTCGCTCCCGGCAAGAAGGTCGTGCTGGGCTTGGTAACCACCAAGGCGGCAGAGCTCGAGAACGAGGATGTTATCGTCGAGCGCATCCGCGAAGCCGCTAAGTACGTGCCGCTCGAGAATCTGTACCTGTCGCCCCAGTGCGGCTTTGCCAGCTGCGAGATTGGCAACAAGCTGACCGAGGACGAGCAATGGGCGAAGATCGCGCTGGTCAAGCGCATTGCCGAGCGCGTTTGGAAGTAACGCTAGCGTTTGCAGGTGGCGGCGCGTGCGAGGCATTGCGTATCGCGTACAATGGTTCGGATCGTATCGTTCGGGCAGGTTATCCGATATGCCTGATCGCCCTTCCATCATGAAAGGACATCCATGCCCCAGTTCTCGACGCCCACCGTATCTGAACTCGAGGAGACTGCTGAATAGTAGCTGCGTTCAGCCAAATTAAAAATGGCGTCCATGCGTATGTACGCGTGGACGCCATTTTTAATGCGTCAGTATCCAGTGGATGCCGCGCGCCATGCGCAGGTCAGTTTGGGCAAAATGATTGCCGGGGTTGAGCTCCAGCGTTGTTGGGATGTCGCGCTCGATAAACAGCTTTTCCATCGCGCGCGTATCGTCGAGTACGTGCCGCATCATGCGGTTGGGCGTCTTGGTTTCCTTTTTACCGAGCGACAGATAGGCGGCGTCGGGCGTAGCCGTCATCGTGCGCTCGCGCGCGTAGTCGATAAAGCCGGGGAACCACAGCGACCCCGATGCACTCGCCACGCGCTCAAAGACATCTGTTTGCCAAAGTGCCCACAGTGCAAAAAGACCCGCCAACGAGTAGCCGGCAACGCCGCGCCAGGCGGGCGGTTGCGGGAGCGATGATTCGGCCTGGGGGATTATCTGCTTCAACAACTCGTCAAGAAAACCAGCAGCCTGTCCGCCAAAGGGCTCGGCATCTCGTATAGTTCCGTCGCTTTCCCAGGGGCTCAGCTCGCGATTCCAATCGAGCCCTCCAATGGCGACAAGGGTGAACAGCGGGCAGTCGAGCTCTCGGCAGCGCTCGTAGACTTCACTACCGTTGCCCATAATCACGGGGAGATAGATGACGGGCGCGCCTTCCGCACACTCTGAATAAACGGTTATCTGCTTATGATGCGCTTCCAAGGCAGGCTTCTCTCGGTGTTGTGATATTGACAGCCTCAATTGTCGCACGCTGACACGGGGGCAGACGCTAAAAGAAAGGCGCGGAGCCGCTCGATGCGATTCCGCGCCTTGTTGTTTTGCTTTAGCAGACTATGCCGTTACGCCACGAAGAAGTAGACGAGGAAGGCGAGGGCTGCGATCCACATGAGCGGCTTGATCTTGGAGGCCTCGCCCTTAAAGAGCGCGACGACCACGTAGGCGATAAAGCCCAGGCCAATGCCGGCAGAGATGGAGTAGGTGAAGGGCACGCCGGCGACAATCATGAACGCCGGGAAACCCTGCGACACGTCGGACCAGTCGATCTCGGAGGCCTCGCTCATCATGAGGTAGCCGACGTAGACCAGAGCACCGCAGGTGGCGGCGCTGGAAACGATGGTGACGATGGGGGAGAAGAACGCGGCGAGAATGAACAGCACGCCGGTGGTGACGGAGGTGAGACCCGTGCGGCCACCGTCGGCAGCGCCAGAGGTGGACTCGACGAAGGTGGTGATGGAGGAGACGCCCATGAAACCGCCCACAGCAGCGGCGGCGGAGTCGACGATCAAGATCTCCTTGATATTCTCGACGTTGCCGTCGTCGGTGAGGAACTCGCCCTGCTTGGCCACGGCCATCGCGGTGCCCATGGTGTCGAAGAAGTCACTCATGAGCAGCGAGAACGAGATGACGAGGAGCGCGGGGTCGGTAAGGACCTTGACGATGGCGGGCACGCCGCCGGCGTCGGCGATAGGGCCACCGATGCTCGAGAAGTCGAGCGGGGCGATGATGCCGGTCGGGGCCTGGGTCACACCTAGGGGGATACCGGCGATGACGGCGACGACGATGCCGATGAGCAGCGAGCCGGGGACGTTGCGGCAGGCGAGGGCGACCGTCACCAGGATGGAGATGATGCCGACGATGAAGGTGGGGGAGGTGATGTCGCCCAGACCGACGAGTGTACCGGCGCCAGCGGTGATAATGCCGGCATCGCACAGGCCAATCATGGCGATGAACAGGCCCAGACCCACCGAGATGGCGTGACGCAGGACAACCGGGATGGCGTCCATGATGGCCTCGCGCAGGCCACAAAGCACGAGCAGCAAGATGACGACGCCCTCAAGGAAGATGACGCTCATGGCCACGTGCCAGTCACCGCCGCAGACGGTGGTGGTGATTCCAGCGATCATCGCGTTGACGCCTAAGCCCGACGCGCAGGCGAGCGGGCGGTTGGCGAAGATGCCCATGCAGATGGTCATGATGCCGGCGCCCAGGCAGGTGGCGCAGGCGAGCGCTCCCGCATCGATGCCAGCGCCCGAGAGCACCGCGGGGTTGACGGCGATGATGTAGGCCATCGCCAGGAATGTTGTCAGTCCAGCGCGAAGTTCGGTCCCGATTGTGGACTTGCGCTCACTGACGTGAAAAAGTTCGTCCATGCATACCCTTTCCTTGTTCGGCCCCGAGTTTAGGCCGATTGACACGAACGCTCCCACTATAGCCCCTTTACGACGCTGTTGTTCCTCGCATGTTGATGTTCGGCGCTTTGTAGCAGACGGACGGTATTTTTCGCATGAAAATGTGTGGGTACCGTATACTTAAGCGGTTACAACGACCCCTATGGAGGAACGTATGATTAAAGAGCTTTGCCACGACGAGGCTATCCTGTCCCAGCGTTGCGAGGTTGCGACCGTCGAGGACGAGTCGGTTGCTCAGGATCTGATCGATACCATCAAGTCGCTCGACGATGCCGGCTGCCTTGCCGCTAACCAGATTGGCGTTACCAAGAAGGTTTGCGTCTACCTGGACGATGCCGGCGAGCCCCACGTGCTCTACAACCCCCGTCTGGTGTTTGGCCTGGGCGCCAGCAAGATGGAGGAGAGCTGCCTGACGCACGAGGGGGTCACCAAGTCCACGCGCTATATCAAGTGCAAGGTTGCCTTTGATCAGATTGTCGACGGCAAGATGAAGGAGTGCCGCCGCGACTACGCGGGCTTTGAGGCGCAGATGATCCAGCATATGATCGATCACTGTCTTGGAAAGTTGGTCTAAGGGGACCAAAGCACCGCACCTTGCCGCTCAATCGTCGCTCGCGTACCTTAAGCACGCTTCGCTCCTCTTTCGTGGCAATCTGCGGCACTTTGACCCCTTAGACGACCTGCGGGGTTAACTTGGTTGAGTTTATCCTGCTTGAATAGCCCGGGCATGACATTGTTGTCATGTCCGGGCTTTTGTGTTTAGCGCCTTTTTGTTTGGAGACAATGAAATTAGCAAGAACGTAAAGCTAGGAGGCGCTATGTGTACGAGTATTCGATTTACCGATAATTCTGGCCACATGTATCTGGGCCGCAATCTCGACTGGAGCTTTGACTACGGCCAACAGGTTCGCGTGATGCCGCGCGGGTTTCACATTCCGTATTCGTTTATCGACGACGCGACAGCGGCGCACGCGGTGATCGGTATGTGCATCGATTACAAGAACTACCCTATGTTCTTCGATTGCGGCAACGATGCGGGCCTCGCCGTGGCGGGTCTCAATTTCCCGGGTTATGCCGAGTATGCCGAGGACCCTGTCGACGGCAAGACCAATATCGCGGCCTATGAGTTCCCCCTGTGGGTGGCAGCGACGTTCTCGACGGTTGATGAGGTCGAGGCCGCGCTGCGCGACACGGTGATTGTCGCCAAATCTGCCGGAGAGGGGCTGGGCGTGTCGCTGCTCCATTGGATTATCGGCGACAGCCAGCGCAGCATCGTGGTCGAGATGATGGCTGACGGCCTGCATGTATACGACGATCCGGTCGACACCCTTGCCAACCAGCCGACCTTCCCGTGGCACATGGAAAACCTGCGCACCTATATCACCGCCACAAGCGATTTTCCGCAGACAGCGACATGGCGTGGCGCCGAGCTTAAGCCCTATGGAGCCGGTGCCGGCATGCGCGGCATTCCGGGCGATTGCTATTCGCCGAGCCGTTTTGTAAAGGCGGCGTACCTCAATGCCAATTACCCGCAAAAGGAGAGCGAGACCGAAAACGTCGTTCGCATGTTCCGCTCGCTCGAGGGCGTGGTGATGATCGAGGGAGCGTCCAGGATGGGCGATGGCAAGTTCGAGAAGACTATCTACACCGGATGCTTTAGCGCGCGCACGGGCAATTATTACTACGCGATGTATGGGGATCCGTCGATTCGCTACGTGAGCCTGATGGATGCCGAGGGCGCGAGCCCCGATAGGCTCGTGGTTCCCGAGCCGCGTCGTTCGTAGCTCACCGGTCCGTTGCGACATAAAACGGCTCCGCACCTTTTATGAGATGCGGAGCCGTTGTCGTCAATGGCTGGTGGCGTGTTAGAAGTTGGCGTCGTTGAGCTGGGTGCTCTCGAGTCCGTCGAGTTGCTGTTGCTCGGGCGTATCGGCGACGCTCTCGAGCAGCTCGGTGGGATCGACGTTCATGTCCCTACCGGCCTCGTTGCCGTTGACCAAGTCGTCCGAGAAGATGTCGACTTCCATTTCCTCGGCCTCTTCAATCTGAACCTCGAGCGGCACCTGGGTGCGCACGAGCTTAACGGCCGGGCGCATGCGGGCAAACAGCGGCACGTACTCGATGATGATGGCAGAGTTCTCGAGACCGTACCAGCGCGCCGGGCTTCCGCAAGCGCGGCGGACGGCGTACTTGATGGCCATCACGCGGTGGTCATTGCGGTTGATGTCCGTTTCGGGGGCAAGCATCTTGCGCAGCATGCAAAAACGGAAGTCGCCCACGTTGCCGCGCGTCTCGTAGATGGAGTAGGTGTGGTGCTGCGGCGGCAACTCACCCGAGGCCATCAGGTCGCCAACGATCTGGCGCAGGTAGGCGTTGATGCGCTGATTGACCTTAAAGCCCAGGTCCAAGCGCACGCGGAACAGGAAGTCTGTGCCAAAGGTCTCAACGGAATACTCGTGCGTATAGGGCTCGTCGGTAACGTGTACGTTGATGAACCAATATGCCTTGGCGCGCTTGGGATGCTTGTCCAAGATGGAATAGAGCACGTCGCGGTCGAGCGTGAGCGGGTCGGGGCTGTTGGTGAGGAACACCAGATTGTCGGCGAGCACGGGGTAGGTCTCGTCATTGCGCAGGCGGTTGAGCTGGTCGATGTACTTGGAGACGGGCAGCAGAATCGTCTGCGTGCGCTCGATGGCGGTGCCGCGACGCCACACATACATAAGGCCGAACAGCAGTGCGGCCAGGAAGATCATGACGTAGCCGCCGTCAAAGAACATGGTGAGGCACGAAGCGAAGAAGCACAACTCAATGGCACCAAAGAGCAGGGCAAAGATGCAGGCGCCCAGCTTGTGCTTGAGGATGCCGGCGATATAGCTCGTCAGCAGCGTGGTGGTCATGAGCATGGTCACGGTGATGGCGAGGCCATAGGCGCTTTCCATGCGCTCGGAGTTCTGGAACAGCAGCACGATGAAGATGCAGCCGACCCACATGATGTTGTTGACGAGCGGAATATAGAGCTGACCCTTGGTGTCGCTGGGGTAGTGGATGCGCAGGTGCGGCATAAGGTTGAGGCGCGTTGCCTCGGATACCAGCGAGAACGAGCCGGTGATGAGCGCCTGCGAGGCGATGATGGCCGCCACGGCCGAAAGCACAATGGCAAAGGGGCGCAGGGGCTCGGGAAGCATCATATAGAACGGGTTAACGATATCCATCGCGAGCATCTGGGGGTTGGAGTTATTGGCGAGTAGCCAAGCTCCCTGACCCAGATAGTTGAGGATAAGGGCCGCCTTAACAAACGGCCAGGATGCATAGATGTTAGCCTTGCCCACGTGACCCATGTCCGAATAGAGCGCCTCGGCGCCGGTCGTCGACAGGAAGACGAAGCCGAGCACCATGATGCCCGAGTGGTTGATGGGCGAGAACAGGAACATGATGCCGCGGATGGGGTTGAGCGCGCGTAGGATGGACAGGTTGCCGAGCATGTTGAACAGGCCGGCGCCAGCCAAGAACAGGAACCACAGCGTCATGAGCGGCCCGAACAGCTTGCCGATCGACGAGGTGCCGGCGCGCTGCATGGCAAACAGGCCACAGATAATGATGATGGTGATGATGATGACGTTGGTCTGGCCGTCACCCAAAAGCGCATGGCCCCACTCGATAGTGCGCAAGCCCTCGATGGCCGTGGTAACCGTGACGGCGGGGGTGAGGATGCCGTCGGCGAGCAGCGCCGCGCCGCCGATCATGGCGGGAAGGATCAGCCACGGCGCCACTTTGCGCACCAAGCTAAACAGGGCGAAGATGCCGCCCTCGTTGTGGTTATCGGCCTTCATGGCGATAACCACGTACTTGACCGTGGTCACGAGCGTCATGGTCCAGATGACGAGCGAAAGCGCGCCCAGGATCATGTCCTCGCTGACGGTACCGATGCCGCCGTTGTTGGCAACGATTGATTTCATGGTGTACATGGGGCTCGTGCCGATGTCACCGTAGACGACGCCGAGCGTTACGAGCAGCATGCCAGCGGAGAGGGGAATGGCTCCATGCCCGCCTTGACCACGCTGGTCTTGGGGGCTTGCCTCCAGTTTGTTGTGTGCCACGTGGACTCCCTTAGACATCCGGCCCCTGCAAAGGGCAGCAGACCTTTATGCCATCTTTATACATATAAGAGCAGTTTGGCACATCGGGGTGTTTTAGACAATAATCCCCATCTGGGGATTATTCATGTACGCAGGTGGCATTTCAAAGCAGGGGCTGTTAGGCGCGTGCTGCCTGAGCGATGCCGGTCTTGGCACCTGCGCGTTTGCCGGCGAGTTCGCAAAAGATCGCGCCGCCGATGATAAGTGCGGCACCCATCAGACGGACCGGCGTTATGGCTTCGCCTAAAAGGACGGCCGAGAACACGACGGCCGAAAGCGGCTCGAGGTAGCCGACGACCGCGACAGTCTGGACGGGCAGCTTGGCGACAGCACTAAAATAGAGCAGGCAGCCAATGCCGGTGTTGACGACGCCGAGCATGACGACGGCGCGCCAATCAATACCGGCGGCGACGCCGACGGACAGGAATGAGGGGGCGCCCTGCGTGATGAGCGTGAGGACCAGCGCGGTCACAAAGGCGGCGCTCACCTGGAGCGTGGAGTTTTCGAGGCCTTCGATGTGTGGCGCACCCTTGCTGGCGATGACCATCAGCGCATAGCAAAATGCCGAGGCGATGCCGCAGGCGATACCCGCAATGGGCATATTGCCGCCTAGACCTTGCGCTGCAATGAGAAAAGCGCCGCAGGCGACGGCGATAAACCCGGCGATTTTGCCGCCGGTCAGCTTTTCGCCAAAGATGAGTGGGGAGAGGACCATGACGATGATGGGGCCGCAGTAGTACAGCAGCGAGGAAACGCCGACGCCGATCGTCTGGTAGGCTCGGAACAGAAAAATCCAGCTGGCGCCCAGCGCGGCTCCCGAGAGGAGGAGGGCTGCGGCTTCGCGGGGGCGAGATGGCGCCTGCAACTTATGGCGTTGGGTGATGGCGAGGATGGTGACAAGCGAGAGTGCGCCCAAAAACGTGCGCAGGAGCACGATATCGGAGCTCGGCAGCGCGATGGCGGCGGCGATGATGCCGTTGGAGCCAAACAACAGCAATGCTGCTAAGTACGTAAACAGTCCGTTGTTCATACGCTGACATCCCCTCTATATCCGAGCATGTTCACTATGGGTGAACTGGCTATAGAAGAAAAGCGAATATAATTCATAGATAACATGACAAAAGCTCATGCATATGTGGAGGGGTGCCGTGGAAACGAATATTCAAAAGATGCAGGTGCTGCTTGAGACCGTGCGCGCCGGAAGTTTTACGCGCGCCGCCGAGCGGCTGAGCTATTCGCAGTCGGGCGTGAGCCGTATGGTGGCCGATCTCGAGGCCGACTGGGGCTTTAAAGTGCTCGATAGAAGCCGCGAGGGCGTAGTGCTTTCTGCCGATGGGCGGCAAGTTATGCCGGCGGTCGAGGCGTTGTGCGAGGAATTTGTTCGTTTGCAGCGACGGGTGGATGAGATGCGTGGGCTCATGCGCGGCAAAATCTGCATCGGTACGTTTTCGAGCGTGGCGACCCACGTGCTGCCGCCGGTGATTGCGCACTTTCGCGCCGATCACCCGGACGTCGATTACGAGCTGCTGATGGGTGATTACTCCGAGATTGAGCAATGGGTGGCGGAAGGTCGCTGCGACCTGGGCTTTATTCCGCGCGAACCACGCGGCGCCGGCATGGCGTCGCGGCCGTTGGTGCAAGATGAGTTGATGGCCGTGGTGCCAGCGGACTCCTCGCTTGCTACCGCGGAGGTCGTTTCCCTTGCCGATTTGGCCAACGAGCAGTTTATTCTGCTGGAACGCGGTAGCGACGACGAGATTACGCCGCTGTTTCGCCGCGCGGGCCTGGCGGTACGCTCTAAGCTGTCGACCTGGGATGATTATGCGATTATGGCCATGGTCGAGGACGGTCTGGGCGTGAGCATTCTTCCGGCGCTCATCTTGCGCCGCTGCCAGTTCGATGTTGCCGTGCGCCCGCTCGAGGGACATCCTCATCGGCAGATCAACGCCATATACCGCACCGCTGACGTTTCGCTTGCGGCGGCTCGTTTCCTTGAATATCTCTAAAAGCGCGTACCTGTTGTCTACTTTGGGACAATTCTCGGGGTTCGGTACATTTTCTTATGAAATTGAACTTTCGGATAATGCGCCGCGCTATACTGCTGCCTAAATTGAACTCAGGTTCAATTTGTGTTCTATAAATTGAACTTTGCCAGCAAGGAGGTTCTAATGGCCCAAGAGACGTTTAGCGATCGCCTGCGACAGACCATGTCCGATCGCGACGTTCGCCAGTCGGATGTAATCCGCGCATCGGAGATGCTCGGCAAAAAACTCGGCAAGAGTCAGATGAGCCAATATGTGAGCGGCAAGACGATCCCGCGGCGCGATGTGGCAGAGCTGCTCGCCCGTATTTTGGAGGTCGATGTTTCCTGGCTGCTCGCCAGTGACGCCGATCAAGTCGAGACGTCCTCGTCCCATAACGTTGCCAAATCCGAACCTAGTCTCTCAGCTCAAATTCCAAGGAGCACCACCATGCGTACTTTTTCTAAATCCACCAAGCTTGATAACGTCTTGTATGATGTGCGCGGTCCCGTCGTCGACGAGGCTGCCCGTATGGAGGACGAGGGCGAGCGCATCCTCAAGCTCAATATCGGCAACCCGGCGCCCTTCGGTTTTCGCACGCCCGACGAGGTTATCAAGGACATGCGCCAGCAGCTGCCCGACTGCGAAGGCTATTCCAATTCGCGCGGCCTGTTCTCTGCGCGCAAGGCGATCATGCAGTATTCGCAGATCAAGGGCCTGCCCAATGTTCAGATGGAGCATATCTACACGGGCAACGGCGTGTCCGAACTCATTCAGCTTTCGATGAACGCGCTGCTCGACAATGGCGACGAGATTTTGATCCCCAGCCCCGACTATCCGCTCTGGACGGCGTGCGCAACCCTCGCCGGCGGTCATCCCGTGCACTATCTATGCGATGAGCAGGCGGATTGGTATCCCGACCTGGAGGATATGGAGTCCAAGATCACGAGCGCGACCAAGGCCCTCGTCATCATCAACCCCAACAACCCCACGGGCTCGGTCTACCCGCGCGAGGTGCTCGAGGGCATCGTCGAGGTTGCGCGCAGGCATCAGCTGATGATCTTTGCCGATGAGATCTACGACCGTCTGTGCATGGACGGCTACGAGCACGTCTCGATTGCCTCGCTCGCTCCCGATCTGCCCTGCGTTACCTTTAGCGGCCTTTCCAAGTCGCACATGATCGCGGGCTATCGTATTGGCTGGATGGTGCTTTCGGGCAACCAGCGCTGCATGAGCGACTTCATTATGGGTATCAACATGCTCTCTAACATGCGCCTGTGCTCCAACGTGCCGGCCCAGTCGATCGTCCAGACGGCGCTCGGTGGCCATCAGTCGGTCAACGACTACATCCGTCCCGGCGGTCGTGTCTACGAGCAGCGCAACTTTGTGTATGAGGCACTCAACAAGATCGATGGCATCTCGGTGGTCAAGCCGCGCGCGGCGTTCTATATCTTCCCCAAGATGGATGTTAAGAAGTTCAACATCACCGATGACGAGCAGTTTGCCCTCGACCTGCTGCACGAGAAGAAGATTCTGATCACGCGCGGCGGCGGCTTTAACTGGGCCGAGCCCGATCACTTCCGCATCGTGTACCTGCCGCGCATGGAAGTGCTCAAAGAGTCGCTCGAAGACCTCGCCGATTTCTTTGATCACTACCGCCAGGCGTAGGGGATAGAAGTTCCGCACTATGAAGAGCTCCCTGCAGTTGCTTGGCTGCAGGGAGCTTTCTTGAATTGGCGCAACTATATAACTATTCCTTGGCAGTGGTCGATTTCGTGCTGGATGATCTCGGCGGTGTAGCCCGAGAAATTTTTGATGCGGTGGACGAAGTTCTCGTCCAAATACTCAACCTTAATGCGGCGATAGCGGGTACAGGGACGCTCGCCGATCAGCGAGAGGCATCCTTCGCTCGTCTGATAGGCATTGACGTGCTCAAGAATTTGAGGGTTGTACATGAGCAGCGCCCTGTTGCCGTCCTTTACGCAGATGATGCGTTTGCGCACGCCGATCATGTTGGCGGCGAGCCCCACGCACTCGTGCTCATGCTCGTGGAGCGTATCTAGGAGGTCTTGCCCGGTCACGGCGTCGTCGGGCCCTGCGTCTTCGGAAGGCAGGCGCAAAAAGAACTCGGATTTCATGATGGGCTTAATCATGGCGGGCTCCTCATGTCTTATGCTATCGTGGACTTTTAATAATAGCGCGGAAGGAAAGCTACGCGTCCGCGTTACAATCTTTCGACGTTGGACCATGTTGCCAGATTCGTCGTGTGCGGCGTTTGGCGTAAGTCTAGGGCTCATTTTCGCCCTGGACCGTTCCTCTGGGGCGATGCGATTGTCGTTCTAAGAGGAAGGAATTTCATGGGGACCAAATCCCAAAAGCAAACTCAATCACCGTCGACGACCTCGGCGATTCTCGTCGTAATGTATGTTGCGGCCTTTGTTGCCGCGTTTAACGAGAACATCATTAATGTGGCGTTGCACGACATTATGGCGGCCTTTTCGGTGAGTGCCACCACGGCGCAGTGGCTCGTTTCGGGCTACATGATCGTGACGTCGATCTTTACGGCCATCATGGCCTTTCTGTCCGGCCGTTTCTCGACGCGCAAGCTGCTGTTTTTTGCATGCGGATGCATGGTCGCCGGTGAAGTCCTGTGCCTGGTCGCTCCGTCGTTTAGCGTTTTGCTGCCAAGCCGTATTTTGCAGGCTGCGGGATCGGGCATCTTGTTCCCGCTCATGATGAACGTGGTGCTGTCTTGCGCCCCGCGCGAGAAGCTCGGTCTGTATCTGAGCCTGGGCGGTGCCTGCATTACGCTAGGGCCGGCGTTTGGACCCGTGATCAGCGGTCTTATGTGCACGTTGTTTGGCTGGAGGGCGGTGTTCGTAGTGCCGCTGGTGGGCGGCATTGCGGTCGCTGCGGCGGGCGTAAAGCATGTTCAGAATGTCGGAGAGCGCTCGAACACCACGCTCGATATTCTGTCGGTTGTTTTACTCGCCGCCGGCATTACGGCATTTGTGTATTCCGTAGGCGAGTTCTCGACCAATCTGATTGCTGGCATCGTGACGCTCTTCGCCGCCATGGTGCTGCTCGGCCTGTTTGCGGCCCGCCAGCTCAAGCTCGAGCATCCGGTGCTTAACGTGCGTCCCATGGCGAGCGTTCGTTTTTGGCCTGCGTGTCTGCTTGTGGTGGTGTCGATGATGACGACGTTTTCGATGAGCGTTTTGTTGCCGCTCTATTTTGAGGGCGCATACGGAATGACAGCACTTGTTGCGGGCTTGCTCATTTTGCCAGCGATTGCCTGCAACGCCGTGACCTCGATTGTGGGCGGACGAGTGATGGACGCCCGTGGCGCATGGCCGCTGCTACCGATTGGCTTTGCCCTGATTGCCGTGGGACAGACTGCCATCTCGATGACGGCGGCAAGCATGGACATCGGCGTCGTCGTGGCGCTGACCGTTGTGGTGTATGCCGGAGTCGGTTTGGTGCTAAGCCCCTCGCAGACGGCCGGCTTGGAGACGCTGCCTGCCGCCGAGCATCCTCACGGAACAGCATTGCTCAACACGTGGAACATGATTGCCGCATCGTTTGGCCCGTCGCTGTTTATCGGTCTGCTTTCGAGTTCTGCGGCGACTGCCGGCGCCGCTGGCGTTGCGACCGACGTTGCCCAGGCGATTGGATTTGCGACAGCCGTGCGTGTGGCGGCTGTAATTGCCTTGGTCGGATTTGTGGTATCGGTTGTGTACGCTCGCCGCGAGTCGCACATGTCGCATTAATGTGTGCACATAGATTCTGCAGCTAGATTGGATGGCGACACCATAAACTAATGGACGTTTTGCCGAGAGGCATGAATGTTTAAAGCGCAAAGAGTGCGCGACGGGCCCCGCGAATGGGGCGATGATGCCCGAGAGGGCCAAGAAGGAGTCTCATGTCCGAGAACGAAGAGATTATGAACGAGACCGAGAACGAGACCATGGCTGCCGAGGTCGAGGCAGTCGAGACCGTGGAGACCGAAGCTGCCGAGGTTGAGGCTGCTGACGAGGTTTCCGCCGAGGAGGAGGCCGAGGTTGTCGAGGCCGCCGCTGATTACGATGACGAAGAGCTGATGGACAAGATGCAGAAGGCCGCCCGCCTGCTGCGTAGCCGTCGCTTTGCTATTTCTAAAGAGGAGGAGGCCAAGGCCGAGCGCATGGCGAACATCGAGCGCGCCATCAAGCTCCTTGACCTCAAGCCCAAGATGGAGCAGAAGGAAATGTCCGACCTGTTGGGCATGCGCCTTCGTGAGCTCGATGGCCTGATGGCCGAGGCCGAGGCTGCCGATCTGGTTGGCCGCATCGACGACGCCGAGGGCGATATGCGCAAGATCGTTGTCTTCGCTGCCGAGGATGCCGCTGAGGGCCTGGTCGAGCTTGCCAACAAGAAGGAGAAGCTCCTGCCTGAGCTTTCTTACGAGGAGGCCACCGAGCTGATGGCCGCTCTCGATAAGGTCATCGCTCCGCTCGTCGCCATGGGCCTGGACGAGGACCGCGGTCCTCGCGGCGGTCGTGACGATCGCGGTGGCCGTGGCGGCGACCGCGGCGGTCGCGGCGGCTTTGGCGAACGCGGTGGCCGTGGCGGCGACCGCGGCGGTCGCGGTGGCGATCGTGGCGGCCGTGGCGGCTTTGGTGACCGTGGCGGCGACCGTGGCGGTCGCGGCGGCTTTGGTGGCAACCGTGGTGGCTATGGCGATCGCGGTGGCAACCGTGGCGGCTTCGGCGGCAACCGCGGTAACGACCGCGGCGGTCGCGGCGGCGATCGTGGCGGCCGCAACGGCGGCGGCTTCCGCGGCAACCGCTTCTAGGGGTTACGCGGTTCTACGAACCGCGTAACTAGTTGACGCTGCGCGTCTCCCAGAGCGACAATTTGTCATTCAAAAGGCAGGGCATGACCAGAAGGTCTATGCCCTGCCTTTTTCATGCCAACTTGTTCGCTCTGGGAGGCGCTCGCTGTCGTTGCCAAAGCATCGGCATTGCCATGATCCAGATCTGCTAAAAGATAGTCGTTGGGGACGTTCTTGTTTGACCAGTCGTTTAAGAACGTCCCCAACGACTACATAGCATGAGAGTGGATAATCTCCCGGTTTGAGCCCATATTCATGCTCAAGGCTGGAGATTGTCCACTCTCGTTTCGTTTGTTGATTTCGATACCTACATTTGTAGGAACAGTTCGTGGAGGCGGGTGTCTTCGTCGAGTTCGGGGTGGAAGGTTACGCCGAGCTGGTTGCCCTGACGGGCGGCGACGATACGGCCGTCGACTTTCGCTAAGGCCTTGGCGTCGCCGTGGACCTCGACGATGCGGGGTGCACGGATAAATGTTAATGGCACTTCACCGTCGATGCCGGACACCTGGCCCTTGGTGCGAAAACTGCCGAGCTGTCTGCCATAAGCGTTGCGCTCAACGAGTACGTTCATGGTTGCTAGGCGCGGCGTTCCCTTATCGTCGTGTGCGGCAAGATCGCGCGCCAATAGAATCAAGCCGGCGCAGGTGCCAAGGACGGGCATGCCTTCAACAATGTGGGTGCGAAGCTCCTCGAGCATGCCCAGCTCATCAAGTAGCTTCCCTTGAACGGTAGACTCGCCGCCGGGAAGTACCAGACGGTCAAAGTCCTGCTTCAAATCAGCCGCCTGCCTCAGCTCAATACAACGTGCGCCCAGCTCGGACAGTCTTGCCTCGTGCTCGGCAAAAGCACCTTGGACCGCCAGCACGGCGACCGTCTGGTCTGCATAATCGCTCATGTGCGATCCTTTCTGCTGGACTAGCGCCCGCGTTCCTCCATGATGATCTCGATTTCGTCGGCGTTGATGCCCACCATGGCCTCGCCCAGGTCCTCCGAAAGCTCGGCGATGAGCTTAGCATCGGTGAAGTTTGCCACGGCCTTGACGATGGCGGCTGCGCGCTTGGCGGGGTCGCCGCTCTTAAAGATGCCCGAGCCGACAAAGACGCCTTCGGCGCCCAGCTGCATCATCAGCGCGGCGTCGGCGGGGGTCGCTACGCCGCCGGCGGCAAAGTTCACGACGGGAAGCTTACCCGTGGCATGGACCTCGCGCACCAGCTCGACCGGAACCTGCAGTTGCTTGGCTGCCTCAAAGAGCTCGTCGTCGCGCAGGGCAACTACGTCGCGGATCTGCTTTTGGATCTTGCGCATGTGACGCACGGCCTGAACGACGTCGCCCGTACCCGGCTCACCCTTGGTGCGAATCATCGTGGCGCCTTCGGCAACACGGCGCAGCGCCTCGCCCAGATCGCGGGCGCCGCAGACAAACGGCACGTCAAACTGGGTCTTGTCGATGTGATAGACGTCATCAGCAGGGGAGAGAACCTCGGACTCGTCGATGTAATCGATCTCGATGGCCTGAAGGACCTGCGCCTCGACAATGTGGCCGATGCGGCACTTGGCCATAACGGGGATGGAGACGGCCTCCTGGATGCCCTTGATCATCTTGGGGTCGCTCATGCGCGAGACGCCGCCTGCGGCACGGATGTCGGCCGGGATGCGCTCGAGTGCCATGACGGCGCAGGCGCCTGCCTCCTCGGCGATGCGTGCCTGCTCGGGCGTGGTGACGTCCATGATGACGCCGCCCTTGAGCATCTGCGCGAGTTCGCGATTGAGTTTGACGCGATCGGCCTTGCTGGTCTGTTCTGCCATGGTTGCTCCCTTGGTTGGCATGTGCATTGCTTGACGGAACATCCTATCGGGGAGCTGGGTATGGCGAAATACTCAGTTTTCAAGATAATAACAAGGTCAGACTAATACCAGATTGAATGGCTTAATAAGGTCAGGTGATAGGCTCATGCTTGACTACAATTTGGAAAAACGCGGCGAAGCATCGCTTTATGAGTATGTTTACCAGAAAATTCGAGATGATATTGTTGCTGGACGTATTGCGGCGGGGGAGCATCTTCCGTCTAAGCGCGCCTTTGCCAGTCATCTGGGAATCAGTGTCATTACCATCGAGAATGCATATAGCCAGTTACTTGCCGAGGGCTATATTTGCTCAATGCCGCGTCGTGGCTACTACGCTTGCGAGCTTCCGGATGCACCGGTTTTGGCTTCGGCTGCGGAGGGCATCGACCGAGATGCCGCCTCTGCGGGTCCCAGCGCGCATGATGTCAACGGACAGGTCGAGCTATTCGATGCACTTTCTCCTTCCTCTTTGGAGGCGGCGCGGCTTTGGCAAAGCGCACTACGGGCGACGCTGGCATCCGAAGATGAGCGCGAAATCTTTTCGCCCGCACCGGCGCAGGGCACCGCTCGGCTGCGACGCGCAATTGCTCACCACCTGCGTGGGACAAGGGGCATGAATGTCGATCCCAATAACATTGTTATCGGCGCGGGCGCCCAGCTGCTCGATACCATGTTGGTTCAGTTGCTTGGCGCTGACAAGGTGTATGCCGTTGAGGACCCGGGCTATTTACGTCTGACGCGCATCTATCAGGCTATGGGCTGCAAAGTTCGACATATCCCGTTGGATGATGAGGGCGTGGACTTGAGCGCTCTGCAGAAAACCGGGACCGATGTACTTCATCTGATGCCGTCCCATCAGTATCCGACCGGCCTTGTGACGAGCATTGCGCGGCGCTATGCGCTTCTGAGCTGGGCCGCCGAGCGACCAGGTCGGTATCTCATCGAAGATGACTTTGATTGTGAGTTTCGCCTTGCCGGGAAGCCGATTCCCGCGCTCGCGTCGATCGATGCCGCCCAGTCGGTTATCTACACCAACACGTTTTCGAAGAGCCTTTCATCGGCGTTGCGTTTGGCGTACATGGTGTTGCCCGATGAGTTAATGGAGCGGTTTAGGCGCAACCTTGGTTTCTACGCCTCGTCGGTGAGCTCTGTTGATCAGGTCGCTTTGGCGCGTTTGCTGGAATCGGGTGATTACGAGCGACATGTGAACCGCGTGCGCGTTCGTGCTCGCGAGGCGCGTGATGGCCTGATGGCGCTTGTGCGGAAGGTATTTCCGGCAGGAGAGGTCTCGATCGAGCATGCAGACGCGGGCCTTTACTGTATCGTGGTTGCGGAGCGTGGAGCGGGCGGAAGCTCTTTTGTGCGGGCCCTCACGCGCTCGAGTATCCCTTTTGTCGATATCAGTGACTGTTATTGGTGTGCCGATGGCGCATCTGTCCTTGAAAACTTAAGTCAAATTCTTGTTCAGTATGACGATTTGAGTCCAAAAGCGCTAAATACCTTGGAATCGCAGCTAACGGGAGCACTCTGCAACCTAAGTGAGTAGGCTTTTGGAACTTTGGCGACCAGGCGGTTTTGTAACAAGCTATCTACCTGCGGTTGTGAAAAGCAGGATGACCGGGCTGCTCGGGATGTTCAAAAAAGTCTACTCACTTGTCGCGCAAAGCTTCTGCATGAGAAAAAATGGGGTTTCAACAGAACTTCGTCCAGCTCTCGGCAAGCTTTTGGCCAGTTGGGGAGGGCTGTTGAAAACTTGGCAGTCCGTTCGGCACCATTTTTGGCGCGTTCGCGCCAATGTGTGACTGACTGGGTTGAAATTTGTGTTTTCCTGTGCCTATGAAGGATCTACTTTGTGACATATCGGCTTTTAGGTACTGGCGTTTGCCTCCTCAAGTCCGCGCTTTGTGTCCGCCGCTTCCACGACCGGAAGAAGACCGGCAGCGATATGATCTCGCCCGCAACCCGACGGCTGCGGTCGCGCTCGGTTTTCCGTTGTATACATTGGTTCGGACGAGAAACAAACGGACTTGTCCTGCCAGCATTAGGCAGCGGCTGTTTCTTGGTGAGCTCCCCAGGGAATCCGTGCTGGAAACGGAGCATGGGTTTTTGGTTACGTCTCCTCTACTGACGACATTCATCATGTCGCGGCATCTGACGGATCTTCAGCTTCTTTTGGTATTGGCGGAGATGTGTGGCTTGTTTGCGGTGTGTGCCCTGCCGGCGGCACTTGAGGCGGAGCTTTCGCGTGCAATTGATTCGGGTGCGATTTCGACAACGTTCGGTTGGGCGCGCTGCCCGTCAGAGGACGGCACCGCCTCAAATTTATGGCGTCGAGACGCTTTGGTTTTGGGCGGAGACATTGACCGTTTTTGTTCAGATGTTTGTGGGATGCGTTACGGCAATAGATTTATGACGGTATCGCAACTCGTTCCATTGGGTGCCGCATCGCCTTTTGAGGTCGAGGCGTATTTGCTACTTGCATTGCCGCGATCCCTGGGAGGCGAAGGTTTTTGCGGCATAGAGCTTAATGTTGAAGTGATGCTAAACACAAGTGCTCGAGCGATTGTGGGAAAGTCCCGTGTATATATCGACCTACTTCTTTCTTCACCGGACGGTAGGCGACAGGTGGCCATTGAATGTCAGGGAAAGGCCTCGCACGGACGCGCAGGGGATGGCTTGCGTGACGCTGATCGCATGACGGCCCTTCAGGCCATGGGCTACGATGTACTTCTCCTGACACACAGACAGATATCGGATGAGGATAGATTCCGCGCGATCGTTAAGGCCGTATGCAGGATGTTCGATGCTGAATATCGTGATAAAAGCTCGGATGAGCAAAGGGCTGAGACATTACTTCGGTCTGAACTATTCGTTGACTGGACAAAATTGGGAGTAATTGACGGAAAGATGCCCGTTAGACACAAAACAGCTCGATCGTGGACGGCTGCGGTTCTAAGTGAGTAGACTTTTGGCACTTTGGCGACCAGGCCGTTTTGAAACAAGTCATTTACCTGCGACTTTATAAAGCAATACGGATGGTCTGCTCGGCAAGTTCCAAAAAGTCTACTCACTTAGTTTTTGACGAGAAACCTATGCCGAAGGCGGTCCTATTTCAGGTAGTTAACAAGTTTGTGAGGCACGAAAAAGGCCCGAACCATGCGGTCCGGGCCTCATCGAGCTAGAGGTTATGTCTCAGGTTGCTGGCTTAGCCGAAGTAGCGCTTGAGCAGGCCGGCGAAAGCCTTGCCGTGGCGAGCCTCGTCGCGAGCCATCTCGTGCACGGTATCGTGGATGGCATCGAGGCCAGCGGCCTTGGCGCGCTTGGCAAGATCGGTCTTGCCGGCGGTGGCGCCATTCTCAGCCTCAACGCGCATCTCGAGGTTCTTCTTGGTGGAGTCGGTCACGACCTCGCCCAGAAGCTCAGCGAACTTGGCAGCGTGCTCGGCCTCCTCGTGGGCAGCCTTCTCCCAGTACAGGCCGATCTCGGGATAGCCCTCGCGATGAGCGACGCGAGCCATGGCCAGGTACATACCGACCTCGGAGCACTCGCCCTCAAAGTTGGCACGCAGGTCGGCAACGATGTCTTCGGAGACGCCCTCCATCTTGGCGACGCCCACGACGTGCTCGGCAGCCCACTCGAGCTGACCCTCCTCCTGCTTCAGGAAGCGAGAACCGGGAACGCCGCACTGGGGGCACTTGAAGTCCTCGGGCAGCTGGTCGCCGTCGAACTCTTCCACATAACCGCAAACGGGGCAAACAAACTTCATGATTCGATCCTTTCGATCGATGGCGATTGTGCGCTCGTCCGGTCCCGTAAGGGCCCTCTCCGGACGTGCGTCTTGACGAGTTCTATTATCCATAAATGCAACCAAATGTGAAGCCTATTAGGAATGATTTTTAATAAAACAATTTTGAGATATGAAGATGTTGATTGATTAACGATTGGCAGGCCGTCTTTGACCGCCGCTGAGTACAATCGGGCGAGCAAATGTTGACCTATCAACAAATGAAGGAGTTTCCTTTATGCATCTAGCCCGTCGTGCCTGGTGCCGAACATATCAGACGGTTTTTCGCATTGCATTGCCGATCCTGCCCTATACCGAGCCGCGCATTTTAGAGCATGCCGAGGATGTGCCCGCGGTGCTTCAAAAGCGCTCGATCCAGAAGGTCCTTATCGTGACGGATCCCGGCATTGCCCGTCTGGGGCTCACGGCGCCACTCGAGCGTGCGCTTACGGCTCAGGGGATTGGCGTTACGGTCTATGCCGAAACGCGTGCGAACCCCACGGTCTCAAACGTGGAGGAAGCTGCGTCCCTGTATCGAGAGAGCGCCTGCCAGGCCATTATCGGCTTTGGCGGTGGCTCGGCCATGGATTGCGCCAAGGGTGTGGGAGCGCGCATTGCGCAGCCAAACAAACCCATCAACAAAATGCGTGGCCTGCTCCGAATTCATCGTCGCCTGCCGCTGCTTATTGCGGTTCCCACTACCGCCGGTACGGGAAGCGAAGTCACGCTCGCGGCGGTTATCACCGATGACGAGACGCACTACAAGTACCCCATTAACGACTTTGTGCTCATCCCGCGTTTTGCGGTCCACGACCCCGAGTTTACGCGCGGCCTGCCCGCCTCCATTACGGGGCAGACGGGCATGGACGCCCTGACGCATGCCGTCGAGGCCTTTATCGGGCAAAGCACCACGCCCTATACACGCAAGATGGCGCGACAGGCAGTGCAGCTCATCCACGACAATTTGCTCGAGGCCTATGAGCATGGCGACGACATGCGTGCGCGTCGCAATATGCTTTCGGCGGCGTATAAGGCGGGCGTTGCCTTTACGCGCTCCTATGTTGGATACGTTCATGCCATCGCACACAGCTTGGGCGGGCGTTACGGGATTCCGCACGGCTTGGCCAACGCTATCATCCTGCCGCACATGCTTCGCGCCTATGGCGAAGCTGCTGCTCCTAAACTCGCCGATCTCGCCCGCATGGCCGGTATCGCGCCGGCTAACGCGCAGGACAGCCTGGCGGCCGAGGCCTTTATCAATTGGGTTGATCGCATGAACGCCGCCTTGGACATTCCCCAATATGTGACGGGCATTCGCCGCTCCGACATTCCCGAGATGGCGGCGCATGCCGATTCCGAGGCCAATCCGTTGTACCCCGTTCCGCTTTTGATGGACCGTTTGGAGCTCGAGCGTATGTACGAGGTCGTCGCGGGTGGTATGTTTGAGGACGAGAACTAGGAGGGTCCATGAACACCGAGGAAATTGCGCGCATCGTCGGCGACCAGCGCGCCTACTTTAAGACGCACGCCACGTTTGATGTCGATGCTCGACGTCGCGCGCTCGTGAGTTTACGCGATGCGGTTCGTGCGCACGAGGCCGATATCGCCCATGCGCTCAAGACCGATTTGGGAAAGTCGCATGACGAGGCATATATGTGCGAGATCGGCACGTCGCTTTCCGAGATTCGCCATCAGATTGCGCATGTGGCCCGATGGAGCCGCCCGCGCTTGCGCCCCTGCGACCTCGCTAACGCCGTGAGTGTGTGCAAAACGCAAGCCGTGCCCTATGGCGTCACGCTCATCATGGCGCCCTGGAACTATCCGTTTTTGCTGACGCTCGAGCCGCTCGCCGGCGCGCTCGCTGCAGGCAACACCGTGGTCATCAAGCCGAGTGCCTATGCGCCGGCTTCGAGTGCGGTGCTCAGGCAGATTTGCGAGGAAGCATTTGATCCGCGCCTGGTGACGGTCGTCGAAGGCGGGCGTGCCGAGAACGAAGCGTTGCTCGATGAATGCTGGGACAAAATCTTCTTTACCGGTAGTGTTCCGGTCGGCAAGCTCGTCATGGAACGCGCGAGCAAAAACCTCACGCCCGTGACGCTTGAGCTGGGCGGAAAGAGTCCCTGCATCGTGGATGCGACGGCAAACTTGAAGGTCGCGGCACGACGTATCGCCTTTGGTAAATGGCTCAACGTGGGGCAGACCTGCGTGGCGCCCGACTACCTGCTGGTCGATACGCGCGTGCACGATGAGCTGTTGGGCCTCATCAAGGAGGAGGTCCGTCGCATGTTTGGCGAGCACCCGCTCGACAACGAGGACTACGGTCATATTGTCAACGCCAAGCATTTCGCGCGCGTACGCGGGCTGATCGATCCCGATAAGGTTGTGCTGGGAGGCACGGCGCGCGAGTCGTCGCTCAAGATTGAGCCGACGATCCTAGACGGCGTGACCCCCGATGACGCCGTGATGCAGGAGGAGATTTTCGGCCCCATCTTGCCGGTGCTGACGTTTGAGAGCCTAGACGAGGCCGAGGCGTTCATCACGGATCGTCCGACGCCGCTGGCCCTGTATATCTTTAGCCAGGACCGTGCGACTCAGCAGCGCTTTGTGCGCTACGTGCCCTTTGGCGGCGGCTGCGTCAACGACACGATCATGCATTTGGCTACGAGCCATATGGGCTTTGGCGGCATGGGTGCGAGCGGTATGGGTCAGTACCATGGCCGCGAGAGCTTCGATACGTTTAGCCACAAGAAGAGCATCGTGAACAAGTCAACCTGGCTGGACGTGCCGTTTCGGTATGCGCCCTACGCAAGCTGGAAGCACAAATTCGTGCGCATGTTTGTGCATTAGGAAATGACAGGTAATACGAACAAGTGTTCCTATTACCTGTCATTTACGTTAGACTACTGCTATGGGGTGCGGATGGGCCAACTCCCTTTAGAAGGGAATTGGTATGAACGTAAGCGATGTTATTTCGTTACTGGCGTTGTTAATCGCGGCTATCGAACTCGGCCTGTTTATCGGCCGAATGAAATAGCCGCCCCCGCGTAAGCGAAGACGGCCACTTCTCACGATGAAAACGTGTATCGGAGTTGGCAAGACCCGCTGCAACGGGTGCCATCCGTACTCCTATCTTATCTGCAAGCGTTCTGTCTCGCAAGCGTTGCGGCAACTGGGTGAAAGGCGCGAGCGGGTGAATTCGTGTCCGCACGGGCCCGTAAACTTCTCAGTGAGGTTAAGCGTTGGTTTATCCGGCCGTTAGAGGAGTTGCCATATACGAGCCTTCACGTGTTCTTCTGTCATTTCATATCGCAGGATTTCAATATGCCGACGGCGCTTTGGTCCTAGGCGATCTTAAAGTGGGCGATAAGCTGACACTGCGTGCCGAGCGCGATAATCCCCATGATTCCGAGGCGGTTGCAATCTACTACGGCAACACCAAGCTCGGCTATGTTCCGGGAAACGAGGTCGGCCCGCTATCCGTGATGATGTATTACGGAAACGAGGGTGTATTTGAGGCGCGCGTGCAGCAGGTTGCCCCCGAGCGCAGCCCGTGGCATCAGGTGCGTGTTGGACTCTACGTGGTGGATGCTCGCTAATCGGTTAGGGAGACAGCCATGTTTGATGACGACGACCAGTTCGATCTGACAGACGAACCGTTTGGGTGGGATATGCTACTCGATGACGATGAGTTGGAGCGGGATCGTAAGAAGCGGCAGGATAAGAATACCCAGGGTGACGCTTCGAAAAAGCAAGACAAGCGCCGCCGCGGACTGTTCGGCGGGTTCTTTGGATAACCGCCGCATCGCTGCGTCTGTATACTTAGCACGAGTTGGACACGTTGTGAAATGAGGGCATAGACGATGATGTGGTTTACCGCCGACCTGCACCTGGGCGATACGAATATCTTGCACGACATGGACCGGCCGTTTGGCTCGGTCGAGGAGATGAACCGCAAGGTCATTGATGCCATCAATGAGTGCGTGGCTGCGGATGACCGTCTCTACATCCTGGGAGACTTTACCTATCGTTTGCCCCTAGCGGATGCCGTGCGTCTTCGCGAGCGCATCGAATGCCAAAACGTAACGCTCATCCGTGGCAACCATGACGGCGACTGGGAAGATCCCGACGCACCGCGGATTTGGGAAGACGTGCGCGATTACCTGGAGATTGCTCCTGGCTATGCCAAGGGCCATCGTCTGGTTATGAGCCATTACCCCATGCTCAGCTGGAACGGCAAGGCACGTGGCGCTATTATGCTGCATGGGCATATCCACAGCAGGGGTAACCGCACCAACGCACGCAACCGCGATCGCGAGCGCCCCATTTACCGCTACGATGTGGGCCTCGACGCCAATGACTACAAGCCTGTAAGTCGTGATCAAATCCTCGGCTATTTTGGACTGTAATTCTCGAACCACCACAAAGGGGACAGGCACCTTTGTGGTGGTTCTGGCGCCGTTGCCATTATGGCAGCGGCGCCTTTTTTGTCCGTGCGGCGCGGTAGAGTGTAGTCGGTTGAAATTTGCGTCCATCGAGGAGCTGCTATGAACGAGATTAAGTGCCCGCATTGCGGCGAAGTTTTTAAGGTCGATGCGTCCGGCTATGCGGATATCGTCAAACAAGTGCGCGATGCTGAGTTTTCGCGCGACCTGGATGAGCGTGTGAAGGCAGTCCAGCGCGAGGGCGAGCAGGCGCTGGAACTTGAGCGCTCGCGTTCGACGGCCGCCTTGCAAGAGGCAGAGTCTCAGCGCAACGCTCAGCTTGTCGAGCAGAAGAACGCTGCGGCCCAGCAGCTGGCGCAAGAAGTCGCCAAGCGCGATGCTGAACTCGCCGAGCTGCGCGCCAAGCTTGAGGGCGCTGCCACGGAGCGCGAGAGTGCAAGCCAGCGCGCGGCGGTTGAGGCCCGTGCGGATGCGCAGAAGGAAAACGCAGAGCTCCAGCGTGAGATTGACAACCTGCGCGCGCAGCTGGGACGCAAGGATGACGAAGCCAAACTTGCCGAGGCAGCGGCGCGCAATGCTGCTCAAAACGATCTGTCCGCCCGCGACGCTCAGATTGCTGAGCTACAGGCAAAGCTCTCCGCTGCGGACAAGGCCCAGGAGATGGCGCTTGCCGCTGCCGCGGCAGAGTCGCAGCGTGAGCTCGATGCCGCTCGCAGCGAGGCCGAGCGCGCGCTTGCTGACTATCGCGCGAAGGTACAAGAGAAGTTTTCCGCCGCAAAGGCTCAGTCCGAGCAAGAGGCCGAGGGCCTGCGTGCCCAGCTGCGCGAACAGGAGCTGACGGCCAAAATGAACCTATCGGAGGCGGTCGCCGCGGCGGAGCGTGAGCGTGATGAGGCGCGTGCCAAGCTGACGAGTGAGCTGGCGGTGCGCGATTCGCGTGAGGAACAGGCCAAGGCAGCCCACGAGCTTGAGCTCGCGCAGGCCAAGCGCGTGAGCGACGAGTTGATCCGCTACAAGGACGAAGAGATTGAGCGCCTTAAGGACATGAAGGTACGCCTGTCCACCAAGATGGTGGGCGAGTCGCTCGAGCAGCACTGCGAGACCGAGTTTAACCGCCTACGCATGACGGCGTTTCCTAACGCGTACTTTGAGAAAGATAACGATGCGTCCGAGGGCACCAAGGGGGACTTTATCTTCCGCGAGTGCGACGCGAGCGGCAACGAGGTCATTTCGATTATGTTCGAGATGAAAAACGAGAACGACGAGACTGCGACCAAGCACAAGAACGAGGACTTCTTTAAGAAGCTCGACCACGATCGTCGCCAGAAGGGCTGTGAGTATGCAGTGCTCTGCACGCTGCTCGAGCCCGAGAGCGAGCTTTACAATGCCGGCATCGTGGACGTGAGCTATCGCTACGAGAAGATGTACGTGATCCGCCCGCAGTTCTTTATTCCCATGATTACGCTTCTTCGCAACGCTGCCATGGGTTCGCTGCGCTATAAGCAGGAGCTGGCGGAGTACAAACAGCAGAATATCGACGTCACGAACTTCGAAGCCAAGATGGAAAAGTTCAAGAACGACTTCGGCCGCAACTACGAGATCGCGAGCCGCAAGTTCCAAACGGCGATCGATGAGATCGACAAGACGATTAGCCATCTGCAGAAAACCAAGGAGGCGTTGCTGTCCTCCGAGAACAATCTGCGCCTGGCCAACAAGAAGGCCGACGATCTTACCATTCGCAAGCTCACCTGGGGCAACAAGACCATGAAGGCGGCGTTTGACGAGGCGCGCGGGGCTGCGACGGAGACAAACGATGAGCCAGCCGAGGCGGATTCGTATGAGGTCGAGGATGCCGAGTAGGGGATAGCATATAGTGCAAAAGCGGGGCCGCTGGCGATGTTGCCAGCGGCCCCGTTTCGTTCCGGTATGGTCGGCTAGTTCTCGAGCAGGTCCTCGATAAAGCCGACGCGGTAGTTTTTGAAGATGACCTCGCCGCCGTCTTGCGTGGCGTCCAGATCGACATCGCCCATGATGCCAAAATCGTGGTCGCCATCTTCGTCGGCAAAAATCTGGTGCACGTGCCACACGTGATCGGTCTTCTCGTCGGATTCATCGATGGAAAACATCGCGGCACTGCGGGCATCTCCGTCGGTGAGGATTTCCTCGTGTTGCTCGTGATAGGCGTCGAGCGCCTTTTGCCAGCGGACCTCGCTCATGCCCCAGTCCTCATCGAGCTCGCCCAAGTCGCGAACGTGCTCGCGGGCGGCAAGGGTCACGCGGCGGAAGAGTGCGTTGCGCACCAACAGCGTGCAGCCGCGACGGTCCGCAACGACCTCGTCGATGCCCTGCGGCGGTGCGGCGTCGAGTGCAGCGGGGTTGCCGGCGTTCTCCCACTCGTCCACCAGGCTCGAGTCGACCGAGCGCACCACAAAGCCGAGCCACGAAATGATGTCACGCAAGTGCTCATCGCGCTTCTCAATGGGAACGGTGCGATCGAGAGAACGGTAGGCCTCGGCTAGGTAACGCAGCAGAATGCCCTCGGAGCGGGCGATGCCAAGCTTTTGGATATAGCCCTTAAAATCGCTCGCGCTCTCCAGCATATCGCGCAGGACGCTCTTGGGCGAGAGCTGATAGTCGTTGGCCCAGGGTACTTCCTGGCAGTACTTGTCAAAAGCGGCATCGAGCAAATCCTCGAGCGGCTTTTCGTAGGTGACATCCTGGATGCGCTCCAGGCGTTCCTCATATTCGACGCCATCAGCCTTCATTTCGGCCATCGCGCGGTCGCGCGCGGCGCGCTCCTGTGCGCGCAATACCTGCTTGGGGTCCTCGAGTGTAGCCTCGACCATCGAGATCAGATCCATGGTATAGGTCTCACTCTCGGGGTCGAGCAGTTCCAGCGCGGCAAGCAAAAACGGCGAGAGCGGCTGGTCGAGCGCAAAGTCCTCGGGCAGATCGACCGTCAGTGCATAGTCGATGTCCGGCGCGGCGTCAGTCGGGGCGTCGGGCGCGGGCGGCGCCTCGGTGCGAACGACGACGCCGGAATCGATGAGCGTGGCGAAGATCTCGTCGGCGCGAACCTCGAGCTTAGCCTTTTCCTCGGGAGTCTGCAGGCTCGTCTCGATGAGGTCGTGTACGCGGGCTCGGGCATCGCCGCCCTGCTCGACCACGCTAATCACCATGGAGTGTGTGATGCGCAGGCGCGGCTTGAGTGTCTCGGGCTGTGTCTCGATCAGGCGCTCAAAGGTCTGCTTGTTCCAGGTGACAAAGCCCTCGGGGGCCTTCTTCTTTTTAATCTTGCGGAGCTTCTTGGGGTCGTCGCCCGCCTTGGCCATGAGCTTTGCATTCTCGATCTCGTGCTCGGGTGCCTCGGCGATTACCATGCCCTCGGTGTCGAAGCCCGAGCGGCCGGCACGACCGGCAATCTGATGGAACTCACGGGCGCGCAGGCGACGCATCTTGTAGCCATCGAACTTGGTGAGCGCGGTGAGAACCACGGTATGGATGGGTACGTTGATGCCGACGCCGAGCGTATCGGTGCCGCAGATGACGGGCAGCAGGCCCTGCTGCGCCAAGCGCTCGACCAGCAGGCGATAGCGCGGCAACATGCCAGCATGGTGCACGCCGACGCCGCATCCGAGCAGGCGCTTGAGAATCTTGCCAAAAGCCGTGGAGAAGCTCGTGCCTTTGGCGGCTTCCTTAATAGCCTCGCGCTGCTCCTTGCTGGCGATGCCAAAGTTGGCGAGGGATTGCGCCGTCGCAAGGGCGGCATCCTGGCTAAAGTGCACGATATAGAGCGGGGCCTCGTCACGGCGCATGGCGAGCTCGACCGTGCCCTCGAGGGAGGTCGTCACATAGTCGTAGCTCAGCGGAACAGGGCGCGGGGCGTCGACAACCAAGTCGCAAGCAGCGCCGGTGTGTTCCTCGAGCGAGGCGGCGATCGCGGTGACATCGCCGAGCGTGGCGCTCATGAGCATGAATTGCGTGTGAGGCAGGGTGAGCAGCGGCACCTGCCAGGCCCAACCGCGATCAGGGTCGGCAAAGTAGTGGAACTCGTCCATGGCGACGCAGCCAACATCGGCATCTTCGCCCTCGCGCAGTGCGTCGTTGGCAAGGATCTCTGCCGTGCAGCAGATGACGGGCGCCTTGGTGTTGATATGCGTATCGCCGGTGATCATGCCGACGTTATCGCGGCCGAGCACCTGCACAAGGTCGAAAAACTTCTCGCTGACCAGAGCCTTGATGGGGGCCGTGTAATAACAGCGCTTACCCTGCGCCATACCCATAAAGAGCATGCCCAGCGCGACGAGCGATTTACCCGATCCGGTCGGTGTGCCTAAAATGACGTGATCGCCGGCTGCCAGGTCCATGAGGGCCTCTTCTTGGTGATCCCACAGCTCAATGCCGCGGTCGCTCGTCCATTCAAAGAAGCGTTCGAAGGCCTGATCAGGCGTGAGCCATGGTTCGGGCTCACTGCCATCCTCGGGCTCCCACCAGGTGGGGGAGAGCGCACCGAGCGAGCCAAACTCGGCTTCGGTTCCCGTGCCGCCCGAGAATGAGCTGGCAGCCCCGGCGCCGGAGACGGTGCTGGCGGTGGTATCTGTCGTGGTCTGTGCCATGTGTTTGCTTTCTCTCGCGTTTGTCCGCCAACTATTATGGCGTAGCGGCGGCGCGGGGTGCCAGCGCGCGAGAAAATGCAGGAAATGGGCGTTCTGCCCAGCTGTTTGGTGCGGTCGCCAGCTAAGTGAGTAGACTTTTTGCAATATCGCGAGCACATGGCTTTTGTGCAAGGGCTCTACCTGCACTGATAATTGTTCTCGGGGGAAGCGGGCACTGCGGGGCGCGGCAACGGCGCGCGATTTCCGCGTCGC
>NZ_JBCOTQ010000003.1:0-69052 GCF_040920445.1 Collinsella aerofaciens | reverse complement strand
TATTACGAGCTCCTGTGCGAATTGGAGAGAACGCTCCCGCAAACTGCCTCTTGACAACTTATAGGAGCGTCGGTTTTATTTTTCGTTTTCCCGGCATGATTGAGAGTATCCAATTAAACGTAGTAGATAGGCCCGTTTTGTGGCATACGACCCATTCAAGCCCAATCTCGAAGGCTAAAGAGAGCCTCTCATCCACGCCTGCGAGCGAAAACCAAATAGAATGAAAGGCAAATGGAAAGCCCGTTTGACGAGCGGAGGACATATGCGCGACGTAGCCGAAAGCGACTGGAAGCTGTTTAAGAAAATGCTTCCTCAATGGCAAGAACGTTACATGGAAAAGCTCATCAGCCAGTACGTTGAGATGCTGAACGGCGACAGCGAAGCGTCCAGTAGATTTTGGGCACTAGAAGAGCACCTCAATAGAGACAAGCTATCCTCAGGCGTAATTGCAAACGACATTCGCCGCAGCACAATGCACCGCGAGATAGCCAATTTGCTTATCGACAGCGTGATCACCCTTGACGACCTTGACGGTTTTACCGAGGACATTAAGAGCTATGCGCAACACTGGATTGGCCAGTAAGAGCACTGAACGACAGACATCCCCAGCAAAACGGGGCAAACGCCGGGTCGCCCGTAGGTGCCCGGCGTTTGCCCAGATAAAACCTGCCAAAATAAACCTGTCCCTTTTTGGTAGGTTACTCAGCGCTCTTGAGGGCGCCGACCATGTCGATCTTGTTGAGGGTACGATTGGTAGCGAGGTTGACGATAAACGTAAAGCCAAAGGAAAGCACCACGGCAAGCACGTAGCTCAGCGGCTCGACTTCGACGTCAAAGTACAGCGACGGCATCTGCAAAATGTACGTAAAACTCTCGGCCAGCAAGCCGCCCAGCGGCACGCCCAGCGCAGCGCCAATCGCCGTGAGGATCAACGTCTCCTTGTTGACGTAATGGTGCACCTCACCGCGACGGAAGCCCAACACCTTAATGGTCGCCAGCTCGCGCTCGCGCTCGGAGATATTCGTGTTGGACAGCGTAAACACCACCACAAACGATAGGCACGCCGCCATGAAGGTCACGAGCACCACGACCGAATTGATAATCGTAAAGTTCGCCTCATAGTTTTCCCAATGCTCGGCCGTACTCGAAATCGTAAGCCAACCGTCACTCTTAAGATTCTTGCTAAACGCAATCTGGTCGGCCGACGAGCCCTTAAGCAGCACAAAGACGCCGTTAAGACGTGCGCTTCGACCGAACGCACGCTCATAGGTGCCCTGCGTCATGTAAAGCGTGTTGCCCAGATAGTTAAGCGAAATGTCGCTGACTTTGACCTTGGCAACATTGAGCGACGAATCCTGGACGTGAGCCGTATCGCCCGGCTGAATCCCCAGCACCAGCTGTGAACTTTTGCTCAGATACACGTCTCCGTCACGCAAAGGCAGCGGTTCTTTGGACTCATCCTCCAGACGCACGTAATCGCCCAAGTCACTCGTGCGGTTATCGGGCACCACGATCAGCTGCACGGTCTCGCTCTTGCCGCCAAACGTAAAGGTGACGTTGTCGGTCATAATCGGCAGGGTCGAGGTCACGGTCACGTTGAAATCATTGGCCGCGCTGCGCTCATCCAATGCCGCGCACGTCTGCGAAAAATCGTCGGGATTGGCGACCGCCAGCAGGTCGTAGCGCGTGATATGCCCGTACTGTTTGGGCGAAAGCGCCACCGACGTGTCGCGAATGCCCATACCGCAGATCACGAGCGCCGTGCAGCCGGCGATACCGAAGATGGTCATAAAGGCGCGCTTTTTGTAGCGGAACAGGTTACGTGCTGCCACCTTGTTCAAAAAGCCCATGCGGCGCCAGATAAAGCCGATGCGCTCAAGCAAGATGCGAGAGCCGGCGCGTGGGGCCTTGGGACGCATGAGCGAGGCCGGGGTCTCGGCCATCTCGTGGCGGCAGGCGATAATCGTAGCGCCCACCACGCCCACGGCAAACAGCGCCACCGAGACGATTGAGGACACGATGTCGTACGAGAGCAGCATCTGGGGCAGCGAGTACATGTCGTCGAACACCGTAAACAGGAACAGCGGCAGGCCCACAAATCCGATGATGTTGCCGAGCACGCCGCCGATCAGACATGCCCACAGCGCATAGTCCACGTATTTGGACAGGATGCGCTCGCGTGAATAGCCAAGCGCCTTGTACAGGCCAATAAGCGTGCGCTCCTCCTCGACCATGCGCGTGGCGGTGGTAAGACTGATGAGCACAGCGACGACAAAGAAGATAAATGGGAAAACCGTGGCGATGGCCTCGATCGAAGAACTGTCGCTCTCGACGCTCGAGTAGCTTGCGATGTTACCGCGGTCCTGAATGTACCAGGTGCATTCGCCCAGATCGGAAAGCTCGGCGCGGGCATCGGCAAAATGCTGGTCGGCGGCGGCGCGGCGCTGGTCCAACTCGGCCTGAGCCTGGACGCGCTCCTCGCTGCCCTCGGCCATACGGTTGATGTTATCCTGCTCGATCCCAAAGAGCATGGCGGTCTGACGCTCGGCCGTATCCAAGCTTGTCGGCGTGTCAACCGTCAACTCCTGGACGCGCGCCTTCTCACGCTCCTCGCGGATCTTCTCGATGTTGCCTTTGACCTCGTTGATCTTTGTCGTGTAGGCATCTGAATAGGAGTTAAGACTCTTGGCTCCCTCGACGATCACGTGGACTGCGGAGTAGGAAGAAGATGTCGCGGCATCCTCGCTCACATAGAACTTATAGTCCGCAGCCGAAGCAGCGCGAAAGGCGTTGACTGTCGAGTCGGAGCTCACGTCGGTAGGATCGAGGACCTCGGCCGTAATGGTATAATCGCCCGCGGCAAACTGATCCTTGGCACTTTGGTTGGACGAGCTCGCGTCATTGGCGGCAAAACTCACCGTATCGCCGAGCTTTTTGCCCGAAGCCTTCAGGAACTTCGAAGTCACCGCGACTTCATCGGCGCTCTCGGGCAAATCGCCGCTCACCAGCACCGGCTGATCGATGTTCTCCTTGGAGAGACTTTGCACGACCACGCGCTCGCGCGTTGTGCCCACGGCGGTGTAGGCGGTCTCGGTGTAGATGCCCTCGACCGTCTCGACGCCGTCGACCTCTTGGATAGCCGCGAGATCGTCGCGCGTAAGGCCATAGGTCGACTGCACGTTAATGTCATAGACATTCTGCTGGTCAAAATAGGCGTCGACCGAATCGCACAAATCCTCGCAGCCCGCCTTAAGGCCGCACATCACGCTCACGCCAAGCGCAGTGATGACCACGATAGATAGGAAGCGCTTAAGACTGCCCCGAATCGTGCGGTAGATGCCACGGCGAAAAACCGTCGGCACCATATCGTTTGAGCTTTGAGCGGTACGGTAGGTCGCGAACTCCCGGTCGCGGCCCGCGTGCTCCGTATCGTGGTTTTGGCTGTTTTGGCAATCTTGGTCCATGGGCGCTACCACTCGATCGTCTCGATAGGCACGGGATTTTGCTGGACCGTCTCGCTCTCCACGCGGCCGCTCTTAAAGCGGATCAGGCGATCGGCCATGGGCGCCAGCGCGGAGTTGTGGGTGATGATAATGACCGTGATGTCCTGCTTGCGGCAGGTGTCCTGTAGCAACTGCAAGATCTGCTTGCCGGTTTTGTAGTCGAGTGCACCCGTGGGCTCGTCGCACAAAAGCAGCTTGGGATTCTTGGCCAGTGCGCGGGCAATGGACACGCGCTGCTGCTCGCCGCCCGAAAGCTGTGCCGGAAAGTTGCCCAGGCGCTCGCCCAGGCCAACCTGACGAAGCGTCTGTTCGGCATCGAGCGAATCGGGGCAAATCTGTGCCGCGAGCTCAACGTTTTCAAGCGCCGTCAAGTTGGGGACCAAATTGTAGAACTGGAAGACAAAGCCGACGTCGGCGCGGCGGTATTCCACGAGCTGCGCCTCGTTGGCAGAGCTCACGTCGCGCCCGTCCACCGTCACGGTGCCGGAGGTCGCCGTATCCATGCCGCCCAGAATGTTGAGCGCCGTGGTCTTGCCGGCACCCGAAGCACCCAGAATGATGGCGAGCTCGCCGCGCTCGACCGTAAAGCTCGCGCCGTCGAGCGCATGAATGCGGGCATCGCCCTCGCCGTATGCTTTGACGACGTCTTTGAATTCGATATAGGCCATCAATCGGCTCCCATCTGGTCGGATAACTCTTTAGTATTACCCATTTCGCACCGACCAAAAAGGGACAGGTTTATTTTGGCAGGTTTTATATGGGGAAACGGCAGCTATAGATGAGGCGCCGGGGAGGCAGAGACATCATCGGCGGGGTCAGGCCGACCGCCAAACACAACGCACGCATCTCAATCTGTCAGCCAAATCATTCGAGCAGCTGTTCGTTTCTATAATATGATTCCGCTATCTAAGCAGGCCGATACGCAGAAAGACGGCCAACATGGCGTTCGACTTTAAGAAGGAATGCAAGGAGCTCTACAAACCTGCAAGCAAGCCGGGCATCGTAACTGTCCCGCCATTCAATCTCAGGACGGGATTCAGTCGGGATTCAATTTCAACAAACGGCATCATCCGGCAACCGATATGTAAGGCTGTATAAATCGTTTCCGCTTGCCTAACAAAATGACCGCTCGGCTAACAAGCTCGGCCCATGTCCCCACGCGATGGTACTGTTCTCTAGAGTTCTTATTAGAGAGGGGTGCTCCATGGAGATCACCATCAATCGCGAAATTGGGAAGCTCGGACTTCCCAGGCATCTTGTGCTTGGCATGGATCCAGGAATTGCAAGCTGCGGATTCGCACTTATCGACACAGCCAATCATGAAATCCTGGATTTGGGCGTCAGATTATTTGACTCTCCAACTCATCCTAAAACGGGCCAAAGTCTTGCGGTTATTCGCAGGGGCTTCCGCTCTACCCGTCGAAACATTGACCGTACCCAGGCGCGCTTGAAGCACTGTCTCCAAATCCTCAAGGCTTATGGCCTCATCCCCCAAGACGCCACCAAAGAGTACTTCCACACCACAAAAGGCGACAAGCAGCCGCTCAAGCTTCGCGTTGATGGGCTTGACCGCCTGCTCAACGATCGCGAGTGGGCACTAGTCCTATACTCCCTCTGCAAGCGCCGTGGATACATCCCCCACGGAGAAGGCAATCAGGATAAATCAAGCGAAGGCGGCAAGGTACTATCTGCCCTTGCGGCCAACAAGGAAGCAATTGCGGAGACCTCGTGCCGCACCGTTGGCGAATGGCTCGCTCAGCAGCCTCAAAGTCGCAATCGTGGCGGCAATTACGACAAGTGTGTAACGCACGCCCAGCTTATCGAAGAAACTCATATCCTATTTGATGCTCAACACTCCTTTGGCTCCAAATACGCTTCGCCGGAATTTGAGGCCGCATATATCGAAGTTTGCGATTGGGAGCGTTCGCGCAAAGACTTCGACCGCCGCACGTATGACCTCGTTGGCCACTGCTCATACTTCCCAACAGAAAAACGAGCTGCACGCTGCACGCTTACGAGCGAACTCGTTTCAGCCTATGGCGCACTCGGCAACATCACCATCATCCACGAAAACGGGACCTCTCGCGCCCTGAGCGCAACGGAGCGCGATGAGTGCATTGCAATCCTGTTCTCGTGCGAGCCAATTCGAGGCAACAAAGATTGTGCTGTTAAATTCGGCGCCCTCAGAAAAGCGCTCGACCTTAGTTCCGGCGATTACTTTAAGGGAGTTCCAGCTGCCGACGAAAAAACGCGCGAGGTGTACAAGCCCAAGGGATGGCGCGTGCTCCGCAATACCCTCAATGCAACCAACCCCATTCTCCTGCAGCGTTTGCGCGATGACCGCAATCTCGCCGATGCCGTTATGGAGGCGGTGGCATACTCTTCAGCCCTCCCCGTACTCCAAGAGCAGCTTCAGGGGCTACCGCTTTCGGAAGCGGAGATCGAGGCGCTTTGTAGGCTTCCCTATTCATCCAAAGCTCTTAACGGCTATGGCAACCGTTCCAAAAAAGCACTCGACATGCTGCTCGATTGCCTCGAGGAGCCCGAGGTCCTCAACCTTACGCAGGCCGAAAATGACTGTGGCCTGCTGGGACTTCGCATCGCTGGCGCCCAGCTCGAGCGCTCCGATCGCCTGATGCCCTATGAGACCTGGATCGAACGTACCGGTCGGACAAATAACAATCCCGTCGTCATTCGCTCCATGTCGCAAATGCGAAAAGTGGTCAACGCCATCTGCCGCAAGTGGGGCGTGCCAAACGAAATCCACGTTGAGCTTGATCGAGAGCTCAGGTTGCCTCAACGCGCAAAAGACGAGATTGCCAAGGCCAATAAGAAGAATGAGAAAAATCGCGAGCGCATTGCCGGGCAAATCGCTGAACTGCGTGGCTGCACGGCAGATGAGGTCACGGGCAAACAGATAGAGAAGTACCGCCTATGGGAAGAGCAGGAATACTTCGATCTTTACACGGGCGCTAAAATCGAAGTCGATCGCCTAATTAGCGACGACACCTACACGCAGATCGACCACATCCTGCCGTTCTCTCGCACGGGAGAAAACTCGCGCAACAATAAAGTCCTGGTCCTCGCCAAAAGCAATCAGGATAAACGCGAACAGACACCTTACGAATGGATGTCCCACGACGGTGCGCCTTCATGGGATGCTTTTGAGCGTCGCGTTCAGGAAAACCAGAAACTCAGCCGTCGCAAAAAGAACTTCCTGCTGGAAAAAGACCTTGATACCAAGGAAGGCGAATTCTTAGCACGCAGCTTCACCGACACCGCCTATATGTCGCGAGAAGTATGCGCTTACCTCGCCGACTGCCTGCTGTTCCCCGATGATGGCGCAAAGGCACATGTTGTTCCTACCACTGGCAGAGCGACCGCATGGCTGCGTCGCAGGTGGGGGCTTAACTTTGGTTCGAATGGCGAAAAAGACCGCTCGGACGATCGTCACCATGCCACCGATGCTTGTGTGATTGCAGTATGTAGTCGAAGCCTCGTGATTAAAACCGCTCGAATCAACCAAGAGACACACTGGAGCATAACCAGAGGCATGAACGAGACCCAACGCCGTGATGCCATCATGAAGGCTCTCGAAAGTGTTATGCCCTGGGAAACCTTTGCGAACGAAGTGCGCGCGGCGCACGATTTCGTCGTACCCACGCGCTTTGTTCCGCGCAAGGGAAAGGGCGAGTTGTTCGAGCAGACGGTCTATCGTTATGCCGGCGTTAATGCACAGGGTAAAGACATTGCTCGCAAGGCGAGCTCCGATAAAGACATCGTCATGGGCAACGCCGTTGTGTCGGCAGACGAGAAGTCGGTCATCAAGGTGAGCGAAATGCTGTGTCTGAGGCTCTGGCATGACCCAGAGGCCAAGAAGGGACAGGGCGCTTGGTACGCAGACCCCGTCTACAAGGCGGATATTCCTGCACTTAAGGATGGGACGTATGTGCCCAGGATTGCGAAGGCGCATACTGGCCGAAAAGCCTGGAAACCCGTGCCCGAAAGTGCCATGAAGAAACCGCCGCTGGAGATATATCTGGGCGATCTGGTGCAAATCGGCGATTTTGTGGGGCGGTTTAGTGGCTACAACATCGATAACGCCAACTGGTCCTTTGTAGACAGGCTTACTCGAATTAAAATAAGTTGTCCTACCGTTGGAAAACTAAGCAACGATATGTCACCCTTTGTTGTTCGAGAATCACCCATCAAGTAAAGCAGCTGCTTGCCCCGCACATTTCTTGCTTAATCGTGTGGGGCTTTTGCTTATTCCTTGTTGCCCTTTATAACGCATAGACCCATAAATGCAATCGGTTGAGAACCTTCGCCTCTATGCCATATACGCTCCCCATGGCGATACGTTAACGGGCATAATTGCAAGCTGCATCGCGCAGTCTTGAGCACGCGCCCTTCCCCAAGGTGATACGCTGCAATCGTCTGTCGAGAACAAGCTCCGAGAGTCTTGAGCACGCGCCCTTCCCCAAGGTGATACGCTAACGGTCGACGACAGCGGCAAGTTCCACTGGTCTTGAGCACGCGCCCTTCCCCAAGGTGATACGCTCAACCTCACGACCTTTATCGACAACGCTAAGTCTTGAGCACGCGCCCTTCCCCAAGGTGATACGCTCTTGTTTCGAAGCAGTACATCACTCATTGTGTCTTGAGCACGCGCCCTTCCCCAAGGTGATACGCTAAGGAGTCACCGAACCCCCAGAGCGCAAAGGTCTTGAGCACGCGCCTTTCCCCAAGGTGATACGCTGCCAAGTCGTAAGCCTTTGACAAAATCTCGGTCTTGAGCACGCGCCCTTCCCCAAGGTGATACGCTCGCGGCACCCGCTTCTCAGCTGGTGTCCTAGTCTTGAGCACGCGCCCTTCCCCAAGGTGATACGCTAGAACTGCATAAAGAGTCAAGTCCTACGATGTCTTGAGCACGCGCCCTTCCCCAAGGTGATACGCTTTATTCAACTACATCTTGACGCTGCAGTCGGTCTTGAGCACGCGCCCTTCCCCAAGGTGATACGCTATGCGGGCTGTAATAAGAATAGGTTGGTTAGTCTTGAGCACGCGCCCTTCCCCAAGGTGATACGCTGGCAAGGCAAAGCAAGGCAAGGCAGTTATTGTCTTGAGCACGCGCCCTTCCCCAAGGTGATACGCTGAGCGATATGGTTTACACTCTCAAGCCCGTGTCTTGAGCACGCGCCCTTCCCCAAGGTGATACGCTAGTGTATGGAGAGATGTCAATGAGATGTTTGTCTTGAGCACGCGCCCTTCCCCAAGGTGATACGCTGGCAAGCCGCTTCTCGCATGACGGCCAGTAGTCTTGAGCACGCGCCCTTCCCCAAGGTGATACGCTTGAACAGGTTGGACTTGATTCGCATGTCAGAGTCTTGAGCACGCGCCCTTCCCCAAGGTGATACGCTGCCCTTCTCGATGTCGAGCGTGAGGTCTATGTCTTGAGCACGCGCCCTTCCCCAAGGTGATACGCTTACGAACGCTGTGAGTGCTCACCGAATTTAGTCTTGAGCACGCGCCCTTCCCCAAGGTGATACGCTTCGGATGCGGTTTATCTGTTCCGGCTGGGGGTCTTGAGCACGCGCCCTTCCCCAAGGTGATACGCTATGAAGACCACCCCGACCGTATGCGCATCGAGTCTTGAGCACGCGCCCTTCCCCAAGGTGATACGCTCGCCGGAACGATAGTTTCCGATGAACGCCAGTCTTGAGCACGCGCCCTTCCCCAAGGTGATACGCTGTCTTTTGTAAAATAACATAATCATAAGTAGTCTTGAGCACGCGCCCTTCCCCAAGGTGATACGCTCGCAACACTGCGTGTTGGTATCGGTTTTGAGTCTTGAGCACGCGCCCTTCCCCAAGGCGATACGCTATGACACACAACCAATGATTGAAAACACGAGTCTTGAGCACGCGCCCTTCCCCAAGGTGATACGCTTCGGTTGTATCGTATGGAATCATGGTAATAGTCTTGAGCACGCGCCCTTCCCCAAGGTGATACGCTCTCGAACGAAGCGACCACGCTGAAGCTCTAGTCTTGAGCACGCGCCCTTCCCCAAGGTGATACGCTGCTAACACCATCGAACATCAGCGATCCGAAGTCTTGAGCACGCGCCCTTCCCCAAGGTGATACGCTCGGGTCCTTTTCCATGAGCGCGTCGGCGAGGTCTTGAGCACGCGCCCTTCCCCAAGGTGATACGCTTCATGGAACCCTTCACGAATCGCTCGTAACGGTCTTGAGCACGCGCCCTTCCCCAAGGTGATACGCTGAGGGCCGCCGCGACCACACCGCCTACCAGGTCTTGAGCACGCGCCCTTCCCCAAGGTGATACGCTATGTGTGCACAGAAAAGCCCCTTTAACAGGGGCTTTTCTGTTTCAGACCTCAAAAAAAGAAGACTGATTCGGCCTCAGATCTACATCTGCGATTCATTTTTTTCGAGACAAAAAGCGTCGGCACGTCGCGCTTCACGCAAGAAAAGAGCCGTATTCGGCACAGCGATTTATGTACTTTTCTTCACAACCGAATCAATCCTTAGGCGAAAAAACGCTCAAAAGGACCCGCCTAAATGCTATTCATCGCTACCGTTTACGGAATACTGGCTAACACTCGCCCAAAAAAGTTCGCCCCGCCCAATCCGAAGATTGAACGGGGGTTACTTTACGGGTAAGCCACTTAAGTGGCTCCCCTTGTCTGGAGCCGCGCCCTTCCCCAAGGTGAGCTGCTTTCGACTTAGCTGTATTGTAGCGCTAATGCGGGGAAGGTCGTCGACAAAATGGCCCAACGGACAATACTTATCCAGAGCAAGGCCCACCTCTGCATCAAGAACGGCCTATTGATGATCACCGTGGACGACCGCAGCTCCACCATTCCCCTCGAGGACATTTGGGTCGTCATCGTCGAATCCCATCAAACCACGATGACGGTCGCCTGCATGTCGCAGCTTAACGACGCGGGAATAGGCGTCATGATCTGCGGGCGCGATCATATGCCCAATGGTCTCATGCTCCCAATGGGCGCCCATTCGCGCCATGCGCGCATCGTCGAGGATCAGCTTGCCATGAGCCTTCCGTTTAAAAAACAGCTTTGGAAACGAATCGTTCAGGCAAAGATACTCAACCAAGCGGCGGTTCTCACAGAAATGGGGTTGTCTACAGGCCCTCTCCCCTCTTATGCCAAAACCGTTCTTTCGGGCGACACGGACAATCGAGAAGGCGCAGCTGCCTCCGCGTACTTTAAAGCCCTCATTACCGATGGAACAAGACGCAACAGTATGCAAAGCTCCGCTCTCGACTACGGGTACAGCGTCTTGCGCGCGGGCATCGGAAGAGCAGCCGTTGGCGGTGGATGGCTCGTATCCCAAGGGCTTCACCATCACAGCGTTTACAACGCGTTTAATCTTGTCGACGATCTTATTGAACCGTTCCGCCCTCTCGTCGATCTAATTGTTATGAGCTACGGCGTTGCAGAGCCTTTGGGCCAGCGCGACAAAGCGTTGCTCGCTCGCGTGTTTGAGCACGTCATGACTATCGACGGAAAACGTTGCGGCTGTCAGCAGTGCATAGAGACAACGCTCTCTTCACTCAGAACTGCCGTTCTCGAAAAGGATCCTAAGAGGCTGTTGTTGCCCGAGCTAAAAGGGCTCGAGATGGTAACTGTTGAATAGGGAGGAGCCATGAGGGTTATGAGGTTATTGGTTCTGTTCGATCTTCCAACGGGAAGCAAAGCCGAGCGTCGGCAGTATAGCGACTTTCGAAAGTTTCTGATTAACGACGGATACCATATGGAGCAGTTTTCGGTGTATTCGCGCCTGTTGGTGACTCGCGAATCCGCAGCGGCGCATATCGCTCGCCTTAAGCTGAATCTTCCAAGCGCTGGAGAGGTCACCGTTATCGAAATGACCGAAAAGCAATACGAAGACCGAATGGTCCTTCTGAGCGAGCACAAGGAGCAGCCCGTTGAGCAGGGCGCGCAGTTAACGCTTGTGTTTTGACGTTGCCGCCTCGCACGCGCTTGACCTCCCCGGTCTTGGACGGCTTGCGATGTTGGGCAGCGTGTTTGGCATGGTAGGTGGAGCTTTTGCCTGGTGTCTTGCCCACGCCAAGACCCTTGCGGCGCGACTGCTCCCCAACCCCTATGTGCACATCGCCGTTATGGGGCTTATGCTGTCAGCGATTCTGCTCGCACCCATCCTTATTGGCTGCGAAGTCTTCGGCTTTGGCAACTTGCCGATGTTCTTTATTGCCTGCGTCGTGGCTTATCTGTTCAACATGGACAAATCTATCTACGCCCTGCAGGAGCGGGCGTAGATAGATGTCCAAGCAAGTGGTCTCAACCGGAAACAGCGTCCCACTCTGAGGCTGTATTCCGGGACACGGTTTCCGCTTGGAACGCCATTCGGAAAGCACATCCCGTTCTTTCACGGCGTCTTGGCTATGCAAAGTGTCCTGACGTTACTCCTCGTACGCACCCTCGAGCCGCAGCAGCCACTCCTTGCGGTCAAGGCCGCCGGCATATCCGTTGAGCGATCCGTCGGCCGCCACCACGCGATGGCACGGCACGATAATCGAAATGGGATTACGTGCGACCGCAGCCCCCACCGCACGAGGAGACACAACGGGTGCCTCGTTTCCCGGTACACGATGTCGAGCGGCAACACGCTGGGCGATCTCGCCATACGTAGTGACCTCGCCACGCGGAATAGAAAGCAGCTCAAACCAAACCTCGCGCTGAAACGCCGTACCAATCATATGCAACGGCGGCGTAAACCGAGGTTCCTGCCCTGCGAAATAAGCATTCAGCCAAGCCCAGGAACGCTCAAGCACCGAAGAGGCCGCACCATTTACCGGACTCACCGGCGACATGCCACCAGTACCGGAAACCGCATCGGCGCCTTCAACGTGCTCCACATCTTCTTTGAGAAGCGTGGAGCCAAAGTGCTCCTGCCCCTCAAACCAAAGTCCCGTCAGACCGCGGCCATCAGCGGCAAGCAAGATTTCGCCCAAAGGCGAAGCAAACGTCGTCGTGACCACCAGCGGCTCCTTTCAAAACTTCGCAAACATAATACCGCGAACTGTGCAGACAACCTGTCAGATACACCTGGGCAGGCTCGTAATTGTTTAAGCGAGGCCGCTTTCCCCAATCAAGCGAAGAAGACACAGGGCTTCGACGCCAGAGCGGTACCTCTATCAGCTGAGCTCTAATACTTTCCCGAGAAGTGAACGAGTAAAAACGAAGCCTCGGAGCATCCACACCTTTAGACCACAAAACCGCAGGATTCGCGCAGCAAAACCTCAGGAAATAGCAGTCAAAATATGCCAATGCTTCGGGGGTCCAAATAAGGTCGTTCACTTCTCGGGAAAGTATTAGACCCCGATTCACCCCAACCCCAAAGTCACCCCAGGCAGCAGGCGCAAAGCGCCGAGGACGCCGCCGGGACTAGGGCCCGCAACAGCCACGTGCCCCCACATCAGCCCAGCGGCCCCAACCGACAACGACCCCATCGCAGATCGCTTGCAGCAGCGTCGCCGCAGGCGGGGGCTGGGCTTAGTTTTCAGAACGTCCTCGACCATGTGTGGCGCCTTGTCCTGCTCCTTCGGAGCCGCGGACAAGGCGCCACACTGGTCTGCGGAGTGTTCTGAAAACTAAGCCCGGCCCCCGCCGGACAGGTCACGCTACTCGCAGAGCAGCTTAGCGATCTGGACGGCGTTGGTTGCCGCGCCCTTACGGATTTGGTCGCCGCAGCACCAGAAGGTGATGCCACGCGCGGCCTCGGGGTTCGAGATGTCGCGGCGCACGCGACCGACCCAAATCAAATCCTGGTCGGACGTATCCATCGGCATGGGGAAGCGGTCGTGCGCATCCTCGGCAGCCATATCGTCAACCAGCTTGACGCCGGGAGCGGCAGCCAGCGCAGCACGGGCCTCGTCAACCGTAATGTCGCGCTCAAACTCAAGCGTAATGCTCTCGGAGTGCGAGCGCAGCACGGGCACGCGCACGCAGGTGCAGTTCACGCGCAGCTCGGGCAGGCGCATGATCTTGCGGCCCTCGTTCTGCAGCTTCATCTCCTCGGAGGTAAAGCCCTCCTCCTTGACGCCGCCAATTTGCGGAATCAGGTTACTCGCCAGCTGGGCAGCAAACGCGCGCGGCTCGGGAATCTCCTCGCCACGGCCCAGGGCGGCCAGCTGAGCCTCGAGCTCGGCCATACCGGGGGCGCCAGCACCCGAAGCCGCCTGGTACGTCGAGACGATCATGCGCTTTACGCCGGCAAGCTGATGCAGCGGCCACGTGGGAACCAGGCCGATGATGGTCGCGCAGTTGGGGTTGGCGATAAGACCATGATGCCACTTGATATCGTCGGCATTGATCTCGGGCACGACCAGCGGCACCTCGGGATCCATGCGGAAGGCATGGCTGTTGTCGACTACGACGGCGCCGTGCTTGACGGCCTCGGGCAGCAGCTCCTTCGCGATATCGTCGCCGGCGGCTCCGAGCACAATATCACAGCCCTCAAAGGCCTCGGGGCAAGCCTCTTCGATCACGATCTGCTCGCCGCGGAACTCAACGGTCTTGCCCGCGGAGCGTGCACTTGCCAACAGCTTGAGCTTGCCGACCGGGAACTCCTGCTCGTTGAGGCACTCGAGCATCTGGGTGCCCACGGCTCCCGTCGCGCCCAAAATAGCAACCGTGTACTGTTTCATGCTTCCCCCTTTAAAGGTTTTGGCTTTTGCCCGCACGCCGAGCAGGCTGATTATTGTTGCCAGTGTATACAAGAACGGGGCAGGCACGAAACCCGCCCCGTCGAAACGAAACCGAAACGAAACGCCCCGCGCTAGATTTTTGGCACTTGTCCCAAAAATCCACCGGGATAGCAGCTACTTGTGGAGCGCTGCCAAGGTGGGATCGGCCGGCGCAGGAGCCTCCAGGTCGGAGACCTTCACAATGCCGTTCTCATCGGAGAAGGCACGGTAAATGGTCTGAATCGCCAGGTCGAAGTCCTTCTCCTCGACACCGATAATGATGTTGATCTCGTCACAGCTCTGCGAAATCATACGCACGCTCACGCCGGCCTGGCCAAGCATGCCAAACAGGTGACCCGAGATACCTGCGCGCCCGCGCAGGTTACGGCCGACGGTCGCGATAAGCGCCAGGCCCTCGACAACCTCGATCTCGAGCGGCTCGACCTCCTGCTGAATGTCTCCCACGAGCGAGTACAGCGAATCGTGCACGTCCTGCTCCTGCACCACGGCGCCAAAGCGGTCGACGCCGGTGGGCATGTGCTCGACGGAGACGTCATAGCGCTCGAACACCGATAGCGCGCGGCGCATAAAGCCGACGCGCGGCTTGGTGCGGTCGCGGGCGACGTTGATGGCGACAAAACCGCGCTTGCCAGTCACGCCGGTAATGATGGGCTCTGCCTCGCCCTCGTCAGCCGTCTCGCTAATGATGGTGCCGGGGTCCTGCGGCGCATTGGTGTTCTTGATGACCAGCGGAATGCCGGCCTCGCGCACGGGGAACACGGCCTCCTCGTGCAGGACGCTCGCACCCATGTACGAAAGCTCTCGCAGCTCCTCGTAGGTAACGCGGGCGATGGGCTGAGCTTCGGGCACGATGCGCGGATCGGCAGAGTAGAAACCCGAGACGTCGGTCCAGTTCTCGTACAGATCGGCGCCCAGGCACTTGGCCAGAATCGAGCCGGAAATATCGCCACCGCCACGGTCGAGCAGCTTAATCTGGCCCTCACGCGTCGCGCCGTAGAAACCGGGCATAACAAAGCCGCCCTGCTGACCGTACTCTTGCACCAGCTCGGAGGTGCGGTTCATGCTGAGCGTACCGTCGTGATGGAACGCCACAACCGTCGCGGCGTCCAGGAACGGCAGGTCCAGGTACTCGGCCATCAGGCGAGCGGTGAAGTACTCGCCGCGGCTCACGAGCTCCTCGGTAGAGTAGCCGCCCGAGCGGGCGCGCTCGGCAAAGGCCGCAAACTCCTCGCGGATGGGATAGGTGAGTCCTAGCTCGTCAGCAATATCAAAGTAGCGCTGGCCAATGTCCTCGAGCAGCTCCTCACACGACACGTGATACTTAACGTGCGCGTTAACCAGGTAGAGCAGGTCGGTCACCTTGGTGTCGCCCTTAAAGCGGCGACCACAGGCGGAAACCACCACAAAACGGCGAGCCGGGTCGGCATCGACGATGGCCTTGATCTTCTTAAAGTGTTCGGCGTCGGCGACCGACGAGCCGCCAAACTTGGCAATCTTAATCATGGGCTGGAGGTTACCTTTCTAAAAAGCCTCTGCAAACCTACTTTGCGCGCTCTGATACCATGGTTTCACCGATTGGGACCAAGTCATCCGAGGAGCAGTGTTATATGGGAACTTATCATAGTACACGAGGACGCACTTTATCGTGCTCAAGTAAGGTGGCAATCCGCACCGGCATCGCTCCCGACGGGGGTTTGTTTGTCTCGGACGAGCTTGGCACCCAGCAGGTCGATATCAGCTCGCTTGCAGATAAATCGTACTTTGAAATCGCTCAAGATGTGTTGGGAATGTTACTGAATGATTACACGGCCGAAGTAATTTCGGCGTGTGTCGACGAGGCATACCGCGGCACGTTCGCGAGTGAAGAGGTTACGCCGCTCGTCAAACTCGACGCAGCGCCGGGCGCTGACGCCCCTCAGACCTATGTGATGGAGCTCTTTGGCGGCCCCACAAGCGCCTTCAAGGACGTCGCCCTACAGATGCTCCCCCGCCTCATGGCCCGCACTTCCGCCAAGGACGGCGGCGCCGAGCGCATCATGATCGTCACCGCCACGTCAGGCGACACCGGCAAGGCCGCACTCGCCGGCTTTGCCGACGCCCCGGGCACGGGCATCACCGTCTTTTATCCCGAGGGCAAGGTCAGCCGCGTCCAGAACCTGCAGATGTCCACGCAGGAGGGCGACAACGTCGCCGTCTGCGGCATCCGCGGCAACTTTGACGACGCCCAGAGCGCCGTCAAGCGCATCTTTGCCGATAAGGAGCTTGCCGAGCGTCTGGAGGCCGCCGGCACGGTGCTTTCGAGCGCCAACTCCATCAACGTCGGCCGTCTGGTACCGCAGGTCGTCTACTACTTTGCCGCCTATGCGCAGCTGTTGCGCGCCGGCGCCATCGAGGCCGGCGACGCCGTGGAGTTCTGCGTACCGACCGGCAACTTTGGCGATATCCTGGCCGGCTACTATGCCAAGCGCATGGGTCTGCCCGTCGCCAAGCTCGTCGTGGCGAGCGACAAGAACAACGTGCTTGCCGACTTCCTGACCACCGGCGTTTACGACCGTAACCGCCCGTTCTTCACGACCATCTCGCCGTCGATGGACATCCTCATCAGCTCCAACCTCGAGCGCATGCTCTACTTCCTGTCCGATGGCGACTGCGAACTCGTTGCCGGCCTTATGGAGCAGCTGGCACAGACTGGTCGCTACGAGGTTCCCACTGACCTGCTGGCAAAGATTCAGAGCGTCTTTGGCTGCGGTTGGGCCAGCGAGGACGAGGTCCGCGCTGCCATCAAGAGCTGCTGGGACGCGAACGGCTACGTGATCGACCCGCACACCGCTTGCGGCTATCACGTCTTTGAAAAAATCGCTCCCGCCGAGGGTGCCAAGGCCCGCGTGCTGCTTTCGACCGCAAGCCCCTACAAGTTCCCGCGCGCCTGCTGCGACGCCCTGGGGCTCGACGTTCCCGAGGACGACTTTGAGGCCATGCGCGTGCTCGAGCAGGCAACCAACACGGTTGCCCCGGTCCAACTCGCCGAGCTCGAGTCCAAGCCCGTCCGCTTCGAAGACGTCTGCAACGTCGATGAGATGGCAAGCTACGTCGAGTCTGCAGCAAAAAAGATGGCTACCAACTAAAACCCCTTATAAGGCGCCGGCGAAAGCCGGCGCACTTTCTTTCATCAGATACCCACCGGGATGATGACGAACTGACATGCGGGTCTGCCTGTTTAGTTCGTCGCGAGTTCCGCACGAGCCGGAAAGCACTTAATGTGCTTTCCGAGCGAGCCAGGACTGCCCGAGCAGCGAACTAAACAGGCAGACCGCCCAGGAGATTCCCATGATCAAGATCACCGTCCCAGCAACAAGCGCAAACCTAGGCATCGGCTACGACACCCTCGGCATGGCCGTTAGCCTCTACTCGCACTTCACCTTCGAGCGCGCCGACAAGCTCACCATCACGGGCTGCCCCGAGGAGTTCCAAAACGAGAATAACCTGGTCTATGTGAGCTTTGTCGATGCTCTGGCCGCGTGGGGCGAGCCGGCTTTTCCCGTTACTATCGACATTCAGACCGACGTGCCCGTCGCCCGTGGCCTGGGTTCCAGCTCCACCTGCGTCGTCGCCGGCATTATGGCCGCCGCCGCACTGACAGGCCACACCGTCGACCGCGCTGAGCTCGTCCGCATTGCCACCGAGGTCGAGGGTCATCCCGATAACGTCGCCCCTGCTATCCTGGGCGGCGCCGTCTGCTCCTTTACGCCGACCGATTCGCTCCCCCAGTGCCTGCGCTACGAGGTGAGCGATCGCTTGCGTTTTATTACCGTGATTCCGCCCTACGAGGTGCATACGAGCGAAGCGCGCAAGGTTGTGCCGCAGGAGATTCCACTCTCCACCGCCGTATGGCAAATGGGCCGCATCGCCGGCATGACGCGCGGCCTGGAAACCGGCGACCTTGACCTGATTGCTGCCGCCAACGACGACCGCATCCAGGAGCCCTATCGCCGCCGCCTCATCCCCGACTACAACGCCGTGCGCGACACCTGCCTTAACGGAGGCGCCAAGACCATCTGGATCAGTGGCTCCGGCTCGACCCTCATGGCCGTGACTGACGACACTATCGTGGCAAAGTTCCTGCAGGTCAAGCTGCGCGAGCAGTTCCCCAAGTGCGACACGCATATCCTCACGTGCGACACGGAAGGCGCCCAGATCGAATACCTGTAGTCGCCGTCCCGTATACTCGCCGGGGAGGCCAGGGGCTTTGCCCCCAAATCGTCCTCGGACATGACAGGACCCCCGCTGTGCACTTCGTGCGGCGGGGGTCCCGCCGTCCTGCGGAAAGATTTGGGGGCAAAGCCCCTGGCCTCCCCTATGTTAACTTCGCCGGCGGCGGCTACAGGGACCTACGCTCTGGAAAATCGCCGGGCTGATAGTTTGGCCTTTTATTGATAGGGGCCCTTGCTGGTGTGAAGCATGCTCTTTAGATGGGCTTCGGCTGTGTGCTTGGTTTAGGCAGCGCTGGTTTCTTTGTATTCGAAGACTGGTTCTAGGAGGTCTTCGATGTTGCAGTGGAGGGCTTTTGCTATGGCTCTTACGGTTGTTACCGAGGCTTCGTTGATGTTTCGTTGGCGCTGTTCGTACATTTGGATTGAGCGGAGTGATACGCCCGATTCGTATGCCAGGTCTTGTTGGGTTTTCTTGAACCTCTTTCTTGCTAGCGCCAATTTAGTTTGACGAGGCACTTTCTTCGCCATATCGCAGACGAGGCGAGCCACGCGTTCCTCCGAGGCTTCGTGCCAGGGGTAGTACAGACTGCGCAGCGCATCAAATGGAACGACATGCAGCAAATCTTCGAAAGACTCTCCTAGGCGCCACTGAAGGTATGCCAATATCCAGCCTGTCCAATATTCCGGTGTCTTTTCGAATCGATAGGTTCGATTTGGCATCGGCCTCGATTGATAGCCCGACCTTTCGGCGATAAGCGCGAACAGCTCGACGCCCGATTTTCCCGACACTACCCATGCGTTGCCGCGTTCGAACTCGCGAGCTACGCCGCTCAGGCAAAAGAGTTCAGCAACTTCCGATCCTTCTGCCCCATGATCGTTAACGGCATAGTCAAAGCAGTCGCCGAGGTTGTTCATTGCATCCTCGAGGTAGTAGACGGGGTATGTCCTACTCGGCCCACAATCCGTTAACTCTTGGATCATTCAAATCAACCCTCCCTGCCATCAAATCCCTAATGTCGACACCATCAGAGTCAAGATATCACCCTAGTGACAGTCCAGTATTAACTATCACTAGGGCGATATGCTCAAAAGCTTTTGCCAAGAGCCCTTATTAGAGGCACGCCTCGGCGATGCGCTTTTTAAGCTCGTCGATGCCGGCGCCGGTCTGAGAGCTTGTGATGATCACGTTCTCGGCCGGAACGTTGAGCTGCTTTTTGATGGCTGCTGCCTGGCGGGCCTGTTGGGTGCGGCTGAGCTTGTCGGCCTTGGTGAGGCAGACGATAAAGTTGAACTCGTTGCCCTGCAGGTAGTCAATCATGTCATGGTCGAGCTTGCTCGGGTCGTGACGAATGTCCACCAGCGAGACGACCAAGTTAAAGCTGCGCTCGGAGTCGAAAAAGTCGCCGATAAGCTCGGCCCAACGGTCGCGCTCGGCCTTAGAACGACGGGCGAAACCGTAACCCGGCAGGTCGACAAAGTGCACGTCATCGGCCTCAAAGAAGTTGATGTTACTCGTCTTGCCCGGCGTACTCGAAACCTTGACCAAGTTCTTGCGGCCAAAGAGCTTGTTCATGATGGAGGACTTGCCCACATTGGAGCGGCCAACGAAGCTCACCTCGGGACAGGTGGACTCGGGGATCTGCGAAACCTTGCCGTAGCTGGCGACGAACTTGGCAAGCTGGTAGTTAATTGAATCGGCCATGGACACTCCTTGGTCGTAGGTTCTTACAAAACGGGCGTGCTATTGCGCGGCAGCGATACGACGAACGATGTCAAGCGTGATACCGCTCGCGGTGCGAGCGTACTCGTCCAGATCGAACTCGCGCTCGCAAAACGCGTCATATGCCTCGTCGCAATTATCGCTGATAGCGCGCAGCACCAGGCAATCGACACCATTCTTGGCCGCGATGTGCGCAGTTGCCGCGCCCTCCATCTCGACGCAATCGGCATGCGTGGCCTCAATCGCAGCGTTACGCATGGCGTCACCCGTAACAAAGCGGTCACCCGTGGCGATAGTGCCACACAGGAACTGCTTGGGGTCCTTCTCCGCAGAATTCTCATCCGCCGAGGTATCCACAAATCCATGCTCGGCAAGCACGGCGGCGGCAACATCAACCAACGCCGGCGTCGAGGCAAACTCCTCGAGCCCCGGCGCGGACTCGGCGATGAGTGCCGTATCGGTATCCAGATAGCGCAGGCACTTGCCTATAACCACGTCGTTAATATGGAGCTTAGGGTTTAGGCCGCCCGCAATACCCGAAAACACAACGGCCTGCGGGGCGTATTTGCTGATGAGATGCTGCGTTGCGGCAGCGGCGTTCACGGTCCCCATGCCTGCCGTCGTGGCGACTACCGTCAGACCCGAAAGCCCACCGTTCACAACGGTCAAGCCCGCCTCCTGCGACTCATGCGCGCCACTTAGCTCTTCCTTAATCTGCGCAACCTCTTTTTCGAGTGCGCCTATGATCGCGATGGTTGCCATGCCATCCCCCAAATCCGTGCAAATTGCTTATCCACGGTATGGTACCAGCATTTTGGCTCAACCGCGTCAGCACCAAGCCGTTAGGCCAGTACAGCTCGGGTATCATAAAGGGGCAAAAATAGCTTGTTAGCCGATGGCCGACCTGAGCTCCGCACGGCGCTTTCTCATGCCGGCCATAACGGCGTTGCGCAGCTCGGGCATGCGCGCGGTATCCATCTGCGGAACGCCCTCGAGCTTATAGGGAATCCCCAGCTGCTCATACTTGACGACACCCATGGTGTGATACGGCAGCATCTCCAAGCCGACCACGTTATGCCACGGGGCGATTAAACGACCGAGCGCCTCGCACTCCTCCACCGTGTCGGTAATGCCCGGTACCACCACGTGACGGATAACGACCTTAATCTTGCGACGCGCGAGCTCATCACCAAACGCCAGAATGCGTGCGGGATCGCAACCGGTCAGCTTTTTATGCTCGACGGGATCGGCATGCTTGATGTCGAGCAAAACCATGTCGGTCTCGTTGAGAACGGCATCGAACTTCTCGGGGTGATTGGGATCAAACGCATATCCGCAGCTGTCAAGGCAGGTATGCACGCGGCCATCGGGGTTATTGTGCATGGCGCGGAACAGGTCGGCCAAAAACTCAGGCTGTAGGAGCGGCTCGCCGCCCGAAACCGTAATTCCGCCGCTGCGATAGAACTCGTGGTTACTCTGGAACTCATCCATCAGGTGTTCGACGGTCACCATGGTGCCGCCGTTAACCGACCAGGTATCGGGATTGTGACAATACGCGCAGCGCATGGGACAGCCCTGGACAAACACCACAAAGCGGATGCCAGGTCCGTCGACCGTACCCATCGTCTCGATCGAATGCACGCGGCCCAGGGCAAACGCGGAGTCCTCAGGACGAGCGTCCACACCCTCGAGCGTCATCTCAGCCATTCCCGCTACCTTGCCTCTCTTTGGTTTTAGTTACATAAATGCCAGAGCCATTCTAGCCCATGCGTTTGCGTTTAAACGTCTCGGGCCAGAATGGCACGTTTTAATCTATCCCCCATCACCATGGCTGGGAGCTACGTCGAGACGTCAGGCTGAAGAGCGCTCGCCTGCGGCCTTTACGCCTTAAGCGTGAGCACCGCACCGAAGGCGGTCGGGCCGCAATGGCTCGAGATGACGCCGCCAACCTGAGTCCAGGTAACGTCCTTAAAGCCCAGGTCGTGCGCATAGACTTCCATGTCATCGCGCAGCTCCTGGGAAAGGCCCACCGAATACGCCAAGCCAATGTGCGAGTAGTCAATCTCGCCCTTCGCAACCATGTGGTCAATAAAGGCGCGGGCGCACTTGAGCATAGAGCCGCGGAACTTCTTGGTCGCCACGAACTTGCCGCCCGTCACCTCAATGCAGGGCTTAATCTTGAGCAGATGGGCGCCAAGGAATGCCACGTTGGACAGACGACCGCCTGCCTTAAGGAAGGCTAGGTCGGTAGGAACAAAGCCCAGCAGCACACGGTCCATGACGGAATTCGTAAATGCAAAGATCTCGTCGACGGTGGCATCGGGGTGAGCCTCGATGTATTTGGCAGTCTCGACGACAACGAGCGACTGGCCCACCGAGACAAAGCGCGTGTCCATGGAGTAGACGTAGTCGCGCCCCTTGGCGGCGATCTTCGATGATTGATGCGAGCAGGTCGTGGCCTCGGAATATGCAAGATGCAAAATAGTCGCGTCGGGCTGCTCGGCATGGATACGGTCGTACACGTGAGCAAAATCCGCAGGCGCGCAGCCGCTGGTCTTGGGCATTACGCCAAACTCGTTGCAGCGTGAATAAATCTCGAGCGGATCGATCGAGCCGTCCTCGACGGTCTCGTCACCAATCATGACATGCATGGGCACGCGCACGATGCCGTAGCGCTCGCAGAGCTCCGGCGTCACATCCGACCCAGACTCAACCACGATTACGTACTTGCCCATTATTATCACGACCCATCTCGACATTGGCTTTTCAATACATGGCACGCGCCGCCGCACTGTTGCACAACGGCGTCCAAGCGCCAAAGAGACGCCGCCCCTTGCACACAACAAAGGACAGCGTCTCCCTGGAAAACTCCGTGCTTATCTAGGATTCCACACGGTTTATTAAGGAGGGTTACTTATTCCGCAAACGGTCGCTATATGCGGTAAGCGGTAGTTGGCCGCGACAACTGCGACACATTCCGCCCAGCAAGTCCAATCGTACTCCATGCACGGTTAATGCACGAGGCGGTAGAAATTCATCGATGCCGCACCCTCGGCATGCAGCTCCATCGCCGGAACCGCCGGCGAATAGGTACGGCTCGTAAGTGCCGCCTCGCCGCCATTTGCAAAAATCTCGACCATCGTAGTGTCCGAAAGCACGCGTAGGTCGCGAAGCTCGCCGAGCTCAATCGACCTCTGGTCGCGCCCATAGCCTTCGTCACCCATATCGAGGGTAAGCATCCCGTCCGTATAACGCACAAAGACACCCTTGCGGATTTCGAGCTCGACCATCTTGGCGCCCTCACAGGAAACCACAAGATCAAACAGGCGGCCCGGCTCCTCAACGGTTTCACCGCCTGTCGCGCGAACGCGGTCGCCGCGCATCTTCTCAATCTCGTGCGCCGGCTGCTGACAGAGCTTACCATCGCGTATGCTCAGCTCTCGCGGCACCGTCAACGCGCACTGCCACCCGCGTGCCACCGTCGGGTTTTCTGCCGTCGCATCGGGGCAACCAGACCACCCGATCATCAAACGCCGACCCGCAGCATCCTCAAAGGACTGCGGTGCGTAGAAATCAAAGCCAGCATCGACCATCGGGGGCATGCCCTGCCCGGTGATCTTAAAGCTCGGCGCCTCCCAATCGACCTCGATGGAGAACCACACGCACTGGTGCGGATTGCGGTAACGCCAACCATCGGCGGGCACGCCCTGCGGACAGCAAACGAGAATTAGCTCGCCATCAAGCTCAAATAGATCAGGGCACTCCCACATAAAACCAAACTTCTCGCCCAGCTCAATGCGCGTCGCATAGCTCCAATCCTCTAGATCGCGCGAAGTATAGACAAGCACGCAGCCGCGGTCGTCTTTCGTACGAGCGCCCAGAACCATGTAGTAGATACCATCGTGTTCAAGGATCTTGGGGTCGCGTACGTGCGTACCGATATCGTCGGGATAATCGACCGGCCCAACAGCCACACGCTTCTTGCCCAATTCGTCGGGATTCTCGGTAACCATATGAATTTGGTTTTGCTCACGGCCCGTCAACACGTAGTCGTAATCATCGCGGTCAAAATGCTTGACGTTGCCGGTATAGAAGTAGTGAATCTTGCCGTCGTGTACAAAGGCAGAACCAGAATACGCTCCGCTCGAATCCAAATCGGAATCGGGGAACAGCACAGGGCCGCAATTCTCGTACGTCACAAAATCCTTTGTTGTCAGATGATTCCAAAGCACTGGACCGCCATGCGCAGCATCGAATGGATCGTATTGGTGATAGATGTGATACGTATCACCGATCTGCACCAAACCGTTGGGATCGTTGAGCCAGCCAAGCTCAGGCTCCACATGGAACAGGAGCCTATCGGGGTCGGACGCGATGCGACCCGCCGTCTCATCCTGTCCGGCACGCCATTGCTCATAGTCCGCGCGTGTCACCTTATTTTTTTGATTAAACATCGCCGTTGACTTTCTCGTCTATGGGGAAGGACGCTCGACTCACACGAGCCGAACGCCCTTCCCCAAATGGACTTATCCTCAGATTACGCTGAACGGCTCAATTAGAAGCTAACGTCGAAGCCAGCGCCAGCGCCCTCTTCATCGGTGGTCGGCACGCCCTTTGCCTTGTTGTAGGCAAAGATCAAGACGATCGGCACGATGAAGGCGATGAGATTGCCGGCCACATACCACACGAGCGTCTCGGGCGTGACGATGAGCAGGCCAAGCACGCCGGTCAGACCCTGACCGATGGCGCGCACCTCAAAGAGCTTCACGAAGGCACCGCCGCAGCCTGCACCGATGCAAGCGCAGACGAACGGAATGATCGAGTAGCGCATGTTTGCAGCAAAGATTGCGGGCTCGGAGATACCGACCAGCGTCGGGATAAAGGACGACATGCAGATGTTGCGCTCTTTGGAGTGCTTCTTGTGAATGAGATACATGCCGATGGCGCCGCCGCCCTGGGCGATGATGGAAACCGACCAGATAGCCTGGATGTAGTTGAAGCCGGTCGTGGCAACGAGGTTGGCCTCAATACCCTGGATGAACTGATGCGTACCGGTAACGACGAGCGGCTGCAGGAACGCGGCGAAAACAAAGGCGCCAAAGACGCCCATCCTGTTGTACAGGACATCGATTACGCCAGCGAGGACGTCGCCGATCAGGTTGCCGAGCGGGCCGAACACGGTGAACAGGGCAACGTTAGCAAGAATCAGGGTAACGGTCGGGACAAAGACAAACGAAACGACCTCGGGGATGTACTTCTGGGCAATCTTCTCGACCTTGGCCATAAACCAGGCAGTCAGGATTGCAGGGAACACGCCGCCCTGGAAAGCAACCATGGGGATGGAGAGCGGACCAAAGTTCCAGTACTCAGCACCTGACGGATCCATAACGAACGCGTTACGGTTCATAAGGCTCGGGTGAACCATGACGATACCGACGAGGATACCCAGGATCGGGTTGCCGCCAAAACGCTTGACCGCGCTATACATAACCAGGACAGGCAGGTAGTCAAAGGTGGTGGCAATAATGGCAAAGAAGCTTGCGAGGTTCTTGAGGAACTCGCTGTGGTCGGCGAGGCTGCCCTCCATGCCAAAGAGGCCGTTGGCAACGATCAGCGACTTAAGGCCGATGATGATAGCGGCACCGACGAAGGCGGGAATGATGGGGATAAAGATGTCCGAGAACACCTTGAGGACAGAGAAGAACTTGCCTTTCTTGTCCGCCTCGGCGCCCTTGACCTCGGAAGCGCTGATCTCCTTAACGCCCGTCAGAGCCATAAACTCATCGTAGACCTTGTTGACGGTACCGGTACCGAAGATGATCATGAGCTGGCCGCTGTTGTACAGCACGCCCTTGACGCCATCGATGTTTTCGAGCTCGGCCTTGTTGTACTTGCTCGTATCCTTGAGCACCAGACGTAGACGCGTAACGCAATGCGTGGCACCCTCGATGTTCTCCAGACCGCCGACGTTATCGACGACTTGCTGAGACACTACTTTGTAGTCCATGTTCCTCTCCATTCCCTTACGAAATCATAGGACGTTTTGCCACCATTACAGAGACGCAATCGTTGCGTTTGTGCACTTGAGCGTACCGTCGGTGACCGTCAGCGCTACACCCTGGCCCTGCTTATTGCAGAAGCGAGCGTTGAGCGCAACATCATCGACAAAGATGGTCGCGATATCGTCGTCAACGACCAGACGCACATGGTGAGTGCCCTCGCCCTTAAAGAACAACGGACGCTCGAGGCCCATGTTGTTGACCTGGAACCATGGATACTGGGGGGCAGCCGTAAACTCGAGCTTGCCCTCACGCAGGTTGGCGCGGAACTCATAGGCAAGACCGGACTCGGCGTCCTCGGCAAGCTTCACCGAGAAGCCGGCAGCGTCACCGGCGAGCTCGATGTCGGCATCGAGCATATAGGTGGAACCGGCATCCGCGGCGAGCACCTGCTCGACCTTGCCCGACTCGCAGGAAAGCTCAAAGGCCTCGACTGCCTTAGCCTCGCCAAAGGCGCCAAGCATGCTGTCAGGGAGCTTGGTGCCGAGCGTTCCGTCGGCACGCTGAACGATCTCGAGAGGCATAAAGGTGCCACCCCACAGGTAAGAGCTGGGATCGCCACCCTCGTCACGCGTAGGAACCCAACCAAAGAGAACGCGGCGCTCGCCATCAAATGCGGTACGCGCGGCATAGTACGCGCGGCCATCGAATGAATCGTCAGCAGGAGTGATCCAAGGACCGTTGATGGAGCGAGACATGCGGTAACGGGTCTTGTTGCCATCACTGTACTCGGAGAACACCAGATACCACCAGTCGCCCATCTTAAAGAGATCAGGCATCTCGAACATGGTGTAAAGGCCCGGATTCCACCAGTCGCCCTGGAACTCCCAGGTATCCAGGTCCTTGGAGGTGAACTTGACCAGACGACCGGTCATCAGACGCTTGTCCTCGCCCACACGCGTGCCGAGGATGAGCATGTACTCTTCGTTCTCCTCATCCCAAAGCACAAAGGGATCGCGCCAGTTGCGGTCATCGTAACCCTCCTGGGGCGGAAGCAGCGTCTCGGCGATGTTCTTCTCCCACTTGACGGCGTCGTCACTCGTTGCGTGAAGAAGAACTTGCTTCATCAAACGTGCGCGGACCTTATCGCGATTGCAACCAGTGTAGAGCGCATGGTACTTGTCGCCCACCTTAAACACCGTGCCGGCATAAACGTACTGGTCGACCTCCTCGTCGCCGCCGCGCTCAAGGCTCTCGCCAAAGTCCTTGTAATTGACGAAGTCCTTGGTCGTAGCGAGTGCCCAACCAAACGGCTCTCCGAAAGGTCCGGGGTTACGCGTGTCGCGCTGATGATAGAGATAGAACGTGCCATCCTCGCCGTACGGCATGATGTCGCCTACCCAAATTCCCTCAGGCTGGTAATACACCTTATGCATCCGAGACTTCCTTTCCCACGAGATACTAACTCGGTACATCTGCAAGATATGTCAATCGTTTTCATATGTCAAACGTTTTCACATCAATACGTCTTTTCGCAGTTCCAGTCGTCGGCAAACGGTTGACATATGCCGGCGAACGGTCATCAGAGGCGTTTGAGGAATTCTTTTGGCACGGGATGAACTACGCGGTTTTGCCCTCAATGAGTTCAACGGGGAGCTTGGTATTCGATTCGGGCTTTTCACCGTTAACAAGAGCGATGATGGATTGCGCCGCGAGCTCTCCGATGCGATCGATATCTTGACGAACGGTTGTTAAGTCAGGCATAAACGTCATAGTGCGGCGGGCGCCATCCGCGCCCACGACCTTAATATCGTCCGGAGCGCTCAAGCCGCGCCGCTTCATCACGTTGAGGCAGATGGCCGCCATCGTGTCGTCTCCCGCAAAGATGCCGTCAATATCGGGGTTCTCATCGAGGATCTTCGCAACGACCGCACTCTTTTCGTCGTCGGACTTAACGAACTCGACCTCACGGACAAGCACGGGCAAACCGGCCTGCTCCACAACATCGTGGTAGGCATCGGTACGCTTATTGGCAGGCATACGCATGCGGCTATTGTTACGCAGGCACAAGATGCGCGAACACCCGTCATCGATCAGGCGACGCGTGGCAAGTTCGCCGATGCCATAGCTGTCGCTCGCAATCTGAACAGAGGTCTCGCCAAGGTCGCAGTCGATACCAACCAGACTCAAGCCCATCTCGGCATACGCCTCGGCACCGATATTAAGCGAGTTGACGATGACGCCATCAACCATATTGCGCCGAAGCATATCGATATAAGAACGCTCAAGATCAGGTCGATTGGCGCTATTGCACAGCAACATCTTAAAACCGTTTTCGGCCAGGGTACGCTCAACGGCTTGGACCGCTTGGGCATGAAACGGGCTGCTGACATAGGGGACGATCATACCTATTAGATTCAGGCGACCGTTGAGCATGGCACGGGCGATATCGTTGGGCGTATAGTTGATGCGCTTCATCGCGGCATGGACCTTATCGCGGGTCTCTTGGCTAATATAGCCGCGATTATTAAGCACGCGAGATACCGTAGTAGGCGAAACCCCCGCCACCGCTGCAACTTCCTTGATGCCAGGCTTAGCCGAATCCTTAGAACGAGCGCCCTCGCGAGCCATAGCACCCTCCCCCATCAACATGTCATACGTTTACATACGAACAAAGCATACCCCAACAAGAGCGGGAAGACGGTAACAGTACAAGTAAGTAAACGACTCATCCAAATAATTAGGAGAGTTCCGCCTAAAGGGTGACTACACAGGACCCCAGCCGGGGCTGTTTGGGCTACCTCCCAAAACATTCCGCAGGACGCAAAGAGGCTCGCCGCACGAAGTGCGCAGCGAGCCTCTTTGCATGTCCGAGGACACCAATTTAATTTAGCGTGGTTCCCTAAAGGACGACAACGCAGGAGACCCGGCAAGGCCGGGAGCACTTTGTCTCGCAAACATTCCGCAGCCGCGAAGCGGCGAGGACGTTTGAGAGGCAAAGTGCGTAGGCCTTACCGGGTCTCCGGTGGGAGTTGAGTCCCTTTAGAACTTGTCGTGGAAGGTACGCGCAATGACCTCGTCCTGCTGCTCCTTGGTGAGCGTGTGGAAGTTCACGGCATAGCCGGAAACGCGGATGGTCAGCTGCGGGTACTTCTCGGGGTGAGCCTGAGCGTCGAGCAGCGTCTCACGGTTGAAGACGTTGATGTTCAGGTGGTGGCCACCCTTCTCGGCGTAAGCGTCGAGCATGTGGACCAGGTTATCGGCCTGGGTCTCGGAAACTTCAGAAACCTTCATAATGTGTCTCCTTCGATTAATAGGCGCCGGCCGAAACCGGCGCACTAATCAGTAATCGTTATTGTTAGTATAGCACTAACAATAGTTACTCGCCCAGCTGATCAAGGTCGATATCGCCAAAGAACACCTGGTCCTCCTTGCCGAGCGCACTCGGGATGATGGAGAAGGTGTTGGAGATGCCGTCCTGAGCATCGCGGAACGGGAGCTTGGAAACCGAAGACAGCGAAGCGATGGCGCCGTGGCTATCGCGCTTGTGCATGGGGTTAGCACCCGGGGCGAACGGCTGGCCAGCCTTGCGGCCGTCGGGCGTGGAGCCGGTCTTCTTACCGTACACGACGTTGGAGGTAATGGTCAGAACCGAGGTCGTAGGCACGGAGTTGCGGTAGGTGTCGTTCATGCGGATGTACTCCATGAACTGGTGCACAACGTCGTGAGCGATCTGGTCGACGCGGTCGTCGTCGTTACCGTACTTGGGGAACTCGCCCTCGGTCTCGAAGTCGACGATGATGCCGTTCTCGTCACGGACGGGGTGGACCTTGGCGTACTTGATGGCGGACAGGGAGTCAGCCACGACGGAAAGGCCAGCGATGCCCGTAGCGAACCAGCGGTGCACGTGCTTGTCGTGCAGAGCCATCTGGATGCGCTCGTAGCAGTACTTGTCGTGCATGTAGTGAATGATGTTCAGCGAGTTGACGTACACGCCAGCGAGCCACTTCATCATGTCGTTGTACTTGGCCACAACGTCGTCGTAATCGAGCGTATCGCCCTCGACGGCGCGATACTTGGGGCCGACCTGCTTCTTGGAGACCTCGTCAACACCGCCGTTGAGTGCGTACAGCAGGCACTTGGCCAGGTTGGCGCGAGCGCCGAAGAACTGCATCTCCTTGCCGATGCGCATGGAGGACACGCAGCAGGCGATGCCGTAGTCGTCGCCATGATAGACGCGCATGAGGTCGTCGTTCTCGTACTGGATCGAGGAGCTGGCGACAGAAGTCTTGGCGCAGAACTTCTTGAAGTTCTCGGGCAGACGGGTCGACCACAGAACGGTCATGTTGGGCTCGGGGCTGGTGCCCATGTTCTCGAGCGTGTGCAGGTAGCGGTAGCTCATCTTGGTAACGAGCGTACGGCCGTCGACACCCATGCCGCCGATGGACTCGGTGACCCACTGCGGGTCGCCGGTGAACAGGGCCTGGTACTCAGGGGTACGGGCAAACTTGACCATGCGAAGCTTCATGATGAAGTGATCCACGAACTCCTGGATCTGCTCCTCGGTGAAGGTACCGTTGGCAAGGTCGCGCTCAGCGTAGATGTCGATGAACGTAGAGGTACGGCCGATGGACATGGCAGCGCCGTTCTGCTCCTTGACGGCAGCAAGGTAGGCGAAGTACATCCACTGGATGGCCTCCTGCGTGTTGGTAGCAGGGTTGGAAATGTCGAAACCATAGGTCTCGGCCATCATCTTGAGCTCGCCGAGGGCGCGGATCTGCTCCTGCAGCTCCTCACGATCGCGGATGTTGTCGGCGGTCATGACCGTCGGGGTGGAAGCCTTCTGGGCCTCCTTGTCCTTGATCAGGTAGTCGACGCCGTACAGGGCAACACGACGGTAGTCGCCGATGATGCGGCCGCGGCCATAGCCATCGGGCAGACCGGTGATGATGTGAGCCGAGCGGCAAGCACGCATCTCGGGAGTGTAAACATCGAAGACGCCAGCGTTGTGGGTCTTACGCTCGAAGGTGTAGCGCTCGACAACGTTCTCGTCGACCTTATAGCCGTGCTGGCTGGCAGCCTGACAAGCGATGCGGATACCACCGTTAACGTGCAGCGCGCGCTTGAGCGGCTTGTCAGTCTGGAGACCGACGATGGTCTCCTTCTCGCGGTGGGCGTTATCGATGTAGCCAGCGGGGTGGCTCACGATACCCGTGACGATCTTGGTGTCCATATCGAGGACACCACCCTGCTCGCGCTCCTTAAGCAGCAGGTCGAGAACCTCGCCCCACAGCTCCTTGGTACGCTCGGTCGGACCGACGAGGAACGACTCGTCGCCCTCGTAGGGGGTGTAGTTCTTCTGGATGAAGTCTCGGACGTCAACTTCTCCCGTCCAGATGCCTTCCTTGAAGCCTTCCCATGCCTCCTGCATTGTGTAACCACGCTCCTAGTTACGTGTAATGCGGCGCTCTCTCACACCGCTGCTTATTGAATTCTTGAATGTTCGGCTTGCACTACCGGCTTCTTCCGTTCTTCACCACACGTCGGTGCAGGGAAAAACGTTTGTCCACCTTGGAACTACAACCCAAAACCCAAGATTTCACCCGTCTGAGAAGGATAACATAGCGACCCTCTCCATCTGGGCTGTTATATGTTTCTTTTTTTATATCATAAAGGCGTTTTTTACAAACCCGCAGGAAATGCGAGCGCGAACAACTACCGTTCACCGATTTGTATGTTATTTTTCCTTGCCTTTGTACGACGTTCGCTCTAGCTGTTATGCCAGCTTTAGCAGGGTAAAGTGCCTCTGAGTGGGCTTTAGGACGTGCTCAGAGATCTACCCCTAACTTTGCTGATACCGACGGTGTACGGAGGTCGCCTAAAGGTTGTTTTCTAGGCATGTCCCAAAATCTACCGTATAGGGTGCGCGTGCGGGGGTATCATCTTTCACCGAAAATAGTTTCTAGTGTTAGGGGTTTTCGGTGGAAGATACCGATTTCCGTGAACTTGGACGTCAGCTCCTTACCGAGTTCGGCAGCATGCATCAGCGCATTTCGCGCTTTGCGGACAAAGCTCTCGGCGGCGAAATGGCTGTCATGCGCGCCCTCATACTCGCCGGCGGTTCGCTCACGCCGAGCGAACTCGCTGATCGCGCCTGGGTCTCGAGTGCCCGCATCGCCAATATCCTACGCGCTCTCGAAGCCAAGGGCTGGGTCGAGCGCGAGCACTCAAAGACCGACCGTCGTCGCGTACACGTCATAGTGACCGACAAGGGATTCCAGGATCTCGAAATCAAACGCCGGGAATTCGAGGACCGCACCGCGGCTTTCCTCGAGCAGCTCGGCGAAACAGATACCCAAGAGATGGTGCGTCTTCTTAGACGTGCCAACGAAATTATCGACCGCAATCAAGAAAGGAGAGATGCCGAGTGAGGATTCTCAAGCTCTTTAAAAAGCATGTCCTGGCACTGTTCGCAGCTATCGTGCTTATCGTAATCAGCTGCAACGCCGATCTGGCGCTGCCTACCTATATGAGCGACATCGTCGACGTGGGTGTGCAGCAAGGCGGCATCGCCTCGCCCGTGCCCGACACCATTCGCGCCGAATCGCTCGACGACCTCGAACTCTTTATGAGCGCCAAGGACGCCAAGGCTGTGGAGGCCGTGTTTAGCAAGGCTGACAAAAACGGCATTCGAACGTACAAGGGCACCGAGGAAGAGCGTGCCGATGGAGGCAAGATTGCCGACATTATGAGCCTGCCCGAGACTGTCGTCCTTTCGCTCGACCAGGGCATTGACGCCAACTCCATGGGCGACATGATGGGCTCGTCCAGCGAGAAAGACAACAACGCTGCCCAGGACATGCCCACCCCCGAGCAGATGGCTGCCATGACGCCCGAGCAACTCGCCGAGATGCAGCAGAAGGCCGCAGCCGCGCAGAGCATGCAAAAGCAGATCGACGCCGACGGCGGCAAGATCACCATGAAGAGCCTGCGCCTGGGCGTTGAAGGCGGCCTAATCGACCAGGGCAAGCTCGTCGAGGGCGCCAACGATATGGCAGACAAAATGGGCTCCATGTCGGGCTCCATCGTGACCCAGCGCGCCGTGACCTACGTACAAGAAGAGTACAAGGCACAGGGCATCGACCCCGCCGACGTGCAGAACGCTTACCTGAGCCGCATGGCGACCACGATGTTTGGCCTGTGCCTGGTGTCGCTCGTCGCCACCATCCTGACCGGTGCCGTGGCTTCGCGCACCGCCTGCTCCATCGCCCGCGACCTGCGCCGCGAGACCTTCGACAAGGTTATGCACTTCTCGCCGGCCGAGGTGGGCAAGTTTAGCCAGGCCTCGCTCATCACCCGCTGCACCAACGACATTCAGCAGATCCAGATGGCCGCAACCCTGTTTATCCGCATGTGCCTGATGGCCCCCGTCATGGGCATCGTCGCTGTCATGCGTGTCCTGGCTAACCACACCGGCCTGGAGTGGACCATCGCCGTGGCCATCATCGCGGTTTCGGCCGTTGTCGGCGTGCTCATGGGCCTCACCATGCCCAAGTTCAAAAAGATGCAGAGCTTTGTGGACCGCGTGAACCTTACCGCCCGCGAGCTGCTCGACGGCCTTATGCCTATCCGCTCGTTCAACCGCGAGGAGCATGAGCTCGAGCGTTTTAACAAGGCTTCGCTCGACCTGATGACCACGCAGCTCTACACCAACCGCGCCATGAGCTTTATGATGCCGCTCATGATGCTCGTCATGAACTGCATCACCGTGCTTATCGTCTGGTTTGGCGCGCAGGGCGTGTCCAACGGCGTGATGCAGGTCGGCAACATGATGGCGTTCATCTCCTACACCATGCAAATCGTCATGGCGTTTATGATCCTCACCATGGTTTCGGTCATCCTGCCCCGCGCCGAGGTCGCAGCCGAGCGCGTGGAAGAGGTCATCACCTGCCCCACGAGCATCAACGACCCCGTCTCGCCCAAACTGCCCGCGGCCAGCGCGCCGCGCGGCGAGCTCACCTTCCGCGACGTGAGCTTCCAGTATCCCGATGCCCGCGCCGACGTCATCAGCGGCGTGAACTTCACCACGCATGCCGGCCAGATGCTCGGCATCATTGGCTCCACGGGTTCGGGCAAGTCTACGCTCGTGCAGCTCATCCCACGCCTGTACGACGTCACGGGCGGCAGCATTTCACTCGACGGCATCGATGTGCGCGACATGACCCTTTCCGAGCTGCGCCGCCGCATTGGTTACATCCCGCAGCAGGGGCGTCTGTTCTCGGGCACCGTCGAGAGCAACCTCAAGTTTGCCGGCGACATGGTGAGCGATGATGACATGCGCCAGGCAGCACGCGTCGCCCAGGCGGAGGACTTTATCGCCGAGCGCGAGGACGGGTACGACTCCCCCATTAGCCAGGGCGGCTCCAATGTCTCGGGCGGTCAGCGTCAGCGCCTGGCCATCGCCCGCGCCTTGGCCAAGAAGCCCGAGGTCGTGGTGTTCGATGATTCGTTTAGCGCCCTCGACTACAAGACCGACGCGCGCCTGCGCGAAGAGCTGGCCAAAAACGTCACCGACGCCGCGCTCGTGGTCGTGGCCCAGCGCATCGCGACCATCATGCACGCCGACCAGATCATCGTGCTCGACGACGGCCACGTAGTGGGCACCGGCACGCACGAGGAGCTGCTGCGCAGCTGCCCGGCGTACCTGGAGATCGCACAGTCACAGCTTTCCGCCGAGGAGCTGGGGCTTACCCAAGAAGAAATTGCAGCCGTCATGGAAGGAGGCGAGCGCTAATGGCAGACGAGACCAAGACTCAGATTCCCAAGCCCACCCGCCAGCGTGGTCCCATGGGCCGCATGGGCGGCATGCGTCGCGGCGAAAAGGCCAAGGACTTTAAGGGCACCATGAGGCAGCTGCTCGGCTATATCGGCCAGCACAAGATTGCCGTGTTTGCCGCCGTCGCCTTTGCCGTGTGCTCGGTCATCTTTAACATTGTGGGACCCAAGGTGCTCGGCCAGGTTACGACCAAGCTGTTCGAAGGCCTGGTCGCCAAGGTCAACGGCACCGGCGACGTTGACTTTGGCTGGATCGCCAAGACGCTCGGCTTTTTGCTCTGCCTGTATCTGGCGAGCTCTGTCTGCAGCCTGGTCCAGGGCTGGCTCATGACCGGTGTCACGCAAAAGATCTGCTACCGCATGCGCAAGGAGATCGCAGCCAAGATTGCCGTCGTGCCGATGAGCTACTTCAATGGTCACAGCAAGGGCGATGTGCTCAGCCGCATCACCAACGACGTCGATACACTCGGCCAGTCGCTCAACCAGAGCGTGACGCAGCTTATTACGTCCGTCACGCAGATTATCGGCGTGCTCGTCATGATGCTGTCGATCAGCCTGCCGCTCACCGGCGTCACCGTGCTCACGCTGCCGGCCGCCGCGATTATCTTAACGGTGATGATTCACTTCTCGCAGCCGTACTTCCGCGAGCAGCAGCAGGTCCTGGGCACCGTCAACGGCATTATCGAGGAGGATTTTGCCGGCCAGAACGTCATTCAGGTGTTCGACCGCGCCGAGGCTTCGATCGAGGAGTTCGACCGCCAAAACGACCGCCTCTTTATTAGTGGCTGGCGCTCGCAGTTCCTGTCGGGCCTGATGATGCCGCTTATGAGCCTGGTGGGCAACATGGGTTACGTGGGCGTTGTCGTAGTGGGCGCGCAGCTCGCGCTGACCGGCAATGCCACGCCCGGCGACATCCAGAGCTTTATCCAGTATGTTCGCAACTTTACGCAACCCGTGCAGCAGCTGGGCAACGTGAGCAACACGATGCAGTCGATGGCCGCCGCCACCGAGCGCGTGTTTGAGTTCCTGGCCGCGCCCGAGGAGGAGCAGAAGGCCGACGCGCAGATTCCCGAGAAGCGCCCCGGCCACGTGGAGTTTGACCATGTCAAGTTTGGCTACACGCCCGACAAGACCATCATCCACGACTTTAGCTGCGAGGCACAGCCCGGCCAAACCATCGCCATCGTCGGCCCCACCGGCGCCGGCAAGACCACGCTCGTCAAGCTGCTGCAGCGCTTTTACGACGTGGACGGCGGTTCGCTGCGCGTCGAGGGCATCGACGTGCGCGACTGGGATCGCGCGGCACTGCGCGGCGAGTTTGCCATGGTGCTGCAGGATACCTGGCTGTTTAACGGCACGATCCGCGAGAACATCCGTTACGGACGCCCCGACGCGAGCGATGCCGAGGTCGAAGCCGCAGCACGCGCCGCACGCTGCGACCACTTTATCCATACGCTCGCCGGCGGTTACGACTTTATGATCAACGAGGAGGGCACTAACCTGTCGCAGGGTCAGCGCCAGCTCGTGACCATTGCCCGTGCCATTTTGGCCGACCGCCCGGCGCTCATTCTGGACGAGGCGACATCCAACGTCGATACCCGCACCGAGGAGCTCATCCAGCGCGCCATGGATGCGCTGATGCAGGGCCGTACCAGCTTTGTCATCGCGCACCGCCTGTCCACGATCCGCAACGCCGACGTGATCTTGGTAATTCGCGACGGCGACATCGTCGAAAAGGGCACGCACGACGAGCTGCTCGCCCAGGGTGGCTTCTACGCCGATCTGTACAACTCGCAGTTCGACGAAGCGGCGTAGATTCGGCCGCAAGGAGCGAATAACGCCCGAGAACGGGGGCGCAGGACAACCTGCGCCCCCGTTTTTTGTTCTGCGGACCTCAAACCGCCTCCTCTGGAACTCAATCGACGACCTCTTCCAAGCCACGTGGCATCATTCCATTCCAGGGCCAGCTGACGTTTGCCCAGATAAAACCTGCCAAAATATACCCGTCCCTTTTTGGTAGGTTTCGGGGTGGCAAGGACTTGCACTTTAGCGTGCGACAGCGGATAATGCCGAGCATTCGACAATACGCTTATTGCTCTTTCTATAGATTGAGGAGACCCCTATGGCCATGGAATTCAAACGCAGGCTGCCGATCCCCATGGAGATCCGCGAGGAAATGCCGCTTTCCGCCGAGCTTACCGCCAAAAAGCAGGCATTCGACGCCGAGGTCGCCAAGGTCTTTACCGGCGAGGACGCGCGCAAGGTGCTCATCATCGGCCCGTGCTCTGCCGACCGCGAGGATTCAGTGCTTGAGTACATGAACCGACTAGCCAAGACCGCCGAGGAGGTCAAGGACAAGCTCATCATCATTCCGCGCGTCTACACCAATAAGCCGCGCACCAAGGGCACCGGCTACAAGGGTCTTCTGCACAACCCCAACCCCGAGGCTCCCGACGACCTGCTCGAGGGCGTCAAGGCCATCCGCCATATGCACCTGCGCGTCATCGAGGAGACCGGCTTCTTTACCGCCGATGAGATGCTCTACCCGTCCAACTACCAATACCTCGTCGACCTGCTGAGCTATGTTGCCGTGGGCGCACGCTCGGTCGAGAACCAGGAGCATCGCCTGGTGTCGAGCGGCATTTCGGTACCCGTCGGCATGAAGAATCCCACTGCCGGCTCTACCACCGTTATGCTCAACTCCATTTACGCCGCGCAGGCGCACCAGAGCTTCATCTTCCGCAACTGGGAGGTCGAGTGCGACGGCAACCCGCTCGCACACGCCGTTATGCGTGGCTACATCGGTCTCGATGGGCGCACCTACCCCAACTACCACTACGAACACCTGGAACGCCTGGCCGAACGCTATACCGAGCATGCCGGCTATGCCAATCCGGCAGCGGTCATCGACTGCAACCACGACAACTCGGGCAAGCGTCCACTGGAGCAGTATCGCATTTGCAAGGAAGTGCTCGACAGCTGCCGCCGCAACGAGTCCATCTCCAAGCTGGTCAAGGGCTTTATGATCGAGTCCTACCTGGAGGACGGCAACCAGCCGGTCGACGGCGGCGTCTTTGGCAAGTCGATCACCGATCCGTGTCTGGGCTGGGAAAAGACCGACTACCTCATCCACGAGATCGCGGAACGTATTTAGTTACGCGGTTTTACCAAACCGCGTAACCAGTCGACGCTGCAAACGCCCCTAAGCGGCAATCTGACGTTCAATCGTCGGTCGCGTACCGAAGTACGCTTCCCTCCTCTTTCACGTCACCTTGCTCGCTTAGGGGCGTTTTCGCTGACCTATGCTCAACCTACGATAATTCCGAGCTGAACGAGTTGCTCACTGTAGCGAGTGGCTAGTCGTTGGGGACGTTCTTAAACGACTACCCAGAATGAGAGTGGATAATCTCCCGTTTTTGGCTTGCTTTTCGGGCGAAAGTGGGAGATTATCCACGCTCGTCGAGCGGGCGTCCGATAATCCACTCTCATTCCCTCCTGGAGCCCTCCGCCCCCGAGGATTCGAGGCTCGTCTGCCGAATGGTTGATGCGGCGGCCCTGCGGCCATGCCACACTCATAGATGGCCTGACCCAACTTGGAAGGAGCCTCCATGGGCCTTGACAACGTAACTCTGCGCGCCGCCACGCTCGATGACCTGGATGGTATCGCCGCCATCTACAACCAGCTGTGGTGCAACACGCTGCGCAACCGCGGCGACATCGAAGCCGCCGATTTCTGTGCGCGTTTCAACATTGCCATGCAGCTGCAGCGCTCCCCTATCGCGCTCGTTGCCGAAGCTGAAGGCCGCATCATCGCTGCTTGCTGCATCGGCATCTTCGAAGACGGCAAACCACGCAAAAACCCGACGTGGAAGCCTTGCTACGACGAGCTATTCGCCCAGGCAACCGAAATGTCAAAAACCGCCGACGCCAAGCTCGAGGGTTCACTCTTTGGCGACAGCCGCGAGAAGGCCACAGCCGACCGCTTTGCCGCCACGGGCAACGAGTATGCCCAGGGCCAGCTCAACCTGATCATCATCGTGCCCGAGTGGCAGGGCAAGGGCCTCGGCCGCGCGCTTATTGACCTTGCACGCGCCGAGCTCGCCAAAGCCGGCTGCACCAAGTTTTTCCTGATGAGCGACTGCAACTCCGATTGGCAGTTCTACGAGCACCTCAACATGAAGCGCATCCTCGAGGACCACAGCCAAGATACCGGCGACGGCTTTATCGTCTACATGTACGGCGGCAACACGCAGGATTAGCCCGCCAATAAGGACCGGAACCACCACAAAGGTGCCTGTCCCCTCTGTGGTGGTTCTGGAGCGCTATGCAGCGGGATGCTAGACTTGCGGCTAGCACATTTGCACCAAAATACGGGGCGCATGCAGGAGAGGAGATGTCATGGCACCGATTGAGCCACTCAAAAAAATCGTCGCTCCCGCCGCCAGGATCATCGTCCGCCTGAGCGACTCGCTTACCTACGACGATGTCCCCTGTGCCGCTAAGGCACGTTCGGACAGTCGTCCCTACCTGGGCCACGTCCCCTTCTTTGCGCCCAAGCTTGATTCCGATTCCAAACACCGCGAACAATAATCCAAACTGCAGCAGACACCGCGCAGGTCGCGGCGTTACTGCTTTGGCGCAACGTAACCTGACCCCCTTGCGCCAACGCCGGGATTATCGACACTGCGGCCGAGGCGCGATATCATGCGCGAGACCTCGCCCAGCAACACACCGGTCACCACGCCAACAAGGATGGGTAGTTTTGCCATCTCGGCGGGCGAGCTATTAAGTGGCACGATCGTAGCGACAATCGAAAGCACAAGCTCCACCACGGGAATCGCGAGCGCCACCGCAAGCACCTTGCGCTCGAAGGGCGCGCGGAACACGCGCGGGCGATCGTCGTATTTGCGCAGGCGCCAAAACGCCGGGAACATCGGGATATAGCTCATGAGCAGAAAAACGACGTTCATCGAGAAGAAGACCCAAAAGACGTCGGAGCCCTCGCCCAGCGGAATCTGGAGCAGCAGCACCAAGCTCGCGAAACAACCGTTAATGAGCGCCGAGCCGTCTGGCATGCCGGTCTTCTTGGACACCAGCGCAAAGGGACGCGGCATATTGCCATGACGCGCGGCATAGCTCGCCACGTTGTTAACGCCAAAGCTCCAGCAGATCATGTTGGCGAACAGCGTCACCAAAAAGGCCACGCCCACGACCATCGTCAGCGGATGGCTGCGCCCCAACATGGCGGCGACCGCGTCCACAATGCCCGAATCGAGCGAAAGCTGCTCGGTGGGAACCGCGGCTCCAATGCCGATGCCGCAGATAATGTAGATCGCCGCAATGGCAACGCCACCAGCGATAACCGCCTTGGGGATATCGCGCGACGGGTTCTTCATCGTGCTGGCAAAGGTCGCGACTACCTCAAAGCCCATAAAGTTGAATAGGATGATCGAAAGATACGTCAGTGAGTTAGTGTCTCCCAGATCGGGGACAAAGCTCTTAAACGACATATCGTTGGCAAAGCCGTTATTGCGGGCAAACCAGATGCCGACGATTCCCACCACGGCGGTAATGAGCACCTTGATGACGGCGCCGCCGTCCATGACCCAATCGGCCTCGGCCACCGGGTGCATCGCCATGACTGTGACGCCCCACACAAAGGCAAGCTCGATGGCAATTCGGACCCCGAGCGAAAATTCGATGCCCCATACCGCATTGATGACACTGGGAAACATGCAAGCGATGCTTGCCACCCACAGCGGAAAGTTGACCCAATAGCACCAGGAGCAGCGGGCGCCCCAACGGTCGCCCAAGCCCAGGCGCACCCAGTCGTACAGGCCGCCCTCGGAATCGAACGCCGTACCGAGCTCGGCCACCACCAGACCATAGGGAAGCAAAAACGTAATGATGAGGAAGATCCACCAGAAGAACTGCACGTTACCCATGGCAGATGCCGGAGCAGCCGCCTCGATGGTAAAGACAACGCAGATAACCGAGAGGATGACCTCGAACAGGGAGAACTTTTTACCTACCATGGCACGCTCCCCCTACAGCAAAAAGGATGGCATCTGTACCGAAGGCGCAGCCCAAGGTAGGGTTGCAGGCCGCGTCACCGGTGCAGGTGCCATCCCAAAGAGAAGAGAGGATGCAATTGTTGGACCAGCGCTCGCGGAACAGGCGCGTGTAGATGACGATACGCTGGTACATAGATACTCCGATCAAAACGGCCGCGTTTGCGACCGGAAACTTTCGACAATTGGGTACGCGTCTGACCTGAGATATTCAAGCGAACAATTGGCCTAACCCGCAAAAAATCCCAGGCCAGACGCGTACTCAATCAAAGAAAAGGGCACTCCGATGTGGAGGCAACGGAGTGCCCAAAGAAAAACCCAGCCGACCAATCAGGTAGCCCCTGTCCGCTTGACAGGCTGGGTTTCTGAGGTGCGGCAGATTCCCGTGAAAGAGGAGCGCCGCGTACTTTGGTACGCAAGCGACGAATGAACGGGAAGGTGCCGTGCCGCGGAAAGCCAGACGATTAAGCGGACGGCTCCTGCTGGGTAATGCAGTGGATGTTGCCGCCGCCGAAGACGACCTGCTCGGACTGAACGCCGACGCACTTGTAGACGCCCTCGCCCCAGACCTCGTCGTAGATCTTCTGGAGCGTGTCGACGGCCAGCTGGTCGTTCTCGTCGCCGTACTGCGGGACGATAACGCCGTGGTTGGTGACCAGGTAGTTCATGTAAGAGGCGATCAGCGGCTCGTCGGGGACGCGCGGCTCGGCGTTCTCGTCGGCGTCGATGGTGTCGCAGGAGGCTTGGTCCATGAACAGCGGGTTCACGGGCATGCAGAGCTTGTAGACCTTCATCTTGCGGCCCTTGGCGTCAACGGCGTTGGAGAGGGTCTCGTAGGCGGCGTGGCACTGCTCGTAGAACGGATACTCGGGATCGTCGGTCCAGATGCAGGCCATGACGCCCGGGGCGATGAACGTGGCGACGTCGTCGATGTGGCCGTTGGTCTCCTCGGGGTCGATGCCCTCCTTGACCCAGATGACCTTCTCGACACCCAGGTAATCCTTGAGGTGCTCGTCCATGTAGGCGCGAAGCTCCTCGCTCCAGGGCTCAAACTTCTTGTGGTACTTGGGCCAGATGGACTCGGGATCCTCTTCCTCCTCGAGCACCGCAGAGCAGGTGCGGCCCGGGGAAAGCAGGCACTGGTCGGTCACGACAAGGGTGCCCTCGCCGTCGACGGTGATGGAGCCGCCCTCGAGGATCATGTCATCGGGACGATAGCGGCGGCAGCCGGAGAGCTCAGCCATCTTGAGGGCGATCTGCTCGTCCTTGTCCCACGGGAAGTACAGGCCGTCGACGAGGCCGCCGTAGGCGTTGAAGTGCCAGTGGTTGGCGCGCTTCTCGCCCTTGCCGTTGATGACGTAGGTGGCGGCGGTGTCGCGGAACCAAGCGTCGTCGGTGGTCATCTCGATAACGGTGACGTTCTCGTCGTTCTCAAAGACGGCCTTGCAGTTGGCGTAGTCGACCTGGTTGGCACACATGGTGACCGGGGTGAACTCGGCGATGGCGCGAGCGATGGCGGCATACTGCTTCTGAGCCGGCTTGGCGCCGTGGGCCCAGGTGTCGGTGCGGTGGGGCCAGCCCATCCACACGCGATCCTGCGGGGCGAACTCGGCGGGCATAAAGAAGCCATCGGCCTTGGGGGTGGACTCGGACTCGGTGATCGTACGCATAAGATTTCCTCCAAATCGAACGATCGCTTGCTGCGGGCGGGTTACCCGCAGCCTAAAACCAAGAAATGATAGGCGCCCGTTCCCCGGCAAAGGTCGGGGCGCCCGGCGCCGGTTTTCACGGAGTCGCACCGGCAAGCGACGACGTAACCAAGTGCGTGGAGACAAAACGCACGAAGGATACGGAAGAGAGATTGGGGTGGGCGGTGGCTACCGGAGCTATCGCTCACACCCACCCCGGGGAATGGTTAGCAAACCTGTCGCTTTGGCACGCCTCCGAAGAGGCTAGAGTGCCCGAAGTCGGGAGCGACAAGCCCGACGAAGCGCACGTTGGTACGCGAGGAGGGTTGGAGCCCCAGAACCGGGTGCTCTAGTTCTCCTCGGCCTCGGCGGCCTCCTCAGCGAGACGCTGAGCTGCCAGCTCGGGAGTGAGGCCCTTGTACTCGGTCTCGCGGTCCCTAGCGGAGACGACGCGGACGACCTCGCCGATGAGCACGAGCACGATGAAGATGACGATCATCGGGACCTTGTCGCCAATTTCGGCGGCGGAGAACGGGATCAGCGTTGCAACGATGGCCAGGACCAGCTCGATGCAGGGAATGGCCAGCATGACCTTCATCATGGCGCCCTTAAACGGGAACGTGAATATGCGCTCGCGGTCGGGGTCGTTCTTGCGAAGGTTGAGGAACGCCGGGAACATCGGGATGTAGGTGAGCAGCAGGAAGACGACGGAGGTGCCGAAGAGCATCCAGAAGACGCCGTTGGAGATGGCGTCGATGGGAACGAGCTGCAGGCACAGCACCAGGGAGGCAACGACGGCGTTGACCAGGTTGGCGCCGTTGGGCATGTCGTCATCCGAGATCATCGAGGCGAAGACTTTGGGCATGTTGCCGTGCTCGGCGGCGTAGTGGGCGACGGAGTTGACGCCGAAGGACCAGGCGGCCATGTTGGCGAACAGGGTGATCAGGAAGGCGATGCAGATGACCTTGAAGATCATAGAGTCGCCCACCATGGTCTGGACTGCGACGATCATGCCGTAGTCGGGGTCGATGGAGTCGGCCGGCACGGCGGCGCCGATGCCGAAGCCGGCGAACAGGTAGATGACGGCGATAGCCACGCCGCCGACGATGATGGCCTTGGGAATATCGCGAGCGGGATCGGCCATGTCGTCGGTCATGGTGCAGATGACCTCGAAGCCCATGAAGTTGAAGATGATGATGGACAGGTAGCCGAGGGCGTTGGTGTTGGTGAGCTCGGGCAGGAAGGTGGCAGCGGACATGTCGTTCGCAAAACCGTTCTCCATGGCATACCAGATGCCCAGGGCGCCGACGATAACGGCAACCGCGACCTTGATGATAGCGCCTCCGTTGAGGACCCACTCGGAGTCGGCCGCCTTGGAGCGGCCCATGAGATACACGATCCACACAAAGGCAAGTTCGATACCCATCTTGGCGATTAGGTTGAACTCGACGCCAAAGACCATGCCCAGGATGTCGGGGAACATAGTGGCCAGCGAGGCGATCCACAGGGGGTAGTTGACCCAGTAGTAATACGAAATGCGGGCGCCCCACTTGTCACCCAGGCCATCGCGTACCCAGTCGTAAATGCCGCCCTCGCCGTCATAGGTGGTGCCGAGCTCGGCGACAACCATGCCGTAAGGGAGCAGGAAGGTCAGGATCAGGAAGATCCACCAGAAGAACTGCTGGTTGCCAATGGCGGCAGCAGGTGCGGCGGCCTCGCAAACGAAGACGACGCAGATGATGGTCGAAATGACCGTCAAGAAGGAAAGCTTTTTCTTTCCGTCGCTCATGATGAGCTCCTTCGCTCAGTCTTGGACAGATCCGAGACTCCAAGGACTAAGGCAATTGCTTGGGCCTCGGTGAGTGGGCGACAGGAGACGAGCATCCGCCGCCCGCAAACGTGCGTTTAGCAGCCTTGAGGCTTAGAGCTGCTCGAGAGCCTCGAGAGCGGCGTGGAGCTCGGCCTTGGCGGAGTACTCGACACCCTCGTCGTTGAGCGGGGTGCGCTTGCCCAGAGCGGCAAGGAGAGCGCGGATGGAGTGCTTGCGGTTCTCAGCCTCGACCCAGCACAGGGAGCGCTCGGGATCGTCCATGACCTCGTCGACGACCTCCTCGTTGCGGGTGGCCGGCAGGCAGTGCATGAACTTTGAGTTGGGGCCGGCGAAGTTCATCATGTCCATGGTGACCTGATACTTGGGATAGAACACGTCCATGTAGTTCTCGCCCGAGACCTCCTCGTCGTACAGGCCATACCACACGTCGGTGTAGATGAAGTCGGCGCCCTTGATGCACTCGATGTCGTCGGAGATGACGACCGAGCCGCCGGAGACCTTGCAGTTCTCCTCGGCGATGGCCATCATCTGCTTACCGAACTCGGCGCGTTCCTCGACGGTGCCGACGTGCAGGCCGCCGTCGGGGATCTGGTGGCCCTTAGGTCCAAACTGGACAAACTTCATGCCGACCTTGGAGGCGATGAACATGAGGGAGACGCAGACCTGGGTGGCGTCGCCGATGAAGGCCAGGGTGCAGTCCTCGATCTTCTTGCCCTCGGGGAGGTTCTCGAGCATGGTCATGAGGTCGCCCATCTCCTGCGTGGGATGGTTGAACTCGGACATGCCGTTGATGACGGGCACAGCGGAGCCCTCGGCGAGACCGACGACGTCCTTGTGACGGTCAACGCGAGCCATCATGATGTCGAGCAGCGAGCCCATAACGCGAGCGGTGTCGCCCAAGGACTCGTGACCGCCGAGCTGGATGGTGCCAGGGCCATAGAACTGAGCATGACCGCCGAGGTCGGTCATAGCGGTCTCGAAGGAAAGACGGGTGCGGGTGGAGACCTGCTGGAAGATCATGCCAAGGCTCTTGTTGCGGAGCAGGTGCGGATAATAACCGTCAACCTTGATGGCCTTCTTCATTGCCAGGCCAAGATCCTCGATAGCCATGATCTGCTCTTTGGTGAAGTCGTTGGTGTCGATGAAATCCTTAGGCAGTGCCATGTCGATTTCCTTTCCGCCGGTCTTGCCGACTATTACTATGAGGCGCTCGAACATCACGCCTCGTGTTGACAAGACCATCATTCACCCGTATGCAATTTTCACCTAGTTTATTCGGGATTAAAGACCGTTCACGGAGTTACATCCCCTCTAAACCAATATAAACCCGCAGGCAGCTGGCTTGTAGGGGGTTTACCGTCTGGAACCGCGAACGGTATACGGCTATGCTGTATCTCGGTGTTTAATCCGCAATGGAACGACCGGCGGAGGCATGTATACCGGGGGGATATAGCGGGCTCCATAAGAGATCAAATGAGACAGGACGGTGACATATGGACACACTCATGTTCTTCTATACCCTAGCGATACTCGTAATCTGTATTGTGACGGCAGTGCTTTCGCTTGCCGCCTACGCCTCGTCTCGTCGACAGTTCTTTATCTATGGCAGCGGCGTTTTTATTTGCTATGCCATCGAGATGACCGAGATCTTCTTTTTTGAATACACGTTGCAAAACCGAAGTTTTCCGGCCAATGAATATTACTCAATTACCATGCCTGTAATGCGGACCCTTGTGGCGACCGCTTCACAGGCTTTTATTTGGGCCATTGCCATGGACTTACTTGATAAGCATTCTAAGAAGTTGTTCGCCATCCCCGTTTTAACGTTTTTGCTGTGCGAGTCGCTGATTATCGTCGCTGTCCCCTCCGACCCCATGCATCAGTGGCTCTACTACACGATGCGTCAGGTATTCCTTGTCTTTATGGGACTGTATATCTTTTGGACGGCTCATAAGAGTACAAAGGTTGAGCTGAAGACACGCGTTAACAACCAACGAAAACACCTGATTATCGGCGCTATTCTGGTCGGTTGCATCGTTGCCGAGGATTTCTACAACATCCTTGTCGTCCCCATGAGTCTGGCGCCCTCTTGGCTGCAGCTATATCTGTCCGAGCGCAACTTTAGCGAAAACGTCTTTGCGTGCTACTTTGCGATTCTGCTGATCATCTACTCCTGCCACGTGCTTTCAATCCGCATGCAGGAGGCGCCCGAGGAAAAGAACGTCAGCGATCTTGATCGGCACATAGAAGAGCAGATGCCCTTCTATCGCAACGCCTACAAGCTCTCCAACCGTGAGACCGAAGTTATGCGTCTGGTCGTACTGGGCAAATCGAACCAAGAGATCGCTGACGAGCTATTCCTTGCCGTGGGCACCGTCAAAACCCACATCCACAACATCCTGGTCAAAACCGAGCAGCAAAACCGCACCACGCTGATCCTCCACTTCTGGAAGCGTTAACCTGCCAAAAAGGGACAGGTTTATTTTGGTAGGTTTTATCTGGGCAAACGCCAACCGCCGCAAGGGAGCTGCTTTCCCTCGCGGCGGTTTTCTAGCAGAAAAAACCAAGTGAGTAGGCTTTTTGCAGGAGGTCAAGCACGCCCCAAAACGCCACAGCCCTGACCTGCTGTTTTATTGGGCGCCACCCGCGATGTGCTCGACAGATCCAAAAAAGTCTACTCACTTGGTCTTGAGACTCATCAGTCAGGCAAAAAAACGCCGCGAAGGGGGCTGGACTCCCTTCGCAGCGGTTGTTCGCACTGGTTTTGCGACGATTTTGCCCGCTTGTTACTCGCTGTAGCGGGTGGCGATGGCGGCTCGCACTATGCCGGTGCTCATGAGGTAAGTTACCAAGAAGTAGCCGCCGTAGGATGCCAAGAAGATCGCGCAGGTGAGGCCCACGGTGCCGCCGATGCTCATATGACCGAACGTGCTCACCAGGTCGATAATCACCTTGAGCGCCACAAAGGAGTGCGCCAGGCCCACTGCCAGCGGGAACAGGAAGAACACCGCTTGCTGCGCCATCACCGAATGGTGGATCTGGCGGTCGTCACAGCCGATCTGCGCCAGCACACGATAGCTGCGGCTGCCGTCGGCCACATTGGAGAGCTGCTGGATCGACAGAATCGCCGCGCATGCAACGACCAATACAAAGCCGATGTAGATGGCTAGGTAGCTAATAAGACCGTTCATTTGCGCTGCTTGCACGTACATCTCGGAGCGTGTGATGAAGAGTCCCCACGACCCCGGCTCCTTGCCGTCAACGAGCAGATTGTCGAGCGCAGTGTATTTAATGCTCTCGTCTGCCTCGGTCGTATCCATCCCCTGTTTGTAGTTAACGAGCAGGCTGCTGGAATACGGTTGCAGATTAAGTTGGGACAACAGCTCGTCGGCAACGACGACGGTACCCGGATTACTGCCCATCGCCGAGTTGGCGATGGCCGCCGTATCTTCGTCCGACTTATCGGTTGCGGGCTTGAGCGTATGCCCGCCCAAGGTAAGGGCATGGCCGCCAGCCATATACTTGGTGTACATGTCGACCAGCTCGCCGCCCAGATCACACGTGAGCAAGTACTGGTCGCGACCAATGCTCACCGGCTCCTTGCCCATCATCTGACGCAATTTGTTGTACTGACTTGCCGGCGTCACAGACAGGCCTGTCGTGTCGGCGTTGCTACCCTCGAGCTCCTTGGGGAGCTTTTCGCCCATGGTCTTGCACATCTCACCTGGAGTCACCGAAGGATCCGAGCCGCCAAGCGGATAATTCAGATACGAATCGATCTGCACATGCTCACCGGCAACATCGGCGATATTGACCTTCTTGCCGGTCTCGACGCTGTTGTCCGCCGACTTACCATAAATACTCTCCGTATCATTGTCCGGATCGGCAAGCTCACCATGCCACGCAGAGTACAAGTCGACCGTTGCGTCGGCCGGCACCATACGATCGGCCTCAGACGGGTCAGCATACTCTTTGTAACGGTCGAGATCATCGGGCGTGTAGTAGATATACGTCTGCGACATATCAGCCGGCGTATAGCGCTCCAGATTCTCGTTCATCACGTTGGCGATCGACATGCCGCACGTCACCGAGGTGATGGCCAAAAACAGGATCATCGCGATGACGCCCATCGAAAAGCACACCGTGTTGACCTTGGCCGCAAGCTGGCGCACGGTAAACATGTTGAGACCGCGCCAATACACACCGCGCAGGCTCTGCAGCAGCTTGACGAGCATGCCCGAGAGTCCCCAGAACAGGGCAAAGGTGCCCACGGTAACCATAGCGGTCGTGATGCCAAACTGGTTCATGGCCTCTTGCAGCTTGCTGTCCGTCGCGGTGACCGGGAACCCATCACGTAGCAGACGGTAATAGGCCACGCCCACCAGCACCACGCCCACGGCAAAGATGGCAATCGCGATCCAGGGGTTGCGTGTCTTGATGCTCTCGTTGCGACGCTCGGCACCCATAAGCTCGATGAGTTTGGTGCGACGCACGGCGAGAAGGTTCAGCAGCAACGTGAGCACAAACATTACGAGCATGCAGGCAAGGGTCAGGTTGAACGCATGCACCGAGAAAAAGAAGTGGAAATTGGCGATCTGCGTCTTAAAGAGCGAGGCCGTAAAGAACGTCATGAGCTGGGAGAGTCCCACACCCAGCACAATGCCGGCGACAAAGGCCACGACCGATACTATCACGGTCTCGAGCGCCATGATCGTGGCGACGCGCCCGCGCCCCATGCCGAGCACCTGGTACAGGCCAAACTCCTTCTTGCGGCGTTTCATGATGAAGTTATTGGCATACACCATCAAAAAGGCCATGACACCGGCCAAAAAGTACGTCAGGTTGCCGAGCATGCTGCCCATAACCTGCGCCAAGCCCTTTTCATCGATGCCGGCGATGTCGACCTGCATCGAGATGGTGTTAAAAGCATACAAGACCGTGACGCCCAGGGTGAGCGTCAAAAGGTAGACGAGGTAGTCGCGGCCGGCGCGGCGGACGTTGCCCCAAGCGAGTTTACAGAGCATCGGAGCCCTCACCGCCCATCATGGCAACGACCTCCATAATGCGGTCGAAGAACTCTCGGCGGTCGGTGTCGCCGCGGCGCAGCTCGGTGAAAATCTTGCCGTCGCGAATGAACAGCACACGGCTCGTGTAGCTGGCGGCAAAGCTGTCGTGCGTGACCATGAGCACGGTCGCGCGCAAGCGGCGATTGAGGGCCTCCAGGCTCTCGAGCAGCAGACGAGCGCTTTTAGAATCGAGGGCGCCGGTGGGCTCGTCGGCCATAATCATGGTGGGGTCGGTGACGAGCGCGCGAGCCGCGGCAACGCGCTGCTGCTGACCGCCGGACATCTGGTAGGGATACTTGTCGAGCACCTGACTGATGGACAGGCGCGCTGCCACATCCTGCACGCGGGTCGAGATTTCTGCCGAGTTTGTGCGGGCGATGGTGAGCGGCAGGGCGATGTTCTCGCGTGCCGTGAGCGTATCGAGCAGGTTGGAGTCCTGGAAGATAAAACCGAGCTCCTCGCGGCGGAACTGCGAAAGCTTGGCCTGCTTCATGCGCGTCACGTCCTGCCCGTTGATGCGAATGGTGCCGCTCGTGGCGCTATCGATGGTCGACACGCAGTTGAGCAGGGTCGACTTGCCCGAGCCCGAAGCGCCCATGATGCCAACAAATTCGCCGCGGTTGACGGTAAAGCTGACGTCGTTGAGCGCGCGGGTCACGTTGCCCAGCGCGCCGTATACCTTTTCGAGATGCGCGACCTCCAGTACCGGGGTCGCCATGTGCGTGGTTTGCATACCGAGTCCTTTCTTGCAATTAGTCTACGGCATCTATAGTCGCAAGAAGCCGAGTCGGCTACCATCGATATGGCTTACGCTTGCCTTACCGTTGTGTAAGGTAGGGGCAGCTACCCTGCCACGTGTTGATGTTGAGAGAGGACTCCTGTTGAAGACTGTTCATGTTGCCGTTGGGATCATCCGCAAGGAAGGATCTGACGAGCTGCTTGCCGTGCAGCGCGGCTATGGCGACATGCAGGGACTTTGGGAGTTCCCCGGTGGCAAGCTCATGCGCGGCGAGACGCCCGAGGACGCCGTACGCCGCGAGCTCATGGAAGAGCTGCAGGTCAAAGTCACCAACCTGCGTGATTTCTATACCGTTGAGTACGACTACCCCGATTTTCATCTCTCGATGGAGTGCTACTACTGCTCGCTCGCCGATGAATCCGATGAGCCTCAGAAGCACGACCGCCAGCTCGATATCCGCTGGATTCCGCGCACCTCGCTTGCCACGGTGGAATGGATGCCCGCCGACAAGGGGCTTATTGATGCCCTGATTGAGCTGAAGGAAGATCGGCTTGAGGCCAACAGCACTGCCAACGACGCCGAGGCCACCACGACCGAACGCCCCGTCGCCAAGCCCAAGCGCGCACCTAAGCGCCGCAGCAAAAAGCGCCCCAAGCCCGGCCTGCTGGACGGCATCGACACCTCGGACCTCTCCGCCGACGAGCGTGAGCTCGTGCGCCGTCGCGCCGCCATCAAAAAATCCATGAAGGGCAACAAGCGTGCGAACACCAAACCCGAGCTGCTCGTTCGCCAGCGCCTGCGCGCCGCAGGCCTTACGGGATACCGTCTGGAATGGAAGGTGCCCGGAAAGCCCGACATCGCCTTTCCCGGGCGCAAGATCGCCATCTTCGTCAACGGCTGCTTTTGGCATCGCTGCCCCAAGTGCAACCCGAGCCAGCCCAAGCGCAATGTTGAATTTTGGGAGGCAAAGTTCCGTCGCAACGTCGAGCGCGACCGAGCCGCCATCTCCGCGCTTACCCAAATGGGCTGGACACCCATAACCATCTGGGAATGCGAGCTCAAAAAAGACCGCATCGACGCCACGATGGAAAAAGTCATCGAGCAGGTGCGCGCCGCAGAGCCGCAGCGCTAAGAACGAGCCATCCACACGCCCCGCACAGGCGAGCCACATCCGCACCACAAACCTTAGAAAGCCCTTAAGCTCAAAACCTTTCAAGAGTGTTACTCGATACTTCTGACCTGCAGTTTCATCGTAAAACCAAACCAGGTTAAGCCTTTCTTTAGCGCTTCTTTGCAGCAGCCGCGGCATAATACTGCCAGCGCACGGGACCTAGCAGCACACCCCATGCGCAACCTTTTGGTGGACATCGAGGAGGCCGCATAAGCATGCATTCTTCCAACGACGCAGCACAGCAGCCATCCCTAAATCATGCAAACCTTTTCTCCTTCCCCCCGACACAGAGAAACGGCCTCCTCGACTCCCCCACCACAAAAACCAAACGCTCAACCGACCAGGAACTCAACCTGCGAGCATCCTTCGAAAAGCTCCAAGCATCCCTAGACAAAACCTTCCCCAACCAAGCCCGGGCATACTAATCCCCCATCAGCAAAGAAGCCCTAACGCCCCACCCATTTCCGCCCTAACGCCACAAGGGCAATCGAGCAGGACGGCTTGGGCGGGTCCCCGTACTTAGTTTCCAAAATCATTCCGCAGCGCGAAGGCCCCCGTCGCCAACGCTTCGTAGAAGCGAGGCAACGGGGGCCTTCATGCGCGAGGACGTTTTGGAAACTAAGTACGGGGACCCGCCCAAGCCGTCCGGTGGGATCGGAGTACCCTTGCTGTTACTCCGCTTTGCCCACAGAGTTGAGGTTGGTCATGCGGATCTTAACCAGCTCGGTAATCTCACGCATACCCTCCTTGGCCGGCTTCTTAGGATCGAAGCAGGCAGGGTTCTCGGCCATGTAGGCCATGAAGCCCTTGGTGTAGGCCTGACGCAGCTCAGTGGCGTAGTTAACCTTGCAGATGCCGTTCTTCACAGCCTCGGCAACCTGCTCATCGGGCACACCGGAGGTGCCGTGCAGAACCAGCGGCACGTCGACGGCGTCGCGGATGGCCTTGACCACGGACTGCTCGATGTGCGGATCGCTCGTGTACACGCCGTGGCTGGTGCCAACGCCAATGGCCAGCGAGGTGCAGCCAGTGCGCTCGACGAACTCCTTGGCCTCGGCAGGATCGGTGTAGGGGCTCTCGCCCTCAACCGCGGGACCGTCGTCCTCCTTGCCGCCAACCTTGCCGAGCTCGGCCTCGACGGGCACACCCATGGCGCGGCCAGCGTCGGCGACGGACTTGGTCAGGGCGATGTTGTCCTCGAAGGACTCGTGCGAACCGTCGATCATGACAGAGGTGTAGCCAGTGCGGAAAGCCTGCATGCAGCGGTCATAGCCATCGCCATGATCGAGGTGCAGGGCGACGGGCACGGAAGCGCGCTCGGCGGCAGCCTTGACCATGCCGTAGAAGTAGTCCAGACCAGCGGTCTTGATGGTGCCCGGGGTGGTCTGCATGATGACGGGGGACTTGGTCTCCTCGGCAGCGGCCAGAACGGCCATAACAAACTCGAGGTTCTCGACGTTGAACGCGCCGACGGCGTAGTGGCCGGCCTGAGCGTCCTTGAGCATCTTTTCGGTGGTAACAAGTGCCATGAGCGTTTGCTCCTCTCCCTCGCCCGCATCTGGACATCGGGCGTACGTGTCCGCAAGGCGTTTTACCTTGCGTTTTGCTGCTTCCATTGTATGAAATTCAGCGGCTTTGCATGTGCGAGATATTGAGCCCATGCAGGTCAATACAGTCGTTTTTGAAAAGTAAACGGAAGGAATTGGAGCCGAGTGGGCGTATTCGATATTGAATTTTGGGCGTTCAGCGTCTTTCTTTTATAGAAAAGATAAGTAATCGAAAGGCGTTTTCTTACTCAAAAAGAAAATGAACGAAAATAGACTCAACACAATTCCTACAAATTTAGCCGAGAATGGAGCAGCCATGTCCCATGCGACAACCCGAGCCTTCGCCGATGAGCGTCGTGCCGCCATCATGGAGATGCTCGAGCATAACGCCTCGGTGCAGGTGGCAGAAATCGCCCAGACCTTTGGCGTATCCTCTGTCACCGCTCGCGCCGACCTGGACTCACTCGCCGAGTCCGGCAAGTTGCGCCGCACGCATGGTGGCGCCGTGTCTCTCCAGAAGCGACTGACCGTATCCACCCAGGATCGCCGCATCAACGTCAATGTCGCCGCCAAGCAGGCCATCGCGCAAAGCGCCATCGAGCTCGTCGGCAATGGCGACACGCTGCTTGTCGACTCGGGCACCACGGCGCTCGAGTTCGTCCGGCTCCTCGATCAGCGCGACGGCATCACCGTCATCACGGCCGACATTACCATCGCCGATTACATCGACGAGAGCATGCCCTCGGTCGATGTCGTCATGCTGGGTGGGGCACTGCGCAAAGGTCATCGCTATCTGTACGGTCCACTTACCATGCAGGCGCTCCAAATGGTCCACGCCGACCTTGCCGTCATGTGCCCCAGCGCTTTTGTCCCCCGCTGCGGCTTTACGACCGACTTTCCCCAAATGGCCGAGACCAAAACGGCTATGATCGCCGCAGCCCATCAAAGCGTCGCCCTCATGGACGCCAGCAAGGTTAACGGACGCGGCATGTACCGCTTTGCCGAGCTGGCAGATGTCGACACCATCGTGATGGACCGTGACCCCGATCATGCCGTTGCCACCTCAATCGCCGAGATCGTCGACGACGCCCGCCCAAATCTCCTCATCGCTGGCGCTTAAACAAAAACCACCACAAAGGTGCCTGTCCCCTTTGTGGTGGTTGAGCGTCAAAAGCGAAATATCGCTACTTGGAAAGCTCGTCGGCGAGGGCCTCGATCTGGGCGCGCGATGCGTCGTTGAGCGAACCCATGACGGTCACTTTGTTCTGCGTCAGGGCGATGTCCTTCATGCCCTCGAGCTCCTTGGTCATAACCTTGGCAGCGGCGGGCGCCCAGGAACCGGCCTCGACGAGCGCAACTGTACGGTTCTGATAGGCGTGCTCGGCAAGCGTATGGATAAAGGTGCTCATGAACGGGAAGATCTCGCCCTGATAGGTGATGGAGGCGAGCACCAGGCGGTCGTAGCGGAACGCGTCCTCAACGGCCTCAGCCATATCATCGCGAGCCAAGTCAAAGACGGAGACCTTCTGGCCGCGGGCCTCGAGCGCAGATGCGAGCTCCTCAACGGCAGCCTTCAGATGCCCATACACACTCGCATAGGCAATCGTGATGCCCTCGTCCTCGGGCTGATAGCTCGACCAGGTGTTGTAGGTGTCGAGGTAATAGCCCAGGTTCTCGGTCAGCACGGGGCCGTGAAGCGGGCAAATGATCTGGATGTCCAGATTGGCGGCCTTCTTGAGCACGGCCTGCACAAACTTGCCGAACTTGCCCACGATGCCAAAGTAGTAACGGCGCGCTTCGCAAGCCCAGCCCTCGGGATCCTCGATGTCGTTGGCACCAAACTTGCCAAAGCCGTCGGCACTAAAGAGCACCTTGTCGGTGGCCTCGTAGGAGAAGAGCACCTCGGGCCAGTGAACATTGGGGGCACCGACAAAGGTTAGGCTGTGGCCGCCCAGGTCGAGCACGTCGCCATCTTTGACGACCATCTTGCGCTCGGGGAAGTCGGTGCCAAAGTAGTTGACCATCATGCGGAAAGCGCCCATGCTTGCCACAATCTGCGCCTGGGGATAGCGCTCCATAAAGGCGGCGATACCGGCGGAGTGATCGGGCTCCATGTGATGAACGACCAAGTAGTCGGGCGTACGGCCATCGAGCACGGCCTCGAGGTTGCCGAGCCACTCGTCGACAAAGCCAGCGTCGACCGAATCGGCGACAGCGATTTTATCGCCCAAGATAACGTAGCTGTTGTATGCCATACCATTCTCGGACACGTCGTACTGGCCCTCGAACAGATCGATGTCGTGATCGTCGACGCCGATGTAGCGGATATCCTTGGTGATCTCCATCAGGCAAAGCCTCCTTGATAGACAAAAGAACCCGTCTATCATAACACTCGCCCTCGCAGCCACGGCTATCTGCCAGCATCCTTACCGATTGTTATTGATGCGGAATATACCGCTTTTGACCTGCAAAAACTATACGCGAGGCTCTGCCGTGGTGTGCCGAACGATGAGCTTGCCCGGAATACGAATGGCAACAGTCTTGCCCGTTGCCCCCGCCTTGGGAACCGCATGCTCGAATACCTCGCGTCCGCGCTGATGTAGATCGAATCGCACGGTCGTGAGCTCGTTATGCGCGACAAAGTCGTCGAGCGAGTCATCGACGCCCACCACGCTCACGTCCTCGGGCACACGCAATCCGTTGTCGCGCAACGCAGCGATCGCACCGTTTGCCATCTGGTCATTTGCCGCGTAAATCGCCGTCATGGTGCGGTCGTGCTCGGCCAGATATCTGCCGGCCTCGTAACCGCTGTTGGCAGACCAGTCACCCTCGAGCGGTTCAGCCATTTTGATATGCCTGCGCTCGAGAGAATCTCTCCAACCAGCCCGGCGGAACTGTTCGTCGACCGAGAAGGACGGACCGCCGATAAAGCGAATTTGCTCGTGGCCCAGCTCAAACAGATGATCCATAAGCAGTAGAGAGCAGCCATAGTGGTCAGAATCGACCGTGGTTACCCGCGGGTGAGCATACATGGTGACGATGACCGTGCCGATGCCCGGCAGAGGCGCAAACGTCTCAAAGTCGGGCGCCAGTCGGCTCATGCCGATGATGATGCCATCCACTGGCAGCGCTGCCATGCGACGAGTAGCCTCGGCAAGCGAAAACTCCTCGGTCTTGGACATCTCGACCAGTGTGATAGCACAACCGCGTTCGCGGGCCGCACTGGCAATGCCGTCGATCATCGTCAGGTTACCGAACTTGGTGACGTCGTTAACGCACAGCCCGACCGAATGGTAGCGGCCATCGCGCAGCGAGCGACCGGCATAGCTCGGACGGAAACCGAGCTCCTGCATGGCTGCCTGCACACGCTGACGCGTCTGCTCATTCACGTTGGGCAATCCGTTGGCAACGCGCGAAACCGTCTGCTGCGAAACACCGGCAGCGCGGGCAACGTCGACCATGGAAACCGGACGCGAACCCGTGTCGTTGGAAGGGCGCCTTGCCACAAAATCACCTTCGCTCCTGTAGGAAGCCTAAATACCCCATGCGAAATTGCTGGTCACACGGGAGGCTATGTTGTCTATCGATAATGTTAACGTATTCTACTATACCTATCAGCAGTTATGCAGCGCCCTCAACACCACCCGAATACCGTTCACGGCTCATTTTCGACCGATTGCAGGAAAGCGAAGAAGTCCGTGGTTCCAGGTTATGAGTACGTTAACATAAAGCATAAACACACCGATACCAAGATGGCCTGCGCTCCGAGCGCGCAGGCCATGGCGTCGTATTCGAAAGGACGCTCATGATTACCACAACTCCGTTCGGCACCGCCCCCAGCGGCTCGCCGGTTACGGCCTATAACCTTGTTTGCGCAGGTGCCCGCGTGCGCGTCATGGACTATGGCGCGACCATCCTTGGCATCGAGGTTCCCGATGCCTCAGGCGATGTTGCCGACATCGTGCTCGGCTTCGATGCCCTCGATGGCTACTTCGACAATCCGGCGTGCTACGGCGGAACTATTGGCCCTTCGGCCAACCGAACGGATAAGGGCCAAATCGAGATTGCCGGCACGGTCTATCAGATGGCATGCAACGATGGTCCTGACAAAGCCAATAATCTGCACACCGACCTTGTGCGTGGCCTTCATAAGCGCGTGTGGAACGCCACAGTCGACGAGATTACCAACACGGTGAGCTTTACCTGCGAGCTGAAAGACGGCGAACTGGGCCTCCCGGGCAACCGCACCTTTACCGTTGCCTATGTCCTGCAGGCAGGGCCAACGGGTGCCGCAGAGCTCACCTGCACGCAAAGCTGCGTTACCGATGCCGACACCTTCGTCAACATGACCAACCACACGTACTTCAACCTTGCGGGGCACGATGCCGGCACGGTTCTGGACCAGATCGCGACTATCGACGCCGAGGCTTTCCTCCCCCAGCGCCAGGACAACGTCTCTTCTGGCGAGGTTCGCCCCGTGGCCGGCACGCCATTCGATTTCCGCGCACCCAAGGCGCTCGGCCGCGACATCGAGGCGAACGACGAGCAGCTCAAGATTGCACGGGGCTTTGACCATTGTTTCTGCCTGGATGACTTTACCCCCGATGCCGACCCGCGCCACGCACTGCGCTTGCAAGATCCAAACTCGCGCCGCACGCTCGACATCTTCGTAACCGCACCGGGCGCGCATCTGTATACCGGCAACTGGCTCAGCGATATCGACGCCAAAGACGGCTGCAGTTACGGTCCTCGCGACGGCGTCGCATTTGAGCCCGAGTTTTGGCCTGACAACAACCATCACACAGATTGGGCGCATCCCGTCTGCACGCCTGACCACCCATTTAGCTCGACGATCGTCTACCGATTCGCGACGATTTGTTAACCCACCCTCGTCGAGGTGCGAGGGAGCAGCGTTATGACTCCCGTCTACTCCCTCGCACCTTGATATGTTTACGTACTCATAAGCAAAGCCCGGTAACTCGGGATAACCAAGAAAGGAAGACACCATGACCGCCCCCGACGAAAAGACACTCGCCACGCTCACCAAGCTGTTTGAGGAGGAGTTTGGCCCCATCGGCGATCGCCAGGTGCTCTACGTGCACGCGCCCGGGCGTTCCGAGATCAGCGGCAATCACACCGATCACGAGGGCGGTCATGTTATCGCCGGCTCGCTCGATGTCGCCGTCGACGGCATCGCCGTGGCAACCGACTCCAACAAGGTCCGCGTTGCCGACGAGGGCTATCCCACGTTTGAGATCGCGCTCGACACACTGGATGTTCAGGAGTCCGAGAAGGGCGCGTCCGCAAGCCTCGTGCGTGGTATGGCCCACGAAATTGCAGCCCTTGGCGTTGAGCCCCACGGCTTCGACTTCGCCTTCACCTGCTCCGTCCCCTCGGGTGGCGGCCTTTCCAGCTCTGCCGCCGTCGAGGCCGCGTACGGTCGTGCCATGGAGACGCTCTGGGGCGCGCCCGCCATTGAGCCCGTCACGCTCGCTCAGATGAGCCAGCGCACCGAGAACAACTACTACGGCAAGCCCTGCGGTCTGATGGACCAGGCCGCTGTGTGCTTGGGCGGCTTCGCCTACATGGACTTTGAGGATCAGGCTCAGCCTAAGACCCAGAAGCTCGAGCTCAACTTTGAGGATCACGGCTATGCGCTCGTGCTCGTTAAGGTCGGCGCCGACCACGTGGCCGCCACCGATGACTACGCCGCCGTTCCGCGCGAGATGCAGGACGTCGCCGCCGAGTTTGGCAAGGCACGCCTGTGCGAGGTAAACGTGGCGGACTTTGACGCCAAGCTCCCCGAGCTGCGCGCCAAGCTGGGCGACCGTGCCTGCCTGCGCGCCGTTCACTACTGGTACGAAAACGGCCTGGTCGACAAGCGCTGGGTAGCCCTGAACGCCGGCGACATCGACCAGTTCCTGGTCCTGACGCGCGAGTCCGGCGCCAGCTCTGCCATGTACCTGCAGAATGTCGTTGCCAAGCTGGGCTCCGAGCAGCCTTCCATGTATGCCCTGGCGCTGGCCGAGCACGTGCTCGACGGCCGTGGCGCCGTTCGTATCCACGGTGGCGGCTTTGGTGGCACCATCCAGGCCTTCGTGCCGCTCGACCTGGTCGACACCTTCATCGCCAAGATGAACGGCTGGCTGGGCGAAGGCTCTGCCCGTCACTACGCCATCTCTGACAAGGGGGCTTACGCGGCATGGCTGTAATGACTGACGTGCGCGAGGCCGCGCAGAACCTGATCGAGTACGCTATCCACCGATCGATGATCGGCCAGGACGATCGCATCTGGGCATACAACACCATTTTGGAGTGCATCGGCGCCACGGGCCCCGCACTCGACATGACTTGGGCACTCCAAGTTGAGAAACTCTCGCTCTTGCACCCCGATACCCTGCCTGACTTTGACCTGGAGGGCACGCTCGCCGCGCTTGCCGAGGCCGCCGTTGCCAACGGCGCCGCCGAGGACACGGCGTCGGGCCGCGACCGCATCGCCATGCGCATCATGGGCGCGCTCATGCCGAGGCCTTCGGTTGTAAACGAGGAGTTCGACGGCCGCATGGGCGTCAACGAGCCCCGCGCCGCGACCGACTGGTTCTACGGTCTGTGCTGCGACGCCGGCTACGTGCGCCGCGCCGCCATCGCGCGCAATATCAAATGGAACACCCCCACCAACTGGGGTGACCTGGAGATCACCATCAACCTGTCAAAGCCCGAAAAGGACCCGCGCGATATTGCCGCAGCCGGTGCCGCCAAAAACACGGGCGAGAAGTATCCCGCCTGTCAGCTCTGCATCGAGAACGAGGGCTACCCCGGACGCTCCGCCGCAGCCGACGGCGGCGCTCATCCCGCCCGTCAGAACCTGCGCGTTATTCCCATCCAGCTCGACGGCGAGCGCTGGGGCTTCCAGTACAGCCCGTACGCGTACTTTAACGAGCACTGCATTGCCATGAGCTCCGAGCATCGCCCGATGCACGTCGACCGCAAGGGCCTGACCTGCCTGCTCGACTTTGTCGACCTGTTCCCGCACTACTTTATTGGCTCCAACGCCGACCTGCCCATCGTGGGCGGCTCGATTCTGTCGCACGACCACTTCCAGGGCGGCGCGCACGAGTTCCCCATGATGCACGCCGCCGAGGTCTCGCAGTTTAGCATGCCCGGCTTTGACCAGGTCAGCGGTACCGTGTTGCAGTGGCCGCTTTCGGTGCTGCGACTGCGCTCGCACGACCGCGCCCAGCTGCTCGACGCCACCGAGAAGATTATCCTCGCCTGGCGCGAGTGGACCGATGAGTCGGTGGGCGTCATCGCGCACACAGCCGACGGCGTGGCCCACAACACCGTGACGCCCGTCATCCGCCGCGTCGACTCCCGCGGCAATGCCGGCGGCGAAATCTACGAGGCCTACCTGGCGCTTCGCTGCAACATCACGACTGACGAGCATCCGCTGGGCGTATTCCACCCGCATGCCGAGTACCACCACATTAAGAAGGAGAACATCGGCCTGATCGAGGTCATGGGCCTGGCCATTTTGCCGCCACGCCTGGTTCCCGAGCTCGGCGCCGTCCGCGAGCACCTGCTGGCCGCCAAGGTCGACGCAAGCTACGACCTTGGCGCCGCACTCGAGGGCGACGACCTTTGCCGCAGCCACGCCGCATGGGCCGAGGATGTCTTTGCCCGCCGCGCCGACGAGCTTACGGCCGACAACGCCATCGATATCCTGCACGAGGAGGTCGGCGTGGTGTTTGGCCACGTGCTCGACAACGCCGGCGTCTTTAAGTGGGACGAGGCAGGACGTGCCGCCCAGCAGCGCTTTATCGACTCGCTGTAATGATCCCTTGGGGACGGAGGAAAACGGATCATTTCGTCTTCAAGACAACGGCGCCCGCCGGCAACATCGCCGGCGGGCGCCGTTTTTGAGTGTAGTCATTGGGGTCATTCTTAAGGGGCGTTCTTAAACGACTAGTCATTAAAGAGCGTCCCCAATGACTACTTGCGACCAAGGCAACGCCGGTGTCTTGGCAACGACAGCGAAAACGCCCCTAAGCGAGCAAGGTAACGTGAAAGAGGAGGGCATTGACCTTTTGGTCATGCCCGACGATTGAACGTCAGATTGCCGCTTAGGGGCGTTTGCAGCGTCGCGCCGTTACGCGGTTTGGTAAAACCGCGTAACCCTACAGTTCAGTCACGACAACGCTGTTGTAGATCTCGTCCCAGCGGTCCATGACCAGGTGGCCGGTCTTGGGATCCATGGCGTTGAGCTTGCCGCAGGTATTGGCGGTCTTGAGCACCGTGACGTCGTCGGCACCAGCCGCAATGGCATGCGCAAAGCCGGCGATGGTCGAGTCACCGGAACCCGTTGCGTTCACAGCCGCAATCGCGGGCGTCTTGGCGCGGAACGCGCGGCCCTCATGGAAGCCCACCGAACCGGCAGCGCCCATCGAAACGACAACCCAGGGAATACCGGCAAAGCGGTCATCGGCGGCAAGCGCCTCGCGCAGGGCATCGACATCATCGGTCGTAAAGGACGTACCCAGCAGGCCGTTAATCTCGGTCAGGTTGGGCTTTACGAGCTCAGGCTTGGCATCGGACTCCAGCGCGGCCTCCAGCGATGCACCCGAGGTGTCGAGCAGCACCTTGGCGCCCGCCTCCTCGGCGATCTTAACGAGCTCGGCATAATAGCCGGCATCGACACCACGCGGCAGCGAGCCCGAAAGCGTCACAACGTCCGCCTTCGCTGCAAGCTCGGCAAACTTGGCCGTAAAGGCCTCGAGCTCGGCCGGGGCGATCTGCGGGCCGCTCTCCAAAAGCTCGGTCTGATTACCCTCGTGCAGAATATTCAGGCAAATGCGCGTCTCACCGGCGATGGGCACAAAGTCGTTCTTGACGCCGTCGGCATCCATAAGCTCGGCCATATAGGCACCCATGTGGCCGCCGAGCAGACCGGTCGCGAGCACATCGTCGCCCAACTGCAGCAGCACACGGCTCACGTTGAGGCCCTTGCCGCCAGCGGTCTTTTCGGGCGTCACACGGTTAACATCGTCGATGATCAGCTTGTCGAGCTGATAGCGCGTATCAATCGACGGGTTCATGGTAACGGTCAGAATCATGTTGAACTCCTGTTCCGGGGCGGCATGACCCGCCCCAAACATACGATAACTCGTTAAAGGATCTCGATCTCAAAGCCGCGGGTGACGGTCTCTCCCGGCTTAGCCACCAGGCAGCCGCGCTTGTGCTCCAGGATATCGTCCTCGTCGGAGCAGGTGGACAGACCACCCCACGGTTCAACAGCCACAAAGTCGCCCTCGGGCTTGCTCCACACAATCAGGTACGGCATATCGGGGAACGTCAGGCGCACGCCCTTGTCCTCGGTTTTCTTGGTCAGCGTAACTACGCGGCTCTCGAGCACGTCGAAGATGGTCTCCGCGAAGTCAAAGAGTTCATGGGTAAGCGGCAGGTTCTGGCCGATCATGGGGTTCTTGCTGCGATGCTCAACATCAATCAGGCCCGTCGAGGGAACGGCAGTGCAGAGGTCGGTGGCCTCACGCTGCTCAAAACGAAGCTCGTAGTCGTCATAGGACTCGCCCTCGTCGAGCGGGCACTTAAAGCCAGGGTGACCGCCCACAAAGAACGGCATGTCCTCGGTGCCCTCATTGGTCACCTCGTACGACACGGCCACCTTTTCCGAATCGATCGTGTAACGAGCAACGATCTTAAACGGATACGGGTACTGCTCGAGCAACTCGGCATGGTCGGTAGAGCTTAGGCTCAGCGCAACCATGTTGTCGCTCTGTTCCTCGAGCTTCCACTCCTGTTTGCGCGCAAAGCCGTGGCGGGCGAGCTTTACCTCGCGGCCGCCCATGGTCATTGCGCGACCGTCACGAAGACCGCCGCAGATCGGGAAGCAAATAGGTGCCTGGCCCGACCACACCGCCGGATCGCCCTGCCACAGGTACTCACGGCCGTTGGCCGTAATAGAAGTGAACGATCCGCCAGCCGTACTCAGTGCTACGCGGATAGAACCGTTATCAAGAACAAACTCCATAGGAGCCTTCCCTTTCTTACGACAGCCCGCCAAGTCAATAGGGCTGATAGAAAACCGGCCCGCGCCCCCTCACAGAAACGCGAGCCGTCAACGGACTAGTTAATTACGCCGGATACCCGCTAATCATGGTATTCGCCGCGGTCCCACTTCTCGAGGAACTCGTCAAAGAAGTGCGGGTCAGCCTGAGCCTCGGCGTCGGCCTTATTGCAGGCGTCGATCTTGGCGATCAGGGCGTCGTGCTCGGGAGTCTTCTCGTAGGGCTCCTCCAGGAAGGCAAGCATGATATCGGCCATCAGGAACTCGCCGGTGATCTTGCCGCCAAAGCCCACGATGTTGGCGTTGAGCTCGCGACGAGCATACAGGGCAGAGGTCATGTCGCGGACCAGGGCGCAGCGGGCGCCGGGAACCTTGTTGACGGCGTTGGTGATGCCGATGCCGGTGCCGCACAGGGCCACGCCAAAGTCGGCCTTGCCGCTGGCAACAGCCTCGCCCACGGCCTTACCGTAGATGGGATAGTGCGTACGGGTGTGGCTGTAGGTGCCGCAGTCGAGCACCTTGTAGCCAGCCTGCTCCAGGCGGTCGGCCAGATAGATCTTCTCGTCCGTAACGATATGGTCGCAACCGATTGCGATGGTCTTCTTCATCAGAACGTCCTTTCGTCTGAATTCACAAGTTGAGGTAGAAGTTCGAGTTCTCGGTGGCTCTCGTTAGGCCATCTTATTGAGCATGTCGACACGGATCTGGTGACGGCCGCCGGCGTACTGGGCGCGCAGGAACTCGCGGGCGATCTTCTTGGCGACCTCGGTGCCCACAACGCCCGGGCCCATGGTGACCATGCGCGAACCGTTGTGCTCGCGGGTCATGTAGGCGGAACGCTCGTCGGAAATGTTGGCAACGACCATGCCCTTGATCTTGACGGCGGCCATATAGGAGCCGACGCCGTACTTATCGAATGCGAAGCCCTGGGAATCCTTGTGCTCCAGCAGGTCCTTGGCAACGGCGGTCGCGGAATCGACAAAGTCCGCGGCAGGGGTCTCGGAATAGTCGACGACCTCGTGACCGTCGGCGATGAGCATCTCCTTGATGGACTCCTTCATCGACATACCGTCGGCATCGGAAGCGATTACAACCCTCATGACATCCTCCTTGAGAGATACGCAGGTGCGTAGTTTCTGTTTGGAAGTGTTGAATCGCGTTCAGGTCCGGGCATCTGAATGTGCGGTTCTTCACTGTTCATGTTTATTTGAACACATTCGAACAGCAACTGCAACAACTATTTGTTTATCTTTGTTCTTTTTTGAACAAATACCGTTCACGGATGATTGCTGACCGTTTGGGATCGGGTAAAGCCTAGTCTGCCACGTATTCGCCAAACAAAAGGGCGGCCGAGAACGCATCTCGGCCGCCCTTCGGCGGTATGCCCCGGTATATACGGCTGCTTTAGTTACTCGGACTGCCCGCCCTTCTTGGTATGCTTGGACGGAGCACTCAGAAAGCGGCCCGTCAAATAGTTCGCCGGGCCGGAAATATCAATCCCCAGTAGCGTGTGTCCCAGCCATAGAAACGCCGCGAGCACCAGCAGCGGGATAACGCACGAGGTCACGATCATCACAATGACGCCTTCGATGAGATCGGTCACTTGCTGCACAATTTCATCGGTCATCTGCTTGGCGCCGCTGGTCACCGACGTGACGAGGCCCGAGGCACCGTCGGCAAGCTGCTCGAGCACGCTCTTGGACTCTGCGGACTCGGTCTTTTTCTTGCTTGTTTTGGAGCTATCGCTATCTGCCGCACTCGCAGCGTCGGCCGCCTTTTGCTCGGCCGCCTCGATGCTAACGCGATACGTTTCGTCGACCTTCTGCGACACCCAAACGCTTGCAGGCACCAACGCCATGCCAATTATGGCGACCACCAGCACACGCGTTGCCACGCGGCGAATGACCGCGCTCGTGCTCCAGCGTCCGTGAATGCCAAGCGACACCGCGAAGAGTACGAGCGAGAACGGAATCAGGATGCCCAGCCCGACCGACCATAAAATGGTCAGCAGATATTTTTCGAGGTAGAGCACGGCAAGCACGATACCCAAGTTTCCCGAAAGCTGCGCGAGCTGCTCGGCAACTGGCGTTCCCGTATCGCCCGGCAGCGCAGTTATACCCGCAGATAGGGCGACGCACGAGGTCGTGAGCGCCAAAACGTTGCCCTTCTTTTGATCGATGACCTCGATGGTGGAGTCCCAAGTCTTGGTATCGGCGAAATGCGGACGAGCTACAAAGCCCGACAGCAGCGCCAGTACCACGAGCGCAACGATAAAGCCAATCTGCAGCTTTTTGTTTGCGCACACGACATCGGACAGGCTGGGCTGCAGCTCGGTTACCGTCGTATGCTCGGTTATCTGGACAGGACGCCCATGAGCCATCTCGTGCGCATCTGTCTTTTGAATCAATCCGTTGTCCGGCATTTGGACACCTCCTCATTCCGGCCTGCATTGCGGATGGAAGTATACCCACCCATCGAAAAACCGAACGGGAGGGCGTGCAGAAGCTCCAAGACTGCCCCCAACGACTAGTCGTTTAAGAACGTCCCCAATGACTGTCTCGGGATGAGTTGCGGTGGAATAGGGGTTGTTTTGCGCCCGCCGGCCCCTATTCAGTCCCTATTTCACCGCAACTTGGAGGAGGACAGAAAAAGCCCTGCCGCGGGTAGCGGCAGAGCTTTTGGAAGGGGACTTGGTTGTGAGGGCTCGTTAGGCGAGCTTGGCCTCGAGCTCGGCGATGCGCTTGTAGGCATCGATGGTAAAGCGGGTCTGCTTCTCCAGGATCATAGTGGTCATGAGGGTGTCCTGAGCGTGAGCCATGATGAAGGTCATTTCCATCTCGCCACCGCCGGCCTCCTGCGAAAGCAGTTTGGTCTGCGTGTCGTGGGCACCGATGAGCGCATCGCTGGCATCCTTGTGCAGCTGTTCGGCCTTCTCAAAGTCACCCTCGCGAGCAGCATCGAGCGCTGCAAGCAGATCGGTCTGGGCGTCACCTGCGTATGCGACGATCTCGAATCCAACCATCGAGATTTCTTCTTTGGTTGCCATGTTGCGTTCCTTTCACATATGAACCAATGGAGAGCATCGCGTCCGGGCATACGCGCTGCGTTGTGTATGACAGAAACAATAACATTCAAACAAAAAAGAACAGCTCAAAACGTAATTTCGAGCTATGAACGGTCACTTTTCGCCCGTGAACGGTTTTTAAACCAATCTGAACAATATCAAACACAATTATCGGCAACCCAAACAGGACCGCACCTAACGCAAATCGCGCACCGTATCGCCCTCTACTAGCACACCGGGGATCAGCATGTGCTCCACGCCAGACGCACCCCCATCGGCGTCGGCAATCTTGTCGACCGCCCACATGCCGACGCGCTTGTTGTCAAAGCGCACCGTGGTCAGGCGACGGTCGGGCACGATATCGCCCAGGCTGTCATCAACACCCACCACACTCACGTCCTCGGGCACACGCCTTCCGCATGACTCGAGCCCGCGAATGCAGCCGTATGCCATGGCATCGTTGGAAGCATAAATGGCCGTACAGGTCGGATCTTCCGCCAGAGCCTGACCGGCAGCATATCCGCTCTGTGCCGTCCAATCCCCACGGACGAGTCGCGGCGGCTCAATTCCATGCGCGCGCAATGTCTCGCGCCAGCCTTCCTCGCGCCGCATGCCCGAAAGCGAGCGCTCGGGACACGAGATAAAGTGCACGGTTTTGTGCCCCCGCCCCAGCAAGTACTCGACCACCTGGCGCGAGCAATCGAACTGGTCGTTATCGACCGTTGAACAGAGCGGGTGCTCCAGCATCGTAACGAGCACCGTCTGCATGCCGGGCAGCGGCTCGAAGGTGCCAAAGTCCGCCGGCATGCGGTTCATAATCACAACCATGCCATCCACCGGCAGTGCGCTCATGCGCGACGATGCGCTCTCGAGGGTATACGGATGCCCGTCTACTTTAGTGAGGGTGATGGCATAGCCATGTTTGTCGGCCGCGGCGGCAAAGCCCTCCATACGGTCGAGATTGCCGGTGCCGGTAATGTTGAACATGGCGACGCCGACGGTCTTAAACTTACCGCGGCGCAGCGATCGACCGGCAAAATTGGGGCGATACCCCAGCTCGCGCATGGCGGCACGCACGCGTTCCTTGGTCTCGGGGCGCACGCTGGGCGAATCGTGCACGGTGCGCGAGACCGTCTGCTCCGAGACGCCCGCGAGGCGCGCTACGTCTTTGACGGATACCGATTTTTTAACAGCGGCCATAGGTCGATCTTTCTATGTCGACGATGCCATTGGTGGCACCTTGCGCAGTCATTTTTAACGCCTTCAAGTATATCCAACGCCTCCCCCACCATACGCTCACCACCCAAAACCTACCGTTCACCGACATTTTTGCTTCCCCGAACGGCTTTTGGTACCCAAATGTTAACGTTGCCATTGTGCAAACACAGAGCCACCGGGCGGCTCAAACGTTTACGCGTAAGGAATCGACGGTTCGCAGGCACAGGAACCACCGGTTCGCGTCTTTTTTTGTGTCACAAAATGGCAACGTCAACATTTTGGCAACCGAACGCCAAAAGCTACCATCGTTGCTAACCCACCGACTCTTAGGAGCATTGCATGGAGCAACTCATCGCCATCATCGAAAAGGGCCAGCCCTTTTTCAACGCGATCGCCCGCAACAAGTACCTCAAGGCGATCCGCGACGGCTTTATCTCCGTCATCCCCATCATCATCTTCTCGTCCATCTTCTGCCTGGTAGCCTCGGTTCCCAACATCTGGGGTTTCTACTGGCCCGATGACATCAACAACGCCCTGTGGAAGTGCTACAACTACTCCATGGGCATCCTGGCCATCGCCTGCGCCGCCACCACGGCCAAGCACTTCGCCGACGCTCAGAACCGCGATCTGCCCAAGAACAACCAGATCAACTTCATCTCATGCATGTGCGCGGCCATCATCGGCTTCTTGCTCCTTTCGAGCGACACCATCGCCACGGACGCCGCCAGCGGCTTCAACACCACCTACCTTGGTTCCAAGGGCCTGCTGACCGCCTTCATCGCTGCGTTTGTGACCGGCATCATCTACAAGTTCTTCATTAAGCGCAACATCACCGTCAAGATGCCCGAGCAGGTTCCGCCCAACATCTCGCAGACCTTCAAGGACATCATCCCCTTCTCCGTCTGCATCACCGTCTTTTGGGTCTTTGACATCGTCTTCCGCGCTGCTTTTGGCTTCTGCTTTGCCCAAGGCGTCATCCAGGTGTTCCAGCCCCTGTTCACCGCTGCCGATGGCTACATCGGCCTCGCTGTGATCTACGGCGCCATGAGCCTGTTCTGGTTCGTGGGCGTCCACGGCCCCTCAATCGTCGAGCCCACCATCGCCGCCGCCCTCGTTGCCAACATGACCGACAACCTGGCTGCGTTCCAGGCTGGTCAGCACGCTTCTGCTGTCCTGACCCAGGGTGCCCAGTACTTCGTCGTCTGCATGGGCGGCACCGGCGCCACGCTCGTCCTGGTCTTTATGTTCTGCTTCCTGGCCAAGTCTCAGGAGATGCGCGCCGTCGGTAAGGCCGCCATCGTCCCCGTCTGCTTTGCCGTCAACGAGCCGCTGCTGTTCGCCGCACCTATCGTGCTCAATCCCGTCTTCTTTGTCCCGTTTGTCTTTGCCCCGATCGCCAACATCTGGATCCTCAAGATCTTTATCGACTTCTTGGGCATGAACGGCTTTATGTACACCCTGCCTTGGACCGTCCCCGGCCCCATCGGCACCATCATGGGCTTGGGCTTCCAGCCGCTCGCCTTTGTGATGCTCGCCC
>NZ_JBCOTQ010000002.1:0-75521 GCF_040920445.1 Collinsella aerofaciens | reverse complement strand
AGGAAGTCGGGCGTAGCTTTGGGAGGCACGGAGCCGGAAACGATCAGGCACTCGAGATCGCCCGCGGTGTCCAGGATGTTGTAGAGCTCCTCCTGGTGCTGCGGCGTAATAGGAGCGCCGGGGTTCAGGATGCCGTACTCGTGCTGGCCATCGTTGACGTAGGTGTTGATGCGCGTGATACCGTCGGTCCAGACCGGGCGGCACAGGCAGCCCAGGTTCATGACCTCCTCGACGATAAACTTGCCCGTGAAGCCAGCGAAGAAGCCGAGTGCGACGGTGTCAACGCCCATCTTCTTAAAGGCGAAGGACACGTCGAGGCCCTTGCCGTTAGCCGTGTAGCTGGCCGAGCCGGTGCGGACGTTCTCGTCGGGCTCGAGCGGAGAGCTCGAAACCGTCATGTCGACAGCCGGGTTAGCGGTTAGCGTGTAGAACATTTACAGTACCCCCTGTATATGTGAGGGCCGCGTGGCCGGCCCATTCCAACCACGCGGTTACCTCTGATACCAAATTAGCGAGCTGCGGACTCGAGCAGTGCCTTGACCTCGGCGGCGGTGTTGCAGGCGAGCGCCTTCTCGGCGAGCTCGTCGCACTCGGCCTTGGTCCACTGGCTGATGGTCTTGCGGGCGCGCAGGATCGACGGAGCGCTCATCGAGAACTCCTCCAGGCCCCAGCTGATCAGCAGCGGCTCGAGCAGCGGATCGGCAGCGGCCTCGCCGCACATACCGACCATGATACCGGCCTTAACTCCGCTCTCGATGATGTTCTTGAGCGAGCGGAGCACGGCGGGATAGTACACCTGGTACAGGTTGGAGATGGTGTCGTTACCACGGTCGGCGCACATGGTGTAGCCGATCAGGTCGTTGGTGCCGATGGAGAAGAAGTCGGCAACCTCGGCAAGACGGTCTGCGAGCAGCGAAGCGGCGGGCGTCTCGACCATGATGCCGACCTCGATGTTCTCGTTGAACTTGCGACCCTCTTCGGTCAGCTCGGCCTTGCACTGCTCGACGAGCTCCTTGACAGCCAAGACCTCCTCGACGCAGGTGACGAGCGGGATCATGATCTTGACGTCACCGAAGGCGCTAGCGCGCAGCAGAGCGCGGAGCTGGACCTTGTACTGGTCGGGATTGGCCAGGCAGTAACGCACGGCGCGGAAGCCCATGAAGGGGTTATCTTCCTTGACCATGTGCAGATACGGAATCTCCTTGTCGCCGCCAACATCGAGCGTGCGGATGATGACCGGAGCACCCTTGAGCGCGCTGGCGACCTTACGGTAGGCGTTGAACTGCTCCTCCTCGGAAGGAAGCTCAGCAGAGTCCATGAACAGGAACTCGGAGCGGAACAGACCGATGGCCTCGGCGTCGTGATCGAGCGCGTTGGGCACGTCATCGGGGTTACCGATGTTGCAGGCGATGATCTTCTTGATGCCATCGGCAGTCACGGACGGCTTGCCGCGGAAGGCCTCGAGGGCTGCCTTCTCGGCAGCGAAGGCCTCGGCCTTGGCGGTGTAGGCAGCGAGCGTCTCCTCGTCGGGATCGGCCTCGACGATACCCTTGCCGCCGTCGACGACAACGGTCATACCGTTGCGCAGCGCGGTGCAGCTGTTGGAAACCGAAAGGACAGCCGGGATCTCGAGGGCGCGCGCAATGATCGCGGAGTGCGACGTGCGGCCACCGGTCTCGGTGACGATACCGGCAACGTGGGCCTTATCGATCGTGGCAGTCATGGACGGCGTAAGGTCGTGCACGACAACGACGGTGTTCTCGGGCAGGACGGAGAGGTCGACGACCTCCTTGCCCAGCAGCTCGGCCAGAATACCGGTGCGGATGTCGGCGATGTCGGCCGCGCGCAGACGGAACATCTCGTCGTCCATGGACAGGAACATGTTCTCGAACATGGTCGAGGTGTCCATGAGCGCCTGCTCGGCGCAGGTACCGCCGTCAATGGCGGCGTTGATGGCGTCGGTCATGCCCGGGTCCTGAGCCAGGACAATGTGTCCGCTCATGATCTCGGCCTCGGCCTCGCCCACCGTCTCCTTCATGTGGTCGGCCTGAGCCTGGGTCTTCTCGCAGAAGACCGAAAGAGCGGACTGATAGCGCTCCTTCTCTGCTGCCGAATCAGCAACCTCGTGCGGCTCAAACGTCAAGTCGGGATCGACGGCAACCATGACGGTGCCGATACCGATGCCCTCGGAAGCGTTGACTCCCTGATACATTCCCATTCCTCTCTCCGTGTCATGTGATAAAGCGTTTTGCCATATCCATGACAAAAGAGCGCAGCTACCTTACAACAGGTCACTGCGCCCCCAAATATGAACTTAGTTGTTCAACATGCGACCCGTTTGAGTTCTACTCGCCAAGACCGCTCTTGATGAGCTCGATGGCAGCAGCCAGAGCCTCGGCCTCGTCAGCGCCGTCGCACTTGACCTCGACCTCGGTGCCGCAGGGGATACCAGCAGCCATGAGGGCCATCGGGGACTTGCCGTTGACCTCCTTCTCGGGGGTGACGACCGTCACGTCACAGGCGTACTTGCCCATGGTGGAGGCGAACAGACCAGCCGGACGCATGTGCAGACCCTGAGGATTAACGAGGGTAGCCTTCTCAGAAACCATAATTGACTCCTTTTTGTGTTTAACCCCTGTCATGCATGTGGCAGGAGTCAGATTCACGACGTTGTTTATATTAACTCACATCAAACGGTTTTTCATTGTGTTTCACACGAATTGTTGGACAGATGTCGTATCCCTGCGCTCGCCCGCCGGGCGGGGCGGTTAAGTTTGCTGCTCTACAGTCCTGCGCAAGACGGAAAGCACATTAAGTGCTTTCCTTTGCGTGCGGAACTCGCGACAAACTTAATCGCCCCGCCCGGCGGGCGAGCTGCGGAAACTCGGTCGGTCCAGAACAATATCGGCGGAACGGAATTCTGGCTGAGGATCTGTTCGCGACAAAGACTCAATGGGCAGTTCCCTCTATGCCCTTCTGCAAGTTGCGGTGAAATAGGGACTGATTTTGCAGTTGAAACGTTTAAACGGTCCCTATTTCAACGCACCTTACAGAAAGGAATGAATAAAGGCGGGGGCTCCGGGTGGAGTCCTCGCCTTTATTACAGGGGGCGATGTTATTCGCGAGCTGGGGGATTAGACCAGGCGGGCGTTGATCGTCTTGGCGATCTCGGCGGCGTCGGTGGAACCCTTGACGGTGGCACGGAAGTCCTCGTCCATGAGCGCCTCGGCGACCTTGGACAGGATCTTGAGGTGCGTGGTGCCAGCCTGGGCACCGGGGATGAGCAGAGCGATGGCCACGTTAACGGGAGCGCCGTCCATGGTGTCCCAACCGGTCACGCCGGACTCATCCTTGACGACGATGACGGCAGCCTCGGTAATGGCGTCGGACTTGGCATGCGGGATGGCGAAGCCCTCCATCATGCCCGTGGTGCCCTCGGCCTCGCGGGCCAGGAAGGCGTTCATCACGGTGTCGGCGTCGCTGGCGATACCGGCCTTGACAGCCTGGTTGGAAACGAAGCTCAGAGCCTCGTCACGAGAAGCGAAGTCCTCGGCGACAAAAACATTCTCGACCTTCACGAAGTCGGCAGCCTCGGCCTTGGGGGCCTCGACGGCAGCGGCCTTGGGGGCCTCGACGGCAGCGGCCTTGGGGGCCTCAACCGGCTTGGCTGCAGGAGCGGCCTTCTGATTCTTCTCGAAGTCGTACTTCTTGAAGGCCACGAACAGGATGCCACCGACCACAGCGCCGATGAGGATCGCGAGGACCCAAAGCGGGCCGTTCTCGACAACGGGCAGGACCAGGAAGCCACCGTGGGGCGCCGGATCATGAACGTTGAACATAATGGTCAGAATCGAAGCGATAGAGGAACCGAGCATCATGATGGGCATGACGGGCCAGATGTTCTTGGTCATGAACGGAATGGCGCCCTCGGTGATGTGGGTGCAACCAAGGATGAGGTTGACGACACCGGCGTCGTGATCCTCCTGGCTGAAGTACTTCTTGCCGACAACGACGGCAAAGGTGGTGATCAGCGGCGGAACGATGCAGGCGGCGGATACGGCAGCCATGAAGTTGGTGCCGAAGTTGTAGGTATCGGTTCCAACACCGGCGGCCAAAGCCTCGGTGAGCATAGCGGTACCGGTGACATAAGCAGCCTTGTTGACCGGGCCACCCATGTCAAAGGCGCACATGCAGCCGATAGCAAGACCCAGGACAACGGCGCCAGAGGCGGACAGGCCCTTGAGGAAGTCCATCATGGCGGTGTTGATGGCAGCCATGGGGCCGGAAATGCCAAGCATGACCAGGCCGACGATAGCCGTCGAGAACAGCGGGTACAGGAAGATAGCCTTGAGGCCGTCCAGGTTCTTGGGCAGACCGGCAAAGACCTTCTCGAGCAGCAGGATGACATAACCGGCAAGGAAGCCGCCGACGATGCCGCCCAGGAAGCCGAAGCCCACGCCGGCGCCACCGGCGTCGATCATGCCGGTCTCGGCGTTAACAGGCAGGCCCTGGATGGCGATCATACCGGCAACGAAGCCGGGGACGAGCGCCGGGCGCTTGCCGATGGATTCGGCGATGTAGGCGGAAAGCACCGGAACCATAAGGTTCATGGCGATGCCGCCGATGATCTTGAGCATCGCAGCAAAGCTGTTGTAGTCAGACGCCGTCGAATCGAAGGACGTAATGCCCCACAGGAACGAGACAGCGGTCAGAACACCACCAGCAACAACGAAGACCAGCATGTGGCTGACGCCGTTCATGAGGTGCTTGTAGATGATGTGGCCGATGGACTCCTTCTCCTCGCCCTCATCCTCGATATCGGCAGCAGCTGCAACCGTGTCGTCACCCTTGGCGGCGAGCGCGCGGTCAATCAGCTTACCGGCGGCCTCAACGGACAGGGCCTTGGAAACACCAACGGAAACCATGGGCTTGCCGGCGAAACGCTCAGCCTGGACATCCTTGTCGGCTGCGACGACGACGGCCTTGGCACCAGCGATCTCACTCTTGGTGAGCTCGTTCTCGACACCGACCTGGCCATGAGTCTCAACCTTAATGGTCAGACCGCGCTCGGCAGCTGCCTTCTCCAGCGCCTCCTTAGCCATGAAGGTGTGCGCAATGCCGGTCGGGCAACCGGTCGCGGCGATGATGTCAAACTTAGCCATGTGTCCCTCCTTCTTGAGTACAGCGCCCGCGGGCGCTCCCCTACACGCGCTTCGATGCGCGTTTTTCCACAACTGAAAGATACCAACCTACCGTCCGCGTGAGAAGAGACAAGGTGCAATTCTCCGGTGAAAGGTTCTTTCATAACCGTAAACGGTAGGTGAAAGTTTACCATCAACACTTGAAACGGCAAGGTGTATCTTGTAATTGAAAATCCCCCTATACTATGGCATTACAAAACGAGTCCGATTTTCATGCCAACCAGGAGCCATCCATGACCGATAGTAGCAAGAGCGCACTTTCCCTCATTAGTACCCATCAGGGATACAGCGAGTCCGAGCAGCGCATTGTCGACTATATATTGGAGCACCAGTCCGAGGCGCCGCGCCTCACGGCCGCTCAGCTCTCACGCGCCGCCGCCACGTCCGAGGCGACCGTTTCGCGCTTCTGCCGCAAGCTTGGCTTTGGCAGCTTCCGCAGCTTTCAGTTTTCGTTGGCGAGGGATTTGGAAAGCCAGCGCAACGAGGGCCTGACTGACGAGGTCTCGCTCGACAATATGGAGCAGAGCCTCAAGAACATCCTGGCTGCCAAGGTGAGCGAGCTTAATGCGACCATCGACGGGATCGACCACGATACGCTGGCGGCTGTTGTGCATGCCCTTAAGCATGCAGGGGTTATTGAGTTTGCAGCTGTGGGCAATACGAACGCGGTCGCGCTCGATGCGACGTTTAAGTTTTCGCAGCTGGGCCTGCGCTGCATGGCGAGCACCATAAGCGAGACATCAATCGGCTTTGCGCTCACGTTGCGCCCGGGTGACGTCATCGTGCTCATCTCAAACTCCGGCAAATCGCGCCGACTGAATCGCATGGCAAAAGCGGCTCGCGACTGCGGCGCAACCGTAGTCGTCATCAGCAGCGACAGCAAATCCCCGCTCGCGCGCCTGGCAGACTACACGTTTAATACCGTCAACCACGAAGCGCTGCTGACGACGGGCGACTTTGCGTTCTCCAAGATCAGCGCCACGATGATCATCGAAGTCATCTACAACTTCCTGCTGCCCGAGATTGAAGACGCTCGCGAACATATCAGCTACTACGAGGAGCTCATCCAGCCGGACAAGGTCGTTGAGTAAAACGCGTAGTGGGACAAAAATTTCAGTCTATTTTGTCCCACCAAGACCGCTGATACGACCTAACCTCGAGCTTCTTCGAGCATCTGCTTTGCGTGGGCCAAGCTTGCCTCGGACTGATCGCCACTCAACATGCGGGCGATCTCTGCGGTGCGGGCATCACCGGTCACCTCGTCCAGGTGCGTCTGGGGAACATCGCCTGGCTCCTTGCTGACCACGTAATGCTTGTCGGCCATGACCGCAACCTGCGCAAGGTGCGTTACGACGATGACCTGATGCGTAGCGGCAAGATCGGCCAGCACACCAGCAAGAGCACGAGCCGTAGAGCCGCCGACACCGGCATCGACCTCGTCGAATACCAGAGTGTCGACGCCGTCCGCGTTACCGAGGACAACCTTGCTCGCCAGCATGACGCGGCTGAGCTCGCCGCCCGACGCAATGCGGCGCAGGGGACGTGGCGTCAAGCCGGCACCGCTGCGGTATAGCAGCTCGTAGCTCGAAGGACCAACGGGCGTCCACTCAGCACGGGGAAGATCGCTCGACTCCCAGACGAGCTCGGCACTACCCATCTCCAAGCGCGCCATCTGACGGCCAACCTCGTGACAAAAACGCGGAGCCGCCGTATTGCGTGCACGCTTAAGCGCCTTGGCGGCGGCAAACAGTTCATGCTCCGCTGCGCCAAGCGCTTCACGCGCCTTCTTGATCTGCTCATCACCATCGTCTACCAGCGACAAAAGCTCTTGCGAGCGATCGCGCATGGAAAACACGTCATCCATGGTGGGACCCCACTGCCTCAGAAGTCCCTTAAGGTCGGAATACCGCTCGCGCATGCGAGTGAGCTCACGAGGGTCAAACGCAACACCATCGCGATAGGCGCGCAGCTCGTTGGCGCAGTCCTCGAGTGAGATGCAGGCGTCCGAAAGTGCGTCTGCGATGTCACCTAGCTTGCGGTCAACGGTCGCCATGCGGGAAAGCTCGGCCACGGCGCCGTTCACGGCATCGAGCGCTCCCCCTTCGGCAGCAAGCGATGCATGGGCCTCGTTTGCCGTCGCCACCAAGACCTCGACGTGCTCCGAGCGAGGCAGCAGCTCCTCGAGTTCCTCGTACTCGCCTGGCTTAGGGTCGACCTCGGCGATACGCTCGAGGGCAAAACGCGCTTCCTCGACGCGACTCCCCTGCGCACGCGAGGCTTCCTCCACACGGCGAAGCTCCTTGGCGGCGGCACGCGAAGCCTTAAAGCAGGTGCGATACTTCTCGAGCGCCTCAAGCGCCGCGCGCCCAGCCCAAGCATCGACCATGGCAACATGGTGCGCCGGGTCGAGCAGGCGCTGATGTTCATGCTGGCCACATAGATCCATCATCACGCCGACGCGCTCCGAAAGCTCGCGCACGCTGGCAATGCGGCCGTCAATCTTCACGCGGCTGCGGCCCTCGGCAGAAAGGCTGCGCTGTACGGTGAACCCCTCCGTGTCGTGCGGCCCGTCGAAGAGTCGCGCCTCGACGCTCGCCAGTGCCTCGCCCTCGCGCACCGTCGACGAATCCGCACGCTCGCCCAAAATAAGCTTGAGGGCCGAGAGCAGCGCGGTCTTGCCGGCGCCAGTCTCGCCAGTCAGGACAGTCAGGCCGGCACTCGGCACCAGCGTCGCATCGCGAATGAGTGCAATGTTATAAACCTGCAGCTCATCGATCATGACGCACTCCGTAGAACACACGGCTCACCGAGTTATAGAAGCTCTCGGGGCCGTAATCCAGCAGCAGCACATCACCGGGACCGCGACGCACGGCCACGCTCTCAACGGTACCATCGCAGGTAATAAACTGTCCATCGATAGCGATCGCCGGAACACTCGGACGGTCATCAGACATAAAGATCTCGACGACATCACTCGGCGAAGTCAAAAAGGCACGAGCCTGAATGGTGTGCGGCGCAATGGGTACGCAGACCATGCCCGTATAGTCAGGGCTCACGATGGGGCCACCGGCGCTGAGCGCGTAACCCGTAGAACCAGTCGCCGTCGAAACGACGACACCGTCACCGCGTAGGCGGTCGATATGGTGACCGGACACCGTGATGTCAAACTCGACCATATCGGACAGGGGGCCGCGCGTAAGCGCCATGTCGTTGAGGGCGAAGGTGCGCACGACATCCTTCGTACCGTCTTCGCGCACGGACACGATATCCGCGGCGATGGTGGCGCGACGGCTCACGTGCAGCTCGCCGGACAGGGCGTCACTCACGACCTGCAGAATGTCGCGCTCCTCGGGGCTCGCAGCAGTTAAAAAGCCCAGGTGACCATAGGAAAGACCGAGGATAGGAATCTCGCGATGGTTGAGGATGCGGGCAGCGCGCAGCAACGTACCGTCGCCGCCGAGCGTAATGACCAGATCGGAGCCGTCAATATCAGGCGTGCTTTGAATCTTCGATCGCTGGTCGGCAGCCCATGCGACTTCATAGCCCTGGCGCGTCAGCCAAAGCTCGAGCATCAGGCCGCTCTCGACCGCCTCTTGCTTGTAGTAATTGGGAACCAGAAAGACCTTCATAGCGTTGCAGCTTTCTCGCTCAAAACCGATACCTGGGATTGCAGCTCATCGTCGGCGCGCTCGCCGGGGGCAAACCTCGTGCCGTACAGGAAAAACTCAACGTTTCCCTTGGCACCATGAATGGGCGACACGCAGACATCGACCGGGAACAGGCCCTTGGCAGCAAAGAGTTCAACCGCCGCCACGAGTGTATCGTGGCGCACGGCGGGATCGGTCACAATGCCGCCCTCACCCACCAGCGCAGCCGGAGCCTCAAACTGCGGCTTTACGAGCGTGCAAAACGAACCCGAAGGCTTCAGGCACGCCAGCACGGCGTCGATGATATTCGCGATACTCGTAAACGATACATCGCACACGGCCAGATCGATAGCACCGCCGTAGCCGAGCTCGGGCAACTGCGTCACATTCGTGCGCTCGTGGAGCGTCACACGATCGTCTTGGCGCAGCGACCAATCGAACTGGGCGCGACCCACGTCCACCGAGACAACGGTCGCAGCTCCGCGCTTGAGCAGGCAATCGGTAAAGCCGCCGGTAGAGCAGCCCACATCCAGACAGGCAAGGCCCGTCGGATTGATGCCAAACGCATCAAGTGCGCCTTCGAGCTTAAGACCGCCGCGGCCAACATAGGGAATGCGCCCCTTCACGTGCAGCGGCAGGCCCGGGGTCACCTTAAGGCCCGGCGAAGTCAAGCGCTCACCGCCACTCGAGACCAAGCCGGCCATAATAGTGCGAAGGGCATCCGCGCGATCGGCGCAGATGCCCTGTGAAATCAGTTCGTCATCAAGACGCACGCGTTTCATGAATGCCATCAACCATTCGTATCCGGAGATGCGGCCTAGCTATCCTGGGATTCGTTTGCCGCATCCTCATCGTATTCCTGCTCGAGCTTGTCGGCCTCACGCGGCGTCAACTCAAACTTGTCGACCATATCGACCGCGCGGGAGCCCAGCTCAATCGCTTCGTCAAACAAATCGAGCGAACGCTCCAAGGAGGTATCCTTGGAGCGAACGGTAGCGATGATCTGATCCAGACGGTCCGAAATCTCATCAAAGTTACGGACAGAACCCTCTGGCATGGCTACTCCTCGACGGAGTCGATGTCAGCCTCGGCGGCGTCCGCATCCTCGGCCAGCACGCCAGCCTCAGCCTGAGCAACCGCAACCTTGGCGGCAGCCTCGGCAGCCTGCGCCTCCTCGCGAGCGCGATCTTCGGCCAGCAGCTCCTGGTACAGGCCCTCGCCCGGCAGCTCCTCGCTGCGAGCGATCTTGCCCAGCACGCCGTTGACGAACGACGCGGACTGGTCGGTGCCATAGGCCTTGGCAAGCTCGACAGCCTCGTTGATCACGATGGCGTCCGAGACCTCCTCGTCGGTGAGGAAACGCATCTCGTAAACAGCGATACGCAGCAGATTGCGGTCGGCGCCGGGCATGCGCATAAGATCCCAGTTCTTGGCAACGGATCGCAGAGCGCAGTCGATGCGGTCGATATGCTCGTAGGCACCGCGGCACAGCTCCAACGCATAGGGGTCGAGGGGACCCTTCGAGATCAGGAAATCACCCTCGAGGACGCGCTCGAGCGGGCTGTCCGTGGCCTCGGCCTGGAACAGCAGCTGCAGCGCCTGACTGCGGGCAAGCGTACGCCCGCGATAAACCTTAAGGCTCAAAGGTTACTCCTTGGGGAAAACGAGGCCGTCAATGCAAACGTCAACGCGCTCAACCTCGACGCCCACCTGAGCATCGATGGCGGCGACCACGGCGACGCGAACGGCCTCGGCGAGTTTCTTGAACGGATAGCCAAAGAACACCACGACACGCACGGTGAGTGCGAGCTTGCCGCCAACGACCTCGGCCTCGACCGCCGGCTCGGAAGCCGGGGCCTTGGACGAGAGCATCATGGAGACAAGGTTGGTGGCAAGGTCCTTGACGCCAACGGAGGCGATGCCCTCGACATCCGACACGGCGCGCGAGACGATGGCGGTCAGAACATCGGGCGAAATGCCGATGCCGTCAATCTTGATTTCCTGGGGCATGAGTCCTCCTAGAAGAGTTGGTTGCTAGACGCGGGAGACGAACTTGCCGTCGCGGGTGTCAACCTTGATGACCTCGCCCTCGTTGAGGTACATGGGGACCTGGATGACAGCGCCGGTGTCAATCGTGGCCGGCTTGGTGGAACCCTGGACGGTGTCGCCCTTAAAGCCCGGGTCGGTCTGGACGATGGTGGTCTCGATGAACATCGGGGGGGTCACGCCCATGAGCTCATCGTCGGCGAAGAGCAGCTGGCAGATGTCGTTCTCGCGCAGCCACTTGGAGTTCTCGCCCACCATGTCCTCGGGAACGGGAACCTGCTCATAGGACTCGTTGTCCATGAAGATGTAGTCGGCGCCATCGTTGTAGAGATACTGGAACTCGCGGGTGGTAAGCATGACGCTCTCGAACTTGGTGCCGGCGTTGCAGGTGTTCTCGACGACGCGGCCGCTCTTGATGTCGCGGGTCTTGTAGCGCACAAACGCGCCGCCCTTGCCCGGCTTGACATGCTGGAACTCGACGATGGTGTAGACCTTGTCCTTGATGCGGAGACCGAGGCCGTTCTTGAAGTCGGCGGTAGAAATGGTAGGCATAGCGACCTTTCTTGTTATGGGCAGAACGCACAAGCGTCCAAATTACATACGACAGAAATTATACACTTGCAGACGGCGCCTGCAGCGAGCGCATAAAAAGAGAACGCGGGGCGTCCGAATCGATCCGAACGCCCCGCCCCAAACTATCTACCGAAGTAGACTAGCAGTCGATAACGTGCAGGTCGTGCGGGGTCTTGGTGAAGGGCTCGTAGCCGTTCTCGGTGACCACGCCGTAGTCCTCAAGGCGCACGCCGCCCACGCCGGGCAGGTAGACGCCGGGCTCCATGGTGACAACCGAGCCGATCTCGATGGTGTTCTTGCTGCGGTTGAAGTTGGGCAGCTCGTGGATGTCGATGCCCACGCCGTGGCCCAGACCATGGTTGTAGTAATCGCCATAGCCGGCATCGCCGATGATCTTCTTGGAAAGCTTGAAAATGTCGTTGCCCTCGACGCCCGGATGGATGGCGGCGACGCATTCCTCGTGCGTACGGCGCACGAGCGCATACAGGTCGAGCTGTTCCTGCGTGGGCTCGCCCATCACGACGGTGCGCGTCATATCGGAACGATAATCGCAGTAGCCCGCGCCGTAATCCATGAGGACAAAGTCGCCCTTCTCGATCACGCGGTCGCTCGGCACGGCATGCGGGTTGGCGGTGTTGGGACCGCTCGCTACGATGGAGCCGAAGGCAAGGCTGTCAGCGCCGTTGGCGAACATAAAGTTCTCGAGCTCGTTGCGAACCTGCTTCTCGGTCATACCGGGCTTAATAAAGCCGAGCATGTGCTGGAAGGCGGCGTCAGTGATCGACTGTGCATGGCGCATGAGCTCGATCTCCTCGGCATCCTTGATGGCGCGCATCTTGCGGATGTCGTCATGCATCAGCGGCAACATGCAGGCGACGGAACGATCCTCCAGACCACGCTGAATGCCCTGGTAGAAGTTGATCTGCATATCGTCCTCGACAGCGCAGACGCGGCACTTGTTGGCTGCGATCTTGCCGGCGACCCAACCGGGGATGTTGCCCTCGTCCATGTCATAGACCCAAGGGCTGCCGGCGGGCGTGTTCTCCTCAAAGCTGTTGAGGTAGCGCGAGTCGGTATGGAACAGGCACTGGTCAGCCGTAATAAACGCCGCGTGCGGGAACTCGAAGGTGTAGTCGAAGACGCCCTTCACGCCCGTGAGCCAACGAAGATTGGCCTCGTCGCGTACCACGATAGCGTCGTAGCCGCGCTCGACCATCAGGGCACGGACACGTTCGATACGACCGGCAGGACCGGCAGCAAACTCAGACATGCAGATTCCTTTCTTATTGTCTCTATAAAGACGGGACGGGTCTCAACCGAACGTCGGAATCGCATGCGAACCGCAACCGATTGGAAACCCGTCCCTCAACATGATACGAAAGACGATGGATGTCAATAAATCTTAGAGAAGTTCTTTGCGAGAAGCCAAGTAAGCGTGAGCATGGCGCTCAAGAACCTCGTCCTCAACGTTCGTTAGGCGAATGGCGCCGAGTGCCGCGGGCAGCGGCAGCATGCTGCGATTCGAGCGAGCGAACTGCTGCCTGCGGAACTCCTCGATATATGCGGCAGGCTCCAGATCGAGGGCAAGTTCCTCGATACCAAAGTCCTCTAGGCAGTCATCGACCTCAAAGACGTAATCGATATCGAAGTCGCAGGCATCATGTGCTAGGCGCGCCTCAAAGCGCATGCCCTCGGACAACAGCTGGTAGGCAGGAACCTGCGAAGCAGCATCGCCCAAGCAAGCGCGCAGGGTACGCTCCCCCGTCTTGCCAAAATCGAGCGCATGGCGGGCGCTCGGGTTCGTGGCCATCAGTACGTCCTTGCGGGCAGTCTGAGACCATTGAACTGCATTGACGAGCGCGACCTCCTCGCCCGCGAGAATCTCGGGAACGGTCTCAGTAAACTGATTCCAGCGGGACTTGCTGCTCGAAAGCATGGTGCCAACAAGCACCACATAGCCGAACTTGAGGTACTCGGGGTCCGCCTCGCGAACAAGGTCGAGGTCACACACGACCAAGCCCGGCTCAGGACGGAACGCGATAGCGGGAAGCGCATTCGCCGGCGAGGCGACGAGCGGCTTCATGGTCGTCGCGACCGTGAGCATGGCGTCGAAGGTCGTCGGCAGCAGCGCGCACTCGGTTCGGCCACACCACTGGTTGGCGCACCAGCTAACAACCGAGCAGGTTGCGGCATCGCCAACGGCGACAACCAGATCGTCGCAGGTAACGCCGTTGGCAGACAGGGCGCCAAAGATCGCATCGGCATCGGCCAGCGTGGCACCAGCAGGCGAAACCTCGAGGACTAGCGGCGACACGGCAAAACCGGCGTCGACCAGCGCATGCTCGACGACTTCACCAAAACGCTCGGATGTGGCGGTGTTCCAAACGACCATCGCGCGCTTAGGCTTGCCCACGGCCGAGGCAAACATACGCGACAGTTCATCGAACGCGCCCAATCCGACGCGGACATCGACGCTGCGGTTTTGGAAATTGATCAGTTGACGGCGAATCATAGCAGCCCACGCTCCAAAAGCATCTCGGCACAAAGGTAGGAAACGTCCTCGAAGGACTTGTTGCGAATATCAAGGGTAAGGTCGGCGGCCTGGCGATACAGCGGACGGCGATGCTCAAACAGGCGCGCAGCATGCTCGGGCGAACGGAAATCGGGGCGCGTGTCGGACCGACGAATCTGTCGAATCGAATCCTCGAAGTCGCCCTCGAGGTACACGCACGTACCCATTTCGTGCATCAGTTCAATATTCACCGGCGTTTCGACGATACCGCCCCCGCACGAAACCAACAGGCTGCGCTCGCTTTGGAGCGAACGGAGCGCCGAGGTCTCGAGCTCGCGAAAACGATCCTCGCCCTCGGTCTCAAAAATCTCGGTTACCGACTTGCCGCAACGGCGCACGACCAGACGGTCGGTATCGATAAAACGCCGCTTGAACATGGTGCCCACGTTGCGCGCAAGCGTCGACTTGCCCGCGCCCAAAAAGCCGATAAAGAAGATATGGTCGCAGCCGTGTTTGATGTGCTGGGACATGACGAGACCTATTCCTCGCAAGGAAGGTCGCGCAGGGCCCGGCGCTCAAAGATACGGAAGATCTGCGTATACCACAGGTCCTGCGTCGCCTGCGGCTTTACCAGGATGGTATCGACGCCGGCGAAGTTGCCGCTCCACACGTCCGTGTAGAGCTGATCACCGATCAGCACCGCCTCGTCAGCCGTGGCGCCGAGGCGCTTAAGACCCGCCTTGAGGGCAAACGGCGCCGGCTTCATGGCATGGCTGATGGCCTCGAGTCCCAGCTCGCGTGCTGATGCCATGACCTGGTCGCGATGCCAGTTGTTGGACACCATGCACAGCTTAAAGCCTTTGGCGCGGGCGGTATCGAGCCAAGCGGAAACCGCGGCGGGAACCTGCTCGGTGTCGCGCGGCACCAGGGTGTTATCGCGATCGAGCAGAACGGCGCGTTTGCCGTCGGCCCAAAGGGTATCAAGGTCGATGCGATCGACCGAGGCAACGTATCGTTTGGGGCTAAAAATTCTCATGCTAATTCCAAGACTGTTGATGCTCTTCGTAGGTTTGCGAGAAGTACTCCTCGTCCTGCGTAATGTAGAAATACAGGTCATCGGAGTCGGTCGGCTCAAGCGTGGCCTTAAGCGCCTCGAGCGACGGAGAGCAGATGGGCGTGGGCGGCAGGCCCTCGTGCTTATAGGTGTTATACGGACTATCGCTCTGCAGGTCGTCGGCGGTAACCTCGCCACCGGTGACATACATCATGGTCGCATCGCTGTTGAGATAGCGCAGACCGTCGAGCTTGCCGGCAAGGCGGTTGTAGAAGACCGAGGCCACGTGCGCACGTTGATCGGCGTTGAGGCCCTCGCGCTCAACGATAGAGGCCAAGTTGACGATGTCGTAGTCGGACATCTCCACACCATAGCGCTCCTTGATCTTGGCTTCGCAGCTCGCAAAGTCAAGCGACTTGTACTCGGTCTTAAACTGATCGAGCATAGCACGAATCACGTCATCGGCCGTCGGCGAATCGCCCAACGAATAAGTCTTGGGGAACAAGAAACCCTCAAGCGAGTCGTTGGCGGCGCCCTTAAGGAAGCTATAGTCGTCCACGTAGTTGGAGGCCTTGGCCTGGTTGAGGAAGTCTTCCTTAGAGATGCCGTCGTAGGCCTGGGCCACACGGTCGGCGACTTGATCGACCGTTAGGCCCTCAGGGATAGTCAGCGCATTGGAGCCCGCGTTGGGACCTTCCATGAGCTGCTGAACAACCTTGGTCGCATCCATGAGCGTGGTAAACGAATAGGTGCCAGGCTTGAGCGACATATCGGCGTTGAGCTTTTTCACCGCCGCATAGTAATCCTTGGGATTTTCGACGATATGGTTCTCGGAGAGAATCGAGGCGATAGTATCGCCCGAAGCACCGTCGGGAATGGTCACCGTAACCTGCTGACCAGCCGTGACCTTGGTATCCCCACCGGCGAAGAAGCCCTTGACGGCCGGCACGACAAAGAAAGCGATCGCAGCAAGCGCAAGCACCGCCACCACAACGCCGATGATCATGGGAACCGGAGCACTCTTCTTTTGAGCACCGCGACGAGCATGCGTGTTGTAGCTCGAGCGGGTCGCCGGAGCAACGCCATGCGAACCGCGAGTGTGATGCGAATGCGATTGAGGGGCCTGAGTTCGCTGGGTAGGTGCCTGCTGCTTAAAGCGGGTACCGCCTGCAGGCTGGGCCGTACGAGCAGTGGGCTGCTGAGCCGCGGGCGATGGCGAATGCTGAACAGAACGAGCAGAAGGCTGCTGACCCGTCCGTTGAACAGGTTGGGCCGAATGAGAGAAGGACTGCACCGAGCGCGCGGCAGGCTGAGCTACGCGCTGCGTCGGCTGTGCCGGACGCTGGCCAGGCTGAGCAGGGCGCGACGCCGGCTGCCGTGTACGATTCTGCTGGCGCGGACCGGAAGCGCTAGGCATGCGAAACCTCCTCGTTTTTACGATCGAGCCACGTCTGCAAAAACAGGCTGGCGGCAATCATGTCGATCTTGCCCCTCATCTGCTTTTCGTTGAGGCCCTGCTCGCGCAGGATACGCTTGGCCTCTTGCGAAGACAGACGTTCGTCCTCAAACTCCAGTGGAAGATCGAGCTTGTCGGCAATCTTTTGCGCCACGGCGGCAACGCGCTCGGCCTGGGGGCCGGGCTCACCGGCCATGGTCAAGGGACGTCCGCTAACCAGGATGTCGGGCTCATAGTCCTCGACCAGGTAGCGGAACGTCTTGGCCATACCGGTGACCTCGGCGGCCGGGAGCACCTTGACGGGCATCGCCATCATGCCATCACGGCTCGAGACGGCGATGCCGATCCTGGTCTCCCCTATGTCCAGCGCAAGCGCGACCACAGCGACTACCTAGATTCTTAGGCGCCGAGCGCGGTCTTGGCGGCCGCGAGGGCATCGGCGATGCCGGCGGCATTCTTGCCACCGGCCTGGGCCATGTTGGGACGGCCACCACCGCGACCGTCGACCAGACCCGCGATCTGCTTGATCACGTTACCGGCGTGGAACCCGGCCTTCACGGCGTCATCGGAGCCGGCAGCGAGCAGGGCCGGAGTGCCCTTCTCAGTCACGCTTGCGACGACACAAGCGACAGGGCCGGCGACCTTCTGGTGCACGGTATCCCATACGTTGCGCAGGTCGGCAGCTTCAAGGCCCTGGAGCTCAGCAACGACGAGCTTGTAGCCACCGAGCTCGACAGCACCCTCGATGGCGCTGGAGATCGCATCGGAAGAGCCACCGGTGAGCGCCTTCTTGAGTTTATTGGACGTCTCGCGCAGCTCGACCTGCAGGTTCTCCACACGGGCGGGAACCTCGTCGACGCGGCACTTGAGCGCAGCGGCGGCGGCGTCAACGAGTGCCAGGCGGTCGGCCATATAGTCGAGAGCACCCTTGGAGGTCACGGCTTCGATACGGCGGACATTGGAGCCCGTGGAGGACTCGGAAATGATCTTGAACAGGCCAATCTCGGCGGTATTGGCGGCATGGGTGCCACCACAGAGCTCGCGGGAGAACGGCTGGTCCTCGGCGCCCACGGAGACGACGCGGACGACATCGCCGTACTTCTCTCCAAACAGAGCGACAGCGCCGGCAGCCTTAGCCTCGTCGATGCCCATAACACGGGTCACAACCGGCTTGGAGGCGAAGATCTGCTGGTTGACCAGGTCCTCTACAGCCTTGAGCTGCTCGGAGGAAAGGGCCTCGAAGTGCGTGAAGTCAAAGCGAAGGTGCTCGGGCGTCACCAGCGAGCCGGCCTGGGAGACGTGCTCGCCCAGGACCTGCTTAAGGGCAGCGTCGAGCAGGTGCGTGGCGGTGTGGTTGCGGCGCAGGAAGCCACGGCGCTCGGCGTCGAGCGCGGCGGTAACAGCGGCACCGACAGTCAGCGTGCCATCGGCAACGTGCGCGACGTGGGCATACAGGCCGTTGTGGTTCTTGGTGTCGGCAACGGTCAGAACAACGCCCTCAGCGGAAAGCTTGCCGGCGTCGCCCTGCTGGCCGCCCATCTCGGCATAGAACGGGGTGCGGTCGAGCACGACCTCGACGTCCTCGCCGGCGGCAGCGGAATCGACGGACTCGCCGTTGCGCACGATGGCGACAACCTTGGCGCCCTCGATCACATCGTTGTCATAGCCGTCGAACTCGGTCGCAGCGACCTTGTCGGAAAGCTCGACCCACACATCGTTGAAGCTGCCCCAGGCATCGCCCTTGGCGTTAGCGCGGGCGCGGGCCTTCTGGTCCTCCATGCAGGCAGTAAAGCCGTCCATGTCGACGTCGTGACCGGCGGTGCCGGCGATCTCGACGGTCAGGTCGATGGGGAAACCAAAGGTATCGTGCAGCTTAAAGGCGACATCGCCCGGAAGCACAGCGCCCTCGGCAAGCGCTGCCAGAGCCTCGTCCAGGTAAACGCGGCCGTTGTCGAGCGTCGTGGAGAAGCGCTCCTCCTCGGAGGCAACGATACCCTTGACGAGCGCGACGTTCTTGAGCAATTCGGGATAGGCCTCGCCCATCTGAGCGTTGACCTCGTCGATAAACTTGGTCAGGAAGGCACCCTCGATGCCCAACAGGCGACCGTGGAACACGGCGCGGCGGAGCAGGCGGCGAAGGACGTACTCACGACCCTCGTTACCGGGAAGGATGCCGTCCGAGATCATAAAGTCGACAGCACGGGAGTGGTCGGCGATGATGCGCAAGGAGCGGCTGGCACCGGAGTAATCGTCGGCGTCATAGGTCTTGCCGCTGATCTCCTCGCCCAGCTTGATGAGATGCTGCATCAAATCGCCGTCGTAATTGGCGGTCTTGTGCTGCATGATGGCGGCCATGCGCTCCAGGCCCATGCCCGTATCGAGGTTGCGGTGCGGCAGCTCCGGCATGGAGCCGTCCTCCTGACGGTCGTACTGGGTAAACACGAGGTTCCAGAACTCAAGGAAGCGGTCGCAGTCGCAGCCAGGCTTGCAGTCGGGGCTGCCGCAGCCGACCTCCTCGCCCATGTCAAAGTAGATCTCGGAGCACGGACCGCAGGGGCCGGTGGGGCCAGCGGCCCAGAAGTTGTCGTCCTCGCCCAAGCGGGAGATGTGGTCCTCGGCAACGCCCAGAGAACGCCACACGTCGTGGGTCTCGTCGTCCTCGGTAAAGACGGTGAAGTACAGGCGGTCGAGAGGCAGCTTGAACTCCTTGGTGATGAGCTCAAAGGCCCAGGCGCAAGCCTGCTCCTTGGAGACGCCGCCAAAAGAGAAATCGCCGAGCATCTCGAAGAACGACAAGTGACGGCCGTCCTCGCCGATGCAATCGATGTCATTGGTGCGGACGCACTTCTGGCAGGAGATCGCGCCGATCTCCTTCATGGTCTTCTTGCCCTGGTAGTACTCCTTAAACTGGTTCATGCCGGCATTGGCAAGCAGCAGCGAAGGATCGTCGGGGACGAGGGACGAAGAAGGATAGAGCTTAAGACCGCGCTCCTCAAAGAAGTTGAGGAACTTGGAGCGAATCTCGGCCGTAGTCATTGACGGGTAGTCAGCACTCATAGAGGGAATCTCCTCGGTTTCACATCGAAACAGTTCAAACGTAACGATATTACCATCCCGCCGCGCAAGTGCAAAAAAGAGGGCCGCCAAACAGCGACCCTCCAGCGAAAGTGCATGTTATTTAGGACTAAGCAATCCTTTAAAAAATAGTTTTAGTAAAATACCATATAAGAATCATCCGGAAGGAGCGAACGATGAATACCAAACGATTTGTCCTGAATGCACTTCTAGTAGTAGCACTTTTAGCGCTCTTGGCCTTCTCCTGCTGGTACGCAAACCAACCAGCATTTGGCTACGTATTGTATGCAGTAATGTCAGGCGATAAGGCTTATTACACTCTACGCACAATTGACGTTCTCTTTTTCTACGTAGCCGGCCCCTTATCAATCGCTTTGCTCGCGTTTCTTGTCATTTACAACTTCAAGAAACGCTAACGGGGCTTATTTAGAATCCGAATCGTCCATGGAGCCGTCGATGCCGGTTTTGGTATCGTCGTCCGAGTTGGAGTCATCGTCCTTGGCGAAGGGATTCTTGAAGAAGCCCGTGGCATCGGGTTGCAAACCCGAGAGCTTGATCCAGGGATTATCGAACTCGGGCTTAGGCATCGCCTTGGCCTCGGGCGCAGTCTCGTTGCCGATGAGCTCGGACTCGTAGATGAAGGTGTCGTCGCCGAGCGCGTCGTAGGCGGCGACCGGGTTGCCATCGGCATCGCGGTACGGCGTGCCCTTAAACACGGCGCCGTCATAGGCCACAAGCTGACGGCCGGTCTCATTCTCGAAGTAGTACACGAAGATACCCTTAAGGGCCGCACAAAGCGGGATGGCAATAATCATGCCGATGGGGCCCATGAGTGCCGAGCCGATAACGAGCGCCGTGAGGCTCATGATGGGATGCACCTGCACCGAGCTCTGCATAACCTTAGGGGAAATCACGTTATCGGTGACGTTTTGCGCGACCATCGTCACGATGAGCGTCCATAACGCCAGCATGGGGCTGAACATGAAACCGAGCACTGTGGCGATTGCTGCGCTCACCCAAGGACCGACGACCGGAACCAAATGCATGATGCCGGTAAAGATAGCCATGAGCGCCGCATACGGATGGCCGATGATCATAAAACCGATAAAGGCGAGGAAACCACCGCAGATGGACGTCACGACCATACCGCGCATATAGCCGCCGACAGAGCGAGAAAGGATGGCGACCATAAAGCGGTACGAGGTCTCCTTCTCCTGACCGATGATGGTGCAAATCTCGTGGTGCATGCGAGGGTAGTCGCAGGCCATCCAGTATGCAAGCACCAGACCAAGGAAGATCACGAACAACTGCGAGGCCGTATTGGTGATGAGCGGGAACACGCCGCGGCCAAGCTCGGCAGCGATCTGAGACACATACTTCGATGCCACGGCAACCAGGGACGAAAGATTATCGTCCAAATACTCCTTGAGCGGCGTGTTGTTGAGCGTCTTGGCATGCGAGATCATCTCATTGAGATCGCCACCCGCAACACGAAGCTGCTCGGGCAGGCGGCTCAGGACTTCCATGATCTGACCAAAGAGAATCGGCGACAAGATGCAAACGACACCGACGAGCACGGCAACAACAACAATAAGCGCGATAAGCGAACCGATGCCGCGATTCACGCCATGGTGCTCGAGCCAGTTGGTGATCGGGGACATCACAAAAGCAATGATGGAGCCGACGGCAAGAAACTCAATAACCGGTGCCAGGATGCCCATAAGGTTAAAGATGACAGCAGCAATAACAATGCAGCCGACAACAGCCCAAATGCGCAGCGTCAGAATGCGGGTGTCGCGCAGCACGCGATCGGTTTGTTGAGGGTGCTCACTCATGAACGAACCATCACTCCGTCGGGGTCGATCTTGTCCTGAATCTTCTTAAGCGTGCGGCGCAGCAGACGCGAAACCTGCACCTGAGAAATACCCAGCTTCTTGGCGATCTCGATCTGGGTCATGCCCTTCACGAAGCGCAGCTCGATAACCTCGCGCTCGCGCGGCGAAAAATCGCGGATGGCTTCCTCGATCACCAGGCGGTCATCGGTAAAGTCGAGCTCGTTGTCATCGTCGGCGTAACGGTCGAGAATCGAGGGCGCATCGTCGGAATCGGACGCACCAGGAGCCTCGATGGGCACCGAGGTATAGGCCGAAGACGATTCCATAGCCTCGAGGACCTCATCGACAGTCACATCTAGATACTCAGCGATCTCCTCAACCTTGGGCGAACGCTGCAGCTCGTTGGTAAGTTTGTCAGTAGCCTGGTTGACCTTGGCCGAGAGCTCCTGCAGACGACGCGGTACGCGCACGCTCCAGCCCTTGTCGCGGAAATGGCGTTTGATCTCGCCCAGGATAGTGGGTGTCGCAAACGTCGTGAACTCGAGTCCGCGCTCGGGGTCAAAGCGGTCGATAGCCTTGAGCAGACCCAGATAGCCAACCTGCATCAGGTCGTCGAGCGGCTCGCCGCGATTCTTAAATTTATTGGCAAGAAACCTTACCAGGTTCATATGGGACATGACGAGCTGCTCGCGGGCGTCCGGATCACCAGTCTCCTTGTAGCGACGAAACAGCTCGCGGGTTTTCTCCTTGTCCCAAGCGGTCTTGCCGCTCCGGGAACGTTCGGTCATATTAGATATCCGCCTTGAGGTCGAGGGAAAGCGTCAGGGGCGCCGCAGTCTTTTCGTAGGAGTCGCACACGCTCGCCAAAATAAGCTCGGCATAAACAGTAGCCTGGTCATCCTCGTCGACGGTGGCCTGATCGCCAAAGGTAAAGGTCATGCCAACGTGAGATTCATCGACATCGAATTTGATTGAGATGTCGTCGGAATCAACAGCCGTGCAGCCAAAGATAAAGGCTTCCTCGGCAGCCATGCGGATGTCCTCGATGCGATCGACAGACATGGAACACAGGGCACCAACGTTGGCTGCCGTCATGCGCACAAGGCGAGCGAGACGCGGGTCGCCGGCAACGGTCAGCGTGATGGGGCAGGTTGCTTCGCTACTCATCGCAGGACTCCTCAGAGGTCTCGGAGGGCATGTAGGTGTAATACTGGGCCGCTTTAACAGCTGGATTCTGGCCATCATCGTCACCAGCAGCGTCATCGTCCTCGTCAATTAGGACGCGCTCGGTAGGCCGCTCTGCCTCCGCAGCAGCAGCGGCGAGCTTGCGCTCGGTGTCAGCTGCAGGAGCCTTCACCTTGTTAAAGAGTTTCTGCACGGCACCTGCCGCAGAATCAGTCACGCTCGACACAGCATTGCTGGCCTCGGCCATACTGCCCGTAACCTCGGAGATGTCGCGAACGACGGCCTCAACCTCAACGAGGTTGGACGTCAGAGCGTCAACGGCGGTCTTGCTCGACTTGAGCAGCGGCTCCACCTGGGCAAGTGCCGGCGTGAGTTCGTCAACAGCACCATCGAGCTTTGCCACCACGGGCTGTGCCTCAGCAATCGTATTGTTGAGGTCGGTCACCGTCTTGTCGAGCGAATCGACAACGGTGCGGGTTTTGCGCAGGGTGAGCGCGAGCTCAACGATGGCCCACACGCCGGCAACGGCGAGTAGCAGCAGGGCGATTTGAATGGGACTCATACAAGCCTCCCGGAAGAATCGAAATACAGACGTTTTCCATGGTACCCCAAAGGGGACCGAACATGCTAAGAGCAGCAACGTGGGACAAAATTATCAGCAGCTACTTCGGTGCATTCCCGCTGCGGTCGCGTTCGCTTTGCTCTACGCGCCATTCTTCCCAACCACGGCCGGCAGGCTGCCAAAATGCACCGCGTTCTAAGCCTTCGGGTAAATAGCGCTGATCGACCCAGCCTTCGGGATAATCGTGCGGGTATTTATACACACCGTAGTCGTCGCTGCCTGGGCGATGGCGATCGCGCAGATAACTCGGCACCTCGCGAAGCCCACTAGAATGGATATCGGCCAGCGCCGCATCAATCGAAGCCTCACACGCGTTGGATTTAGGGGCCAAACACACATAGAGTGCAGCCTGAGCCAGGTTAATGCGGCACTCGGGATAGCCAATGACCTCGGCAGACTTAAACGCGGCATGCGCCACCAAAAGCGCCTGCGGGTCGGCGTTGCCAACATCCTCAGAAGCCTGAATCATAATACGGCGAGCGATAAACTTGGGATCCTCCCCCGCATCAATCATGCGCGCGAGCCAATAGATCGTGGCATCGGGGTCGCTACCGCGCATGGACTTAATAAACGCACTGATGATGTCGTAGTGCATGTCGCCGTTTTTGTCATACGAAAATCCACGACGCGGATTGGCGATCTTCACGTCATCCACGGTGATGGGATAGCGCTCCCCCGCCGCGGGCGCTGGCGTTCCCTCGGTATCGGGACGCGTGACGGCAATCTCGCTCGCAAGTTCGAGCGTCGTGAGCGCCGAGCGAGCGTCACCCGCTGCCAGCGTGCAGATGGTCTTAACCGTATCCTCATCGGCCGAGAACTTGCCGTTCAAACCCTGCGGCGCCTCGAGCGCACGCTCGATAAGCGTGGCGATATCCTCGTCTTTAAGATGCTCAAGCTCCACCACGCGACCGCGCGAGAGCAATGCCGAGTTGACCTCGAAGTACGGATTCTCCGTCGTGGCGCCAATCATAATGACGGTACGGTTCTCAACCGCATGCAAAAGCGCATCCTGCTGCGACTTAGAGAAGCGATGAATCTCGTCGATGAATAGAATAGTGCGGCGGTCGTAGGTATTCAGGCGCGTCTTGGCCTCGTCAATCACGCGGCGAAGATCCTTTACGGTACCCGTCACGGCGCTGACCTCGACAAACTCGCTCTTGGTATGGTTGGCGATAATGTGGGCCAGCGTCGTCTTACCCGTACCTGCCGGCCCGTACAGAATCACGCTCGAAAGCACGTCGTGCTCGATCGCGGCACGCAACCATGAGCCCTTACCGACGGCCTTTTGCTGGCCCACGTACTCGTCGAGCGAATTGGGGCGCATGCGCACCGCAAGCGGCGCATTCTGAAAGGAACGCTCGCGCGTCGAAGCAGAAAAAAGGTCGTCCATAGCCATCCCGTGTATCAATCAAAAACGTTTTCCACTAACAGTATACCGAATTAATACGAACTACCGTTCGTTAATATAGGTACGGTGCGGAAACTCCAGACCAGGGAACAGCTTGCTCGTCAGCTCGCAGAAATAACCGTCCGTCATGCTCGCGATATAATCCACCACGGCTTGATCCTTGTCGTCCTGCCAGGCATAGGTGCGATCATAGTAGGAAAGCTGCTGCTCAATGCGCGAAATATGGTGCTTAAAGATGTAAGAGGACTCGTCGCCACTGTTTAGATCCCGCAGGCAACGGTCGTAGAGCTTTTCGAACGCCTCGCGCAGCTCCACCTCGGAATCGCCTTCGATACCGCCCTTGCTATAGATCTTCTCGTAGTTCTCCCGCTTGGCCCGGCGGATTTCCTCAAACAGGTCCTCGCTCATCTCGATACGCGGCTTACCATAGCTGTGCTCAACGATATCGATGGAGGCATGCGTGAGGATCCAACTGTTGTAGGTACCGCCCCGGCCATCATCAAAAGCGTCGGGCGAAAGCAGGCCCGCCGCGATCGCATCCTGACGGTCACGACCGACGTAGGCAAGAATATCCGAGATGCGAACGACGCAGCCCTCGAGCGTCATGGGACGCAGATGCTCAATTGCGCTATAGCCCGTGGCAATGCAATCCTCAACCGTCTGGTCAAACTGGTCAAAGGAGCCCATGTCCGAGAGCTCAAACACACGCTGCTCGTACTCGCCGTTATGGCATAGCACGCCGTCGAGCGTCTGGAGCGACACGTTGCGGCCATACAACGCGTCGAGCACGCGGACCGACTGCACGTTATGGAAAAAATAACGCCCCGTACGCTCGTGATAGATATCGTTGAGGAAGCGCTCGCCGGAATGGCCGAAAGGCGTGTGTCCCAAGTCGTGGCCCAGGCCAATCGCCTCGATCAGATCGCAATTGAGCCCCAGGGCGCGACCGATATCGCGCGCAATGCGCGAGACAAGCTGCACGTGCAAACCGCGGCGTGACAGATCGTCATTGCTACGAAAGCTAAAGACCTGCGTTTTGCCCGCATACCGGGTGTAAGCCGGAAGATGAAGTATCTTTTCGGTATCGCGCATAAACGCCGGACGCATAAGCGTGCCTTTGTCGGCAGCGCGATCAATACGACGAATGACCTGATCATCGTTGCAACGATACGGGTTGACATAGCCCGAAGCACGATCGGCGGCAATGCGCTCGACAAGCTCGGGCGACAACGCTGAGGGAATACGGTCCATGCGCGCCTTAATGACGGCCGTTTCTTGATTAGATTCCATGGCATGCTCCTTAAGAAGGATGCGCAATCGGTTACAAAGTGCAGCCCACGACCTCGATTATGGCAAAAATCGGCACTAAAAACGGGAGCAATGGCAGGGAGCGCGATTTTGTGAAGAGGCAGGAAAGGGCCAGAGCCAGGAGTGCGACGGCAAATGCCACGATGCCACCCATAGGGTCGAGCGTGCAAAGCGCGAAGAGTGCTTTGGCGTCCCCCATGCCAATCCCCGGGGCTTGACGAAGGCGCCGCCAGAGCGACTCAGTAAGCACAAGGGCAAGGTAGACGATGACCGCAAGACCGGCATGATCAAGTGCAGTGTTAACGCCCCTGTCGAGCCAAACGCCTGCTAACGCCGCCACGGCACATGCGCCGGCAAGCTCATTGGGAAACCGCCGCTCACGGGCATCAATCCACGCGCCGGCAAAGATGCAAATCCAAAACGGGATATAGATCATCGAAAACCTCCTTGAGCAGCTGCTCAAAAGCAAAAACCACCACAAAGGTGCCTGTCCCCTTTGCGGTGGTTTTGGTGGTGGTTATTTGGCGCCTTGCATGACCTCGTCAAGGGTAACGCTGACGGCGTGCTGCGTCGGGACCCAGTCGACCTTCAGGAACAGCGCGGCCACCGTGATGGGGATATAGCTGAACATAAAGATCGGGAAGGTAAACAGGTTAGTCACCAGACGCCACTTTTGCGCGCAGTGAATGTGCTTGTACTCAAAGATAGTCGTGAGCAGCGCCAGGATAAAGAAAGTCAGATACATCATGGCGAAGGTCATAATGAGCGAAGCGGCACAGGCCTGCATCTCGACTTCGGTAGCCAAAAAGCCGTTCGAGAGTCCACCCACGATCAGGAACGTCGCATTGGCGAGCATCGAGATGAGCGACAGCAGCATACCCGGGGCGATCGTCATGAACATGTCGTAGGCGGCAAAGCGATGGTAGCGGAAGATCGACTTGACCAGGTGCTTACCGTAAGTAAAGAACACCTGGTAGAAGCCCTTGGTCCAACGCATGCGCTGTTTCCAGGACGCCTTAAACGTCACGGGTTGTTCGTCAAAGAACTCCGCCGGCGCATAGCCAATGCGAATGCCGTGAATGGCGCAGAACGTGGTGAACTGAATGTCCTCGGTCAGCGTGTGGAACTGCCAACCGTGCATGCCCTCGATAACGCTGGCGGAGATGAGGTAGCCCGAACCCGAAACAGCGCAGGACGTCTTGCAGATATTACGCGCGTTGTTGAGGAAGCGCGCCTCGCGTAGATACCACGTGGCATTAGCAGCCGAGATCCACGAGCTGCCGAAGTTCTTGGAATTGCGATAGCTCGTGACCACATGGAAGCCCTGGTCAAAGGCATCATTCATCTTGGAAACGTAATCGCGGGAGATAACGTTATCGGCATCGAAGATAAAGTAGCCCTCAAACGTGTCGGGATACTCGTTGAGAATGCGGTCGAAGCCAAAGTCCATGACCCAGCTCTTGCCCTTGCGGGCCAGGTCATTGCGCTCGTAAACAATGGCACCGGCCTCGCGCGCGAGCTGCGCCGTGTTGTCGGTGCAGGCATCGGCGACCACGAAAACCTCGATGAGCTCGGACGGATAATCCTGGTCCTTGATGGAGCGAACGAGGTTGGCGATCACGGCCTCCTCATTATGCGCCGCGATAAAAAAGGCATAGCGATGGAGTTTTTTGGCCTTGGGAGGCGCGACCTCGCCACGAAGGGCGCCAATGACAAAGAAGACCACCTGGTACAGAAAGCAGACCGTGAGCAGCGTGACGACAATCTGGTTGAAGATCACGATGGGCGTGTTGGTTTGTAAAAAGGCGAGCATGCAGGCTCCCAGGAACGCGTTACGTAAACAATCGTATATCTTACCGCAGGCTTACCGAGTTCAAGAAACCACCTAATACCGGCTAGGCTTCGAGCAGGCCAAGCTGCGGGACGATGTCGTCGCCGGCGGCGGTGCGACCAAGCGAGCGCGGGGCCAGGTCGTCAAGAACCGCAGCGAGATCCCACGGCAGCTCGTCGCGGCATTCGATGCGCTCGCCCGTCACGGGATGGTCGAATGCGACGCGCCAGGAATGAAGGAATTGCCTGGTCAGACCCTGATCGGCGCGTGCATCGCACTTGCCGTAGAGTTGATCGCCCACGCAGGCGTGGTTGATATGACGCATGTGTACGCGAATCTGATGCGTACGGCCCGTAAACAGGTGGCACTCGACGAGCGTATAGCCGTCGTCAAATCGCGTGGAATCAAAGCGCTCGAGGACCTTAAAGGTCGTAATGGCCTGGCGCGCGAAAGGATCGTCCGAAACCGCCATCTTGACACGGTCGCGCGTCGATCGGGCAATGCCGGTGTTGATGGTGCCCTCGTCCATGGCGATGTGCCCGTGAACAAGTGTGATATAGCGACGGTCGAGCGTACGCGTGCGGATGAGATTTTGGAGCGCGCGCTGGGTGTCGTCGTCCTTTGCCGCAAGCATGAGACCCGAGGTATCGCGATCCAGGCGATGCACAATACCGGGGCGGTCCTCGCCCTGCACGGTGCCCAGATGATCGATACCGCAGTGATAGACCAGGGCATTCGCGAGCGTACCGCTCTCATGGCCATGCGCAGGATGGCACACCAGGCCGCGCTGCTTGGAGAGCACGATAAGGTAGTCGTCCTCATAGCGGATATCGAGGGGAATGGCCTCGGGAATCACGTCGGTCGGGTCGTGCGGCTCGGGGAGGTCGACCGAAATACGGTCGCCGGCTCGCACGGCGTACTTTTTGGACAGGCAGGTCTCACCATTGACACATACGGCACCGCCCTCAATCAGATGCGCGCAGGCAGAGCGCGTGGGGCAGCCGTCGTTGGCACCCAGAAAGGCGTCGAGACGCTGGCCAGAGCAATCGTCGGCAACAAGAATATGGATGTCGGCCATTAACGCTCATTCCTTTCGCGAATCTTGCGGGCACGCTCCCCACGCTGCTGGGCCTTGCGCTTGGCGCGGGCCTCGTCACGGGCGTTAAGCTCAGCGGTCGCGTCGACCTCACGGGCCGCGGGGCTCAAGAACATGTATCCGAAGAGGGCGAGCACGACGCCCAAGGTAATGCCGATATCGGCCACATTGAAGACGGGGAAGTCGATGAAGGTGGTGGCAATAAAATCGGTCACGAAGCCAAAGGCCAAACGATCGATAGCGTTGCCAATAGCACCGCCCGCAACCATCGCCATGCCCACAACCTCAAGATGGGCAAGCTGGGGTGCACGAACGAGGTACACGGCAATAGCGATAATGACCGCCAACGCCAGCACGGCAAACGCGATGCCATGCCCCTCGCCCATACTAAAGGCAGCACCGATATTGCGGACAAACATAAAGTCGATGACGCCGGGGATGACAGTCACATGCAAAGCTTCGCCCACGGCACGAACCGCAAGCTTGGTCAGCTGGTCAACAAGCAGCACAACGAGCGCCACCCCACCAGCAACACCCAACCGCCAACGCAAAGGCGGCGTCATTTCCCCAGCACGACCCAAATCAATCCCCTACCCTCAAGAACATCGAATTACGTTTAACGCAAAGAACTATCTTATATTGCCATACGCAGAACGCACGACATATCCACCAACGCAAGCGAAATAACCAGCTAAAAACGAAAGCGACATTCCGAATAACGGAATGTCGCTTAATAGCTTTCGACTAAAAACGCAAGTCGAAAGAAAGCCTCTAGCTCCAGCAATGGAAACGCCGCGTTATCGTCACCAACAGCGAAAACGTCCCTAAGCGAGCAAGGTGACGTGAAAGAGGAGGGAAGCGTACTTTGGTACGCGACCGACGATTGAACGTCAGATTGCCGCTTAGGGGCGTTTGCAGCGTCGGTAGGTTACGGCGTTCTACGAACGCCGTAACCTACAAAGCATCGGCGCAGCGCTTGCAAATATGCGCGTGGCCGTTGTACTCGCCGACGGTGGTGCGGTAGTTCCAGCAACGGTCGCAGCACTCGCCCTCGGCAGCCTCGATAGCAACGGAGAGCTCCTCGCCCAGGGTCAGCTCAACATCGGAGACGATGTAGAACTCGGCCAGGTCGACAGCCTTGTCGCCGGTCAGCAGCGCGTACATCTCGGCGGGAACGACCGCCTTGACGCGAACCTGCTGGCTCTTGGTGAAGGTGCCGGCAGAGCGGGCATCCTCAAGGGACTTGGTCACGGCGCTACGGAGTTCGAGCGAAGCCTCGAGCACACCCTCAAACTCATTGGCCTCGTCGACCGTGATGGGCGACTTGTACCAATCGAGCAGCGCGGCGTACTTCTGGTGATCGACGCAGCCGGCGGGCGCATAGGCCATGGCCTCATCGACCGTGTAGGACAGGATCGGCTGCAGATCGCGCATGAGCATCGAGAAGAGCTCGGCCAGCACGGTCTGTGCGCTGCGGCGCTCGAGCGAGCCGGGCTTGTCGCAGTACAGACGGTCCTTCAGGGCGTCGAGATACACGTTGGAAAGCTCGGTAACCACGAAGTCGTAAAGCGCACGGTAGGCGCGCGGGAACTCGTAGCTGGCGTAGGCATCGTCGACCTCAGCCTGAACCTGGGTCAGACGGGCAACCATGAGCTTGTCGAGCGGCAGCAGATCGGCAAAGGCGACGCCGTCGCTCTCGGGCTCAAACTGACCCTCGAGCTCGGAGAGCAGGAAGCGCAGCGTGTTGCGGAAACGACGGTAGGCATCGGACGTACGAGCAAGAATCTCGTGGTCGATGGACACGTCGGAGCTGGTATCGACGGACGCAACCCACAGACGGATGATGTCGGCGCCCATCTCGTCGCAGACCTTGTTGGGGTCGATGACGTTGCCGAGCGACTTGGACATCTTACGGCCCTGGCCGTCGAGGGTGAAGCCCTGCGAGACGACCGCCTTGTACGGAGCATGGCCGTTGGCACCCACCGAGGTGAGCAGCGAGCTCTGGAACCAACCGCGGTGCTGGTCGGAGCCCTCGAGGTACACATCCGCCGGGTACTCAAGCTCAGGGCGATACTCGCAGACGGCCTTCCAAGACACGCCGGAATCCCACCACACGTCGAGGATGTCCTTATCGGCCTTGAGGTGATGACCGCCGCACTTGGGGCAGACGCAGGCCTCGCCCAGGTAGCTCTCGGGAGCGTCGGTGAACCAGGCGTCGGAACCCTTCTCGTGGAAGAGCTTGATGACGGCGTCGAGCGTGGCGTCGTTCATGACCTTCTCGCCGCAGTCGGCGCAGGTGTAGCTGGGGATAGGCACGCCCCAGTTGCGCTGACGGCTGATGCACCAGTCGGGACGCTGCTCGACCATGGCGCCGATGCGATTGGCGGCGTGAGCCGGATACCACTTGACGTTCTCGCGAACCTCCTTGCCAGCCTGCTCACGCAAACCGGTCTTGTCCATAGAGACAAACCACTGGTCAGTAGCACGGAAGAGCACCGGGTGCTTGCAGCGCCAGCAGTGCGGATAGCTGTGCGTGATCTTCTTCTCGAGGACCAGGGTGCCGCGCTCGCGCAGGAACTCGATGATGTGCGGGTTGGCCTCATCGGTATCCATACCGCTGAAGGGGCCACCGGTGCCAAACTCCTCGCCGGTGTAGAACTTGCCGTCGTCATCGACCGGCATGCAGATGTCGGTGATGCCCTCCTTGAGGCAGGCAAAGTAGTCGTCGACGCCGTGGCCGGGCGAGTTGTGGACGATACCGGTACCGTCATCGACACCGACGTAATCGGCCAGCAGCGCCACGCCCTCAACACCGTCAAAGATTGGCTGCTTGTAGTGGATGTGGTGGAAGGTCTCGGCGGGAACCACATAGGGCTTGCCGTCGACCATAACCGGGGTGTACTCCCAGCCAAACTCCTCACAGCACTTGGGAGCCAGGTCCTCGAGCATGACCTCGGCACGACCATCGTGCTCAACGGCAACGTAGGCGGCGCCGGGCTTGAGGGAAACGGCCTGGTCGGAGGGGATGGTCCACGGCGTGGTCGTCCAGATGATAAAGTCAACCGGGCCGTCGAAGTTCTCGAGGCCGGCGGGCTTGGAAGTCATCTCGAAGCGCACGAAAATGGACGGGCTCGTCTCGTCGGAGTACTCGATCTCGGCCTCGGCCAGCGCGGTGTGGCAGTGCTTGCACCAGTGAACCGGCTTGTGACCGCGATAGATCATGCCCTTATCGAACATGGCCTTGAAGACCTCGATGTCGGCGGCGTCGTGCTGGTGATAGAGCGTCAGATACGGGTTGTCCCAGTCGCCAAGCACGCCCAAGCGACGGAAGCCGGCCTTCTGGAGCTCGATGTTCTCGACAGCGAACTCGTTGCAAAGCTCGCGGATCTTGGCCGTGGAGGTCTGGTTGAACTTCTCGGTGCCGAGCTTTTCCTCGACCTTGTGCTCGATCGGCTGACCGTGACAGTCCCAACCGGGGACATAGGGAACCTCATAGCCCTGCATCATCCAGTAACGGTTGATCATGTCCTTGGAGATCTTGTTCATGGCGTGGCCGATGTGGATCGGGCCGTTGGCGTACGGAGGGCCGTCGTGCAGCACGAACTTCTTGTGACCCTCGTTCTTCTTCAGAACCTGCTCGTAGACCTTGTTGTCCTGCCAGTCCTTGAGTCGCTTGGGCTCGGACTTGGAAAGACCGGCACGCATGGGAAAACCGGTCTTGGGCAGATTCATCGTCTGCTTGTACTCGTTTGCCACGGTACCCCTTTCATGTCATGGGCGCGCACGCCCGCTGGGCACCAAAAAAGCGCCCGTCCCTACAAGCTGGGACGAAGCGCCACAAAACGGACTGTACGCCCGCAAAAGCTCTTCGTTTAACCACCCAGCTTAGATGCCCTCGCCCGCGTATTCGCGCGCTCGCATCCGTTACTCGGCTGGCCTGTATCGACGACCATCTCGGCGATATCTACTAGGACGAGCCTGTGCGACGCGTCCGTTGGGACCGCAGCTCCGGGGTGATTTTCATCGGTCGCATGCACGGGTTCTCAGCGCTCCCCGCTCTCTGTAACATGCGGACGGCCGACTACTCGTCCCCATCAACGCTTATGCGGAGTATGCTAGCACGTTCCGCGCCGGCGAAAAACCCTCAACACTGGTTTTATACGTTCGAAATTTCTCGCGGCTGTGGACCTTCTCTAGGAGCAAAATACCTGAAAGCACTTTATCGAAAGAAAGAAGGTTGCCATGCGCACGATTGGAATGAGTGATTATACCGTTGGCGAGGATTGCTTTACCGAGCTGCCCGCCGCACTGGCCGAGTACGGAGCGACCAAGGTCGCCATCATTGGCGGCAAGCGAGCCCTGGCTGCGGCGCTGCCGGGAATCGAGGCGGCACTTGAAGGTACCGATGTCGAGGTCCTGGAGACGCGCGTCTATGGCACCAACAGTACGCGTGCCAATATCGCCAAGGTCGTGAACTCCCCTGCCTGCCAGGAAGCCGACGTGCTCATCGCATGTGGCGGCGGCAAGGCACTCGACACTGTGAAGACGGCGGCCATCGAGCTCAAGAAGATCGTCTTTACCGTACCGACGATTTGCTCCAACTGCTCGGCCGCGACCGCCATTGCCGTTGTCTACAATGACGATGGCTCGCTCGAGGGCTATTCGTACCCCAACCGACCGGCGCACATCTTCATCAACCCCAAGATCATCGCCGAGGCACCGGCAGAGTACTTCTGGGCCGGCGTGGGCGATGCCCTGTCTAAGCAGCCCGAGGTCGAATACGCCACGAGCGCCGGCAACCTGGAGCACACCGCCGGTCTTGGCCTGGCACTCGCCCACACCTGCTCCGAGCCGCTGTTTACCTATGGTGTGCAGGGTCTTGAGGATGTGCGCCAGAATCTGTCGAGCGAGGCCGTCAAGCAGATCGCGCTCGACATCGTTGTCAACACGGGCTATGTCTCGAACCTGACCAACCAGAACGATTATTACTACAACTCGAGCGTGGCGCACGCGTTCTACAACGCCACCTGCAGCATTCCGCGTGAGGGCACCTACCTGCATGGCGAGGTCGTGAGCCTGGGCGTGCTGGTACTGTTTGCCTATACGGGCGATACCGAGAACCTTGAGCGCTACGCCGCCTTTAACAAGCAGATGGGGCTGCCCGTAACGCTTGAGCAGGTTGGCCTTACCGAGGCAGATATCCCGGCCCTGTGCGAATACGCGCACGCCACCAACGAGTGGAAGCAGGGAAACCCCGAGCCCTTCACCGACGAAAAATTCGCCGCCGCCATCAAAGCTGCCAACGCCTACGGCCACACCCTCTAGCTCTAACCCAAAACCACCACAAGGGAGCAGTACCTTTGTGGTGGTTTTTTATTGCTCCAGCATGCTGGGGTCGAACTCGCTAGCCGGGATCACGCGATAACCGTGGCGGAGCAGTAAATCAACGAAGACGCCGTTGCCCGCCGTAGGGGCGCCGCTGAATGTTCCGTCGTAGATGCGACCCGCGCCGCACGAGGGACTACGGTCCTGCAGGATGCACGCGGCGATCTCTTCCGGCCCGCCCGCCTGCTCGCACATATCGAGCGCTCGTTGGGCACCCAGGCGAAATTCGCGATCGACCGATATGCCCTCGCAGGTACGAACCTCTCCGTTCACAATCTCGGACGGCTTGCGCGGTGTGGGCAGACCGCCAAAGACCTCAGGGCACACCAACAGGACCTCGGTCCCCGTACGTTCGCACGCTTCGACCAGTTCGCGATGGTAGTTATCGAGCCCGTTATATTTGCAGCTCTCGCCCATCAAGCAGGCACTCACCACGATCTTCATACATATCCCTCCCAAACAAAACGCCCCATTTGAGATAGAAACTCAAATGGGGCGATTGACACTGCACAACTAGTATTACTGCTGCTTCGGCATCAGCGGATTTTCGCGCGTGAGGAGATTCATGAACTCCTCGCCCGTGATCGTCTCCTTCTTGTACAGATAACGAGCCAGCTCGTGGAGCTTGAACTTGTTCTCCTTCAGGATCTGCAGGGCGCGGTCGTGCGCATCCTCGATCAGCTTGGCGACAATCGCGTCCACGCGCTCGGCCGTACCGGGGGCGCAGGTGAGCGACGTATCCTGGTTGAGGTACGCATTCTGGACGGTACCGAGCGCCATCATGCCAAACTCGTCGGACATACCAAAGCGCGTCACCATGTTGCGGGCGAGCTTGGTGGCCTGCTCGATATCGTTGGCGGCGCCAGTCGTCATCTCACCAAAGATGAGCTCCTCGGCCGCACGGCCACCGCAGTAGACGGCGAGCTTGTCCAGGACCTCCTGGCGTGTGGTCAGGAAGCGCTCATCCTCCTCGACCTGCATGGTGTAGCCCAGAGCACCGCTCGTGCGTGGCACGATGGTGATCTTCGTGACAGGCGCAGAGCCCTTCTGGCGAGCGGCAACAATGGCATGGCCGATCTCATGGTAGGAAACGACCTGCTTCTCGTGGTCGGAAAGCACCGTGGACTTACGCTGTTGACCGGCAATAACGACCTCCACCGACTCCTCGAAGTCGTCCTGGGTTGCACGCTTGCGACCTTCGCGAACGGCACGCAGGGCGCCCTCGTTGATGATATTGGCCAGGTCGGCGCCCGAGGCACCGGGCGTGGCACGGGCAATCGCGGTCAGATCGATCGGCGGCTCGGTCTTCACACTCTTGGCGTGGAGCTCGAGGATGTTCTTACGGCCGGTCAGATCGGGCAACTCGACGGGGATGCGGCGGTCAAAACGACCGGGGCGCAGTAGAGCGGGATCGAGACTGTCGGGGCGGTTGGTTGCGGCAAGGACAACGATACCCTTGTGGTTATCGAAGCCATCCATCTCGGTCAGCAACTGATTGAGCGTCTGCTCGCGCTCGTCGTTGCCGCTAAAGCCGCCGCCATCGCGCTTCTTACCGATGGTATCGATCTCATCGATAAAGACGATACACGGGGCCTTTTCCTTGGCCTGCTTAAACAGGTCACGAACCTTTGCAGCGCCGCGACCAACAAACATCTCAACGAACTCAGAGCCCGAAATGCTAAAGAACGGAACACCGGCCTCGCCGGCAACAGCCTTGGCAAGCAGGGTCTTACCGGTACCCGGAGGGCCAACAAGGAGAGCACCGCGCGGCAGCTTGGCGCCGATCTCCTCGTAGCGCTGCGGCTTCTCCAGAAAGTCGACGACCTCCTTGAGAGACTCCTTGGCCTCTTCCTGGCCGGCGACGTCCTTAAAGGTCACGCCCACGTCCTTGGAGGCGATCACGCGCGCGCCGGACTTACCCAGTCCGCCGCCGCCAAAACCGCCGCCACCAAAGTTCATCGACGGGCCGTCATCGCCCATAGCCTTCTTCATGCGGCGGTTAAGCCACCAACCGATGAGGAAGAAAATCGCCATGGGAAGAATGAGAGTGAGCAGGTAGTAGGTCATCAAACCCGAGTTTTTATCGGGAACGACCGACTCCAGCGAAGCGCCAGACTCAAGCACGCGATCGGTAAAGCCCGCATCATTCGGCACACCGGTCGTCTTATAGGCGATGTTCTCGTCCTCGCCCTTCTTGGTGTAATAAATGGTGTAATCGTCCGTGTTGTACTCGACCTTGTCGACGCTCTTCTTATCGAGCGCTTTGACAAACGTCGAGTAGTCGGTCTTCGTAATCTGCTGCGTGTGACCGATGTTGGGGAACAGAACGGTCGAGAGCACGAGGTAGACGACGAAGGCGATGAGCACGTAGAGGATCATATTCCGTCTACGCTTGTTGTCATCCATCTCCATCTGCTTGAACTCCATCTACTGGGGTTGATAATGGTTTCTAGAATACCCAACCCGAGCGACGATAAACCGACGCCGGGCACGAAAGGACAGAGATGGCATCACTGTAGGTCGGCAAGGTTCAAATCTATACAGGCGACGGCAAGGGCAAGACGACGGCTGCGCTGGGGCTCGCGCTGCGCGCCACGGGCTATGGACTTAACGTTCTTAGGCTGCAGTCTGCCAAGAAACTGCACTGCGCCGAGCATGATGCGGCGCCCCGTTTGGGTCTGCGCATCGTACAAGCCGACCGCGACACCCCGAGGCCTGCGCGGCACAGATTCTGGAGCTAGCACACGAGCAGATATCACAGGTCGACGTTCTGATTTTGGACGAACTCGGCGAGGCTATGCGCCGCGGCTTCGTGACACGCGAGGATGTCGAAGCGCTGATCGCGATAAAGCCCGCCACCACGGAACTCGTGCTCACCGGCCGCGGGCTGCTGCCGTTGGCCGACCTCGCGGACTTAGTCACCGAAATGCGTCCCATCAAACACTACTTCGACGAAGGCCTCCTAGCCCGCCAAGGCATCGAATACTAATTGATTCGTTTTCCGCCAACACCTACAGCTCATAAGGAAGTTGCGGTGGAATAGTACTTGTTTGACGGTCCGCAAGGGCTTTTCAGGAACTATTTCACCGCAACTTATCAGGGGTATCCGACGGATGAGCTAGGCGGTGGCGCGACCTAGCCAGTTGCCGCTGTGGTGGTAGATGGTGAACAGCGTGGCCGTGATGAGCCAGGTTACGGGGTAGACCAGCAGTAGATGCTCGAGCGACGGATCGAAGGGCATGATCGCAAACACCCAAATCACCCTGAGTACGACGGTGCCAAAGATGGTGAGCATCATAGGCTGCAGACTCACGCCGGCGCCGCGGATGGAACCCGAGGCGTTCTCGATAATCGAGAAAATCGCATAGAACGGCGCAATGAAATGGAGGATGGTCGTGGTGTACGCCGAAATCGAAGCATCGTCGACAAACAGACGCGACAACGGACCCGAGAACACCAGCAGCACGGCAGACAGGCCACCAATGAGCATAAACGACAGCACGAGCGACGTATGGTAGCCCTTGCGCATGCGCTCGTAGTTGCGCGCGCCAAAGTTCTGCGCCGAGAACGTAGTGATCGATACGCCGAGCGCCTCGGTCACCATCCAGATAATGCCATCCAGGCGCCCAGATAGACCCCAAGCAGTCGTGACATCGGCGCCAAACGAATTAACCGACACCTGGATCAGCACGTTCGAGATCGAATAGGCAGCCGATTGAAAACCGAGTGGCAGACCACACGAGATCATACTCTTGCAAATACCGCGATCGATACCGAGCTTAGACAGCGAAAGACGCCATGCACCCGGAGCGCGCATCATGCGCAACATGATCATCGTTGCATTGGAGCAAATGGTCAGCGCCACTGCGATGCCGCAGCCCAGCGCCTCCATATGCAACACAGCGACAAAGATGATATCCAGCACCACGTTAACAAGGCAGCCAGAGGCAATGATCACGGCGGGCCCGCGCGTGTCGCCCACGGCACGCAGCAGTGCGGTTCCCATATTCAGCAGCAGCGCCGCAACCATCGCGGCAAAATAACAGCGAGCATAGGCCACACCCTCGGCCAATAGTTCATGCGGCGTGTTCATAAGCACCAGCATGGGCTCAACGAACACTATGCCAAGAATCGAGAAAGCGATACCGCCCACCAGCGCGAGCGTCATGGCTGTATGGACCGAACGACTCAGTCGCTCATCATCGTGCTGGCCAAAATACTGACCGGTAATGACCGCGCAGCCGGCGCCGACGCCAACGCAAAAGCCAATGCAGAGCTCGGTGAGCACCATCGTGGCTTGAATGCCACCCAGCGCGAGCTTGCCGCCAAACTGGCCAACGATATACGTACCGATAAGCGTGTAGGCCTGCTGAAAAAACGAACTAAAAAAGATGGGAACGCACAGCGACAGCAGCTGTTGCCAAATGACACCCTGCGTTACATCGATAGCCGTAGATTTCTTAGCCACACGCCCTCCCCGCCAGCATACGTCAAACAACATAACGGCAATTTAAGACCAAAGCCAATACTAGCTTAGCACCGACTGGCGGCGACCGAAACACCCCGAATTAGAGCGCGGTGCGGAAAACTGCCTAGTGATACAAACCCGGCTGGTAGTGATACTCATTGCTCACGTGCGGGCACAGCTGCCAAAAGGCGACGGCGCTCGCCGCGGCCACGTTAAGCGAATCGACCCCGTGCGCCATCGGAATGCGCACCGCGTGGTCACAGCCGGCAATGGTCTTGGCGCCCAAGCCGGCACCCTCGGTACCCATAAAGATTGCCAAGCGGTCAATCTCCTGCAGCACGGGATCGTCCAGCGATACGGAATCGTCCGTCAACGCCATAGCGGCACACGAAAAACCGGCATCGTGCAACGCGCTCAGGCCATCATGCGGCCACACACGAGCCTCGCTGCCAATGCGCGTCCACGGCACCTGAAACACGGTGCCCATGCTCACGCGGGCCGAGCGACGGTACAGCGGGTCGCAGCACGTCGGGCTGACCAAAATACCGTCAACGTTCAATGCGGCAGCCGAGCGGAAAATCGCGCCAACATTGGTGTGATCGACAATACCCTCAAGCACGCACACGCGCACCGGACGATCCCCCGCCGCCTCGACGACGCCGCCCAAGAACTCATCAACCGGAATCTGACGCGGGCGACGGAACGCCGCCAGCGCGCCGCGCGTCACGTTAAAGCCCGTCAACTGCTCCATGAGCTCCATGGAGGCCACGAACACGGGAACCGGACCCGCTCCCTCGCGCACGACAAGCTGGTCAAACAGCGGCATCATCTGGTCGAGCCAGCGCTCGCCCAGAAGAAAGCTCACCGGCTCATATCCGGCGCGCACGGCACGCTCGATGACCTTGGCGCTCTCCGCAATAAAGATGCCCTTTTGCGGCTCCAGCACGCAGCGAAGCTCACGCTCGGTCAGTCGCACGTAGGCATCGAGCCGCTCGTCCTCGAGCGAATCAATTCGCAGAACCTCAACGGCATCAGTCATAGCAGCCAGCCCGCACCCTTCTTTACAGCACATCTATACCAAACGAGGCGACGCTAAGCGCCGCCCCATGCATTCAATCAACCCGATGATACCGTTCACGCCAGACGATTTACGCCTCGATGCGACGATACGTCACGAACTCATAATCGACGCCCTCGTCACCCTCACCGGCGGCAATCGTCGCGACCCCGCTACGCTGCGCAATCTCCCACGCGGGATCGGCGTCCAAGTCGGGAAAGTACGTGTCCACGGGATGGACGCAGTGGTTATGAGTGACCTCGGCCTCCACGCAGTACGGCAAAAACTGCCGATAGACATCGCCGCCACCGATCACCCAGGCAACGAGCTCATCGGCAACCGCAGAGAGCGCTTCGTCAACGCTATGCACCACGTCGACGCCCTCGTGGGTAAAGCCCATATCGCGCGTAAGCACGATATTGCGGCGGTTCTTGAGAGGACGCCCGCCGGGAAAACTCAGCAGCGTCTTGCGTCCCATGATAACCGGGCAGCCCTTGGTGCAGGCCACAAAATGGCGCATATCGGCGCGATTGGACACCACCATGTCGCCCTCGCACCCAATGCCCCAATCGTCACACACGGCGACGATAGCAGATAGCTTACACGTCATGAGCACCACCTACACCGCAATGGGAATGTTCTTGACCTGCGGGCCGTGCTCATAGCCCTCGACGATCAGGTCATCGGTCGTAAACGCATAGAAGTCATGCACATCGGGGTTGAGCGTTACCTTGGGTGCCGCAAACTGCGGACGCTCGATAAGCTCGCGGACGATATCGACATGACGATCATAGATATGGGCGTCGGCGATCACGTGCAGCAGCTCACCGGGAATCATATCGACCGACTGCGCGACCATCATCAGCAAAATGGCGTACTGGCACACGTTCCAGTTGTTCGCGGCCAAAATGTCCTGGCTGCGCTGGTTGAGAATCATGTTGAGCGTCGGCTTGTCGTCCTGAGGACGCTGCGTCACGTTATAGGTCACGCTATAGGCGCATGGATACAGGTGCATCTCGGACAGATCGCTAAACACGTACGTATTGGTCATAATGCGGCGACTATACGGCGTGTGCTTAAGGTCGTACAGTACACGGTCAATCTGGTCGAAGTCGCCCTCGGCGTAATGGCTCTTCTGACCAATCTGATAGCCGTAGGCTTTACCGATGGAACCGGTCTCATCGGCCCACTCATCCCAGATATGGCTGTTGAGGTCATGGACGTTATTGGACTTCTTTTGATAGATCCACAGAATCTCGTCCATGGCAGACTTAAGCGCCGTACGACGCAGGGTGAGCGCGGGGAACTCCTCGCGCAGATCATAGCGCGCCGTGACACCAAAGTTTTTAATGGTATAGGCAGGGGTGCCGTCCTCCCACACCGGGCGGACCTTTTGGCCCTCGGTGGTGGTGCCATGGTCCAAGATATCGCGGCACATGGTTACAAACTGTTGATCAGCTTTGCTCATTGACCCTCCTGTCAGTCGCCTACAAGCGAGATTCATTGTAGCCCAGGCGCACGCGGCCCCACAGCCCAAACATAAGCCCTCATTTTCTGACATATGCCAGAAATTCATTGCGCAAATCTGCACGTTCGCTATTCTATTGTTGACATATGTCAGATAAGGAGTGCGCATGGCAGGAAGACGCGAGAAACTGCGCCGCGTCGGGATCATCCCCGAATATCGCGGTTTTACCCCCGATGGCCTGGCGAGCGGCGATGCCATCGATATGACAGTCGACGAGCTCGAGGTGCTGCGCCTGTGCGACTTGGAAGGCCTTAACCAAGAGGCAGTCGCCCAGCACATGGGCATTGCCCGCGCCACGGTGACGGCAATCTGCAGCCGCGCGCATCGCAAGGTGGCCGATGCGCTGGTCAACGGACGGGCGCTCGTTATCGAGGGCGGCAATATCGCATACTCCCCCATCACCACGACAACGGCCGCATGGCCAGCAAAGGAGGTCGACACCATGAGGGTGGCAACGACGTACGACAACGGCAACATCTTTATGCACTTTGGCCGCAGCGAGCAGTTCAAGATCTACGACATCCAGGATGGCAAGGTGCTCAACGAGCAGGTCGTAGGCACCGGCGGCACCGGCCACGGCGCCTTGGCGGGCCTGCTTGCCAAAGGTGGCGTTGACACGCTCATTTGCGGCGGTATCGGCGGCGGCGCTATCAACGCGCTTGCCCAAGCCGGCATCACGGTCTATGCGGGCGCCCAGGGCAGCTGCGATGCCTGCGTCGAGGCCCTCATTGCCGGCACGCTCGCGCAGACCGGCGAGGCCACCTGCGATTGCCATGGCCACGACCACGAGCACATCCATGAGCACGGCGGATCCTGCGGTTGCCACGGCCATCACGAGAACGAGGGTCACGAGGGCTGCAGCTGCCACTAACAGCAGGCAATCGATGCCATCACGCGTCTGCTCACACAACATATAACGCACCAACGACGAAGGCCGCCTGGAATACCATCCAGGCGGCCTTCGCCATACACGACTCTACCAGTCGTTACTTCTTATTGCGCATCTGCGCTTCCATCTGGCGCAGCAGATCCATATCGGACTTAGGACCGCCCGTCCCAAGTCCGCCCATGCCGCCCAGGCCCATGGCATCCAGACCGGGAATATTGGGCATGCGCATCTTTTTGCCCTTCTTACCCTTCTTGCCCTTCTTGCCGCCGGCCTGCGCCTGATTGGCCATCGAGCGCATGCGGCCCATCATCTTATTCATCTCGCCCCACTGCTTCATAAGGCTATTGACCTCAGTGGGGGTCACGCCGGCGCCCTTGGCGATGCGGGCGCGACGCTGACCGTTGATGATGGAGGGACGAAGGCGCTCCTCCTTGGTCATCGACATGATGATGGCCTCGTTCTTGTCGAAGATGCCTTCGTCCAGGTTGCCACCCATCTGGTTGAGCGCACGCTGGCCACCGGGGAGCATGCCCAGAATGCCCTTCATGCCGCCCATCTTCTTGACGGCCTTCATCTGGTCGAGCATGTCGTTCATGGTAAAGCCCTCGCGCAGCATGCGCTCGGCGGCCTCAAGCTGCTCGGCATCGGCGGCCTCCTGGGCCTTCTCGATAATGCCGACAACATCACCCATGCCCAAGATGCGCTTGGCCATGCGGTCGGGGTAGAACGGCTCCAGCGAATCGGGCTTCTCGCCCATGCTCACGAACTTGATGGGCTTGCCGGTCACCTGGCGCACGGAAAGCGCGCCGCCGCCACGGGCGTCGCCGTCGAGCTTGGAGATGATCACGCCGTCAAAGTCGGTGCGCTCGGCGAAGGTCGAGACGACGTTGACGATATCCTGGCCGGTCATGGCATCGACGACCATCAGCACCTGATCGGGCTTGACGGCCTTCTTGATGTCCACGGCCTCCTGCATCATCTGCTCATCAATCTGCAGACGACCGGCGGTATCGACGATGACCACATCGCGCAGGTGGTCGACGGCCTCCTGGATGGCACCCTTGGCAATGTCAACCGGGTGCGCGCCGTCACCGCGGAAGACCGGCACGCCGATCTCGCCACCGAGCGTGGCCAGCTGGTCGGCAGCGGCGGGACGATAGACGTCGCACGCGGCGAGCAGCGGCGAGCGGCCCTGCTTCTTGAGCAGGTAAGCCAGCTTTACGGCCGCCGTGGTCTTACCGGAGCCCTGCAGGCCCACGAGCATGATGACATTGGGAATGCGGTTACTAAAGACGAGCTTGCTCTCGGTGGAGCCGAGCATCTCGGTGAGCTCGTCGAGCACGATCTTGACGACGTTTTGCGCCGGCGACAGCGACTCCATGACCTCGGCGGTCATGCAGCGCTCCTTGGTCTTGGCGACGAACTCCTTGACGACCTTGAAGTTGACGTCGGCCTCGAGCAGCGCCATGCGAATGTCGCGCATGGCCGAGGTGATATCGGCCTCGGTCAGCTTGCCCTTGCCGCGCAGGCGGTCAAATGTGTCGTTGAGGCGATCGCTCAGGGAATCAAACACTAGTCACTCCTTAATTGGACTCGCCCACCAGGGCGCGGCAGAAATCTTTGGCATTAAACTCCTGCAGGTCATCGACCTGCTCGCCCACGCCGATGCGCAGGATGGGAAGCTTGAGCTTCTCGGCCACGGCCATGGCGATACCGCCCTTTGCCGTGCCGTCGAGCTTTGTCATGATAATACCGTCCAGGCCCAGCGCCTCGTTAAACTCGAGCGCCTGGTTCAGGCCGTTTTGGCCTGTTGCGGCATCGATTACGAGGACGACCGAGACGGGCATGGGGCCGGCGGCCATATTGGCGGCGCGCTTACGCGTCACGTTGACCACCTTGGCAAGCTCGCGCATGAGCTCGGGGCTCGTGTGCAGACGACCGGCGGTGTCGATAAGCACCAGGTCGCTGCCGCGCTTGTCGGCCTCGTCGAGCACGTCGTAGCAAACGCTCGCCGGGTCGGAGCCGCGGTCGCGCTTGATGACGGGAACGCCGGCGCGCTGGCCCCACACATCGAGCTGCTCAATGGCGGCGGCGCGGAAGGTGTCGGCTGAGCCGATCACGACGTTCTTGCCGCGGGCAGACATGGCGCTCGCGATCTTGCCGACCGTCGTGGTCTTGCCGGCACCGTTAATGCCCACAAACAGCACGCAACTCGGCGTGTCGGCGAACGGATCGCGCTCGACGGGCACAAAATGCTGCTCGAGCTGCTCGGCCAGGGCGCGACGGAGCTGCGGGGCGGTCTTAAGGTTCTTCTTGGCCGCGGCATCGCGCAGGTCATCGGACACCTGGATCGCGACCTCGGCACCCATGTCACCCATGACGAGGGTGTCCTCTAGGTCCTCCCAAAAATCCTCGTCGACCTCGCCGCCAAAGTAGAAGACCTCGTTGAGGGCCTCGCGGCTGCGCTCAAGTCCGCGCGAGAGAGCATCGAAGAATCCCATTATGCATTCACGACCTTTCCGGTTTCGCGATCGAGTTTTTGCGAGACGACGCGACTGACGCCGTCGGCTTGCATCGAGACGCCGTAGAGGACGTCAGCGTCCTCCATAGTACGGCGCTGATGCGAGATAACCAAGAGCTGCGTATCGGAACGCAACACGTCGAGTGCGCCGATGAGCTTGGACAGGTTGGCGTCATCGAGCGCCGCCTCGACCTCGTCCAGCACATAGAACGGCACCGTACGCGTGCGATAGACAGCAAAGAGCAAGGCGAGCGCCGTCAGGCTCTTCTCGCCGCCCGACATGAGCATCATCTTGGTGATGCGCTTGCCACGCGGCTGCGCCACGACCTCGATGCCCGTCTCGGCCGGATGCTCAGGGTCGGTCATCTCCAGATGTGCCTGGCCACCCGGAAACAGCATGGCGAAGATCTCGCGGAAGTTCGCATCGACCTTCTCGAAGGTCACCAGGAAGGCCTTGCGCATCTTACGGTCAATGGCCACGGTGATCTTGGTGAGCGCCTTGCGCGCGCTCTCCAGATCGGCCAGCTGCTCCTCGATGTAATCGGCGCGGCGCTTGAGCTGCTCGTACTCCTCCATGGCAACCTGGTTCACAGGGCCCAGGTTGTTGATCTGGCGCACGAGCTGGTTGAGCTCACGCTCGGCAGCGTCACGGTCGGTGGGCGCAGGAAGCATGAGCGCCTCCTCGAGCACCGTGGTGCCATCGGCGGTAATGGCCTTGATAGCCGCCTCTACCTGCACCTCAAGCTTGCCGCGAGCGACCTTGAACTCGTTTTGCGTCGCGGTGGCGGCATCGACCCGCTCCTTGGCGCGGGAGACCTCGGCCTTGGCGTCCTCAATGGTCTTCTTAAGCGAGGCCGAGTCAGCCTCCTCGAGCGAAGCCTGGTCACGCAGACGCGAGGCCCAATCCGACGCGCGCTCCAGCAGGGCCGAATAGCGTTCGTGCATGGGATCGACGCGCAGGCGCAGCAATTCGAGCGAGCGCGAGGCCTGGCGTGTTCCGCGGATACGGCGGTCGATGCCCTCAAGACGATGCTCCAGATCGGGCACGCGGCCCTTCAGCGAACGCAGGCGTTCGCTCGTCTGGGCTAGGCGAACCTTGGCGTCGGCGAGCTTGCCGGCAGCCTCGGAATCGTCACGGCGAACGCGGTCGAGTTCGTCGTTGGCCTCGGCAATCTGCAACCCCAGATTGCTTGCCTGCGCGCGAGCCTCGTCACGCGAACGGGTGAGCTCGTCAACGCGCGGGCGCGCAGCGCGAACGGCTTCGGAGGCCTGCTCGCGGCGCTTGGAGATGCGCACGCGCTCGACCTCGGCATTGTTGGCGCTTTGCTCCAAGCGGCCGATCTCGGAGAGCAGCGAGCGGCGCTCGCCCTCAAGACGGGCGATCTCGCCGGCGGCATCGCCCTCAGCGGCACGCGCTTCCTCAACGGCCGCATTGGCCTCAACGACCTGGCCTGACACATGTTCAAACACAGCGGCCAAATCGGGCTCAAGCCCCTCCAGCTCGCGGATACGGCGCTTGCGCTCCAGAGCACCCGAGGCCTCGCCGGCATCGAGGCCCACGCGCACCAGGCCGCCGCAGCTTACGCGAGCGCCATCGGGAGTCACGTAAGTCACGCCGTCAACGACCGGCGCCGACAGCGCGGCAGCAAGATCGTCCACGACGTAATAGCCGCCGAGCAACGCCTCGACGACGGGACCGTAGCCTGCGCGTACGGACAGACGATCAACCAGACGGGTACCGGCAGCGCCCTCAGCGGCGGTAGAGCTGCTCACGCCACGCGCCACCAGCAGCGCCTCGCCCGAGGCCTTCTTTTGGTCCAGAGCCGCACGACCGGCACGCTCAAGCGTGGCGGCGTCATCAAACAGCAGCGCATCGATATCGCCAGCGAGCAATTGCTCAACCAGGCCCTCAAGCTCGCGCGGGGCCTCCAGCACGTCGCCCAGACGACCCAAGACATCGTCGCCCAGCGTACCCACCAGACGGCTCACGAGCGGCGAGCTGTCGGCCATGCGGGCATCGAGTTTCTTTTGGCTGGCAAGCTCCGAGCGCACCTCGGACAGCTTGTTGCGCGCCTCACTCTCACGATTACGCAAGTCCTTCAGGGCTGCACGGGCGACCTCGGTGGCCTCACGCGCATCGGCCTGGGCCTGGCGCGCTTCCTCAAGAGCGCCTTCAAGCTCCTCAGCGCGGTCGCGACGGCTCTCGAGTGAGGCCGTGACCTCCTCGAGCTGCTCGTCAATCTGCTCCAGGCGCGAGGCGTACATGTTGTCCTCGACCTCGGCGTTGCTCAGCGAGTCCTTCACCTTGGCGAGCTCGAGCGCGGCGTTATCGGCCGCACGCTGCACATCGCGCTGCTCGCGCGTGAGCTGCGAAATCTGATTGTCGAGCGCAACGCGACGCTCGTGGAGCTGGGCGGCGGCAGGACCGGCGGCGTCAACGTCGTCCTGGGCCTGCATGTGCGCACCGGTAACTTCCTCAAGCTGGGCACGCGCATCCTCGAGCTCCTCGACCACGCGACGACGCTGATGCTCGGAGCTCGAAATCTGACCGCGCATGTCAGACAGGCGCGACACCATGTTGTGGCCCTTTTCCTCGAGCAGGCGCATGTCGGAGTTAATGCGGCCGACCACATCTTGCATATGACGGCGTTGCTCGCCCAGGTCGCCCACAAACAGGCCCTTTTCCTCAAGCATAACCTGGAGCTTCTCGAGCTCGCGCTCCTTTTCGCTCATGCGGTACTGCGCAAGCTCCAGCTCGGCAGCACCTTCCTTGGAGCGGCTCTCCAGGTCGTTCCACTGCGACTGCAGCGAACGAAGCTCATCGACAGCCAGCATCTGCGTAAGCTCGTTCGCGCGCGAGGACAGCTCTTTGTACTTGCGCGCGCGATCGACCTGACACTCAAGCGGTCGCAGCTGACGGGCGATTTCCTTATTGATGTCGCGGGCACGCGTCAGGTGCTCGTCCATCGACTTAATCTTTTTGAGCGCACGCTCCTTGCGGCGCTTGTGCTTGGAAATGCCGGCGGCCTCCTCGATGAGGGCGCGACGCTCCTCGGGGCGGCTCTGCAAAATGGCGTCGAGCTTGCCCTGGCTGATGATGGAATGCGTATCCTTGCCTAGGCCCGAATCGTGCAGGATGTCCTGAATGTCCATCAGGCGGCACGGACTCGAGTTGATGAGGTACTCGCTTTCGCCCGAGCGATACATGCGACGGGTGATGGCGACCTCGTCAAAGTCGACGGGCAACATATGGTCCGAGTTATCGAGCACCAGCGTGACCTCGGCGACACCCACCGGCTTGCGCGCCGACGAGCCCGAGAAGATGACATCCTCCATGGCCTGGCCGCGCAGCTGCTTGGCGCTCTGCTCGCCCAGGACCCACAGAATCGAGTCAGAGATGTTCGATTTTCCCGAGCCGTTTGGACCGACGATGACGGTCAGGCCCGGCTCAAACGTCATATGGGCGCGGTCGGCAAACGACTTGAACCCTTTGAGCGTGAGGGACTTGAGATACACGGTTCCTCGCTTACACGTGCTTCTTGTTCAGAATCACGCCGTTGGTGGTGTAACCCATGCGGTCGAGCGCTTCGAGCGCGGCAGCTCCCTCGGCTTCCTTCTTTGAGGAGCCGGAGCCGCGACCCTGGCGAATACCATCGATCAAAACCACAGCGGTAAAGGTGGGCGCATGCGCCGGGCCCTCGGAGCCAACGAGCTTGTACGCCGGAGGTTCGTGACCGTCGGCTTGCACGCACTCCTGCAAAAACGACTTGGGGTTCGCAGGATGCTCGGCACGCTCGGAAGCCAAATGCGGCTTAAGCGTACGGTGAATGAACTCCGCCGCAACGTCCCAGCCGGCATCCAGGTACAGCGCGCCCACGAGCGACTCATAGACGTTCTCGAGGGCCGAATGCAGGCCGCGCGCACCGGTACCGGTCTCGGAGGCACCAAAGATGATGATGTCGTCGATGCCCAGCTCGTGAGAAACCTCGGACAGCGTAGCGCCCGAGACAAGCGACACCTTCAAGCGCGTGAGCTTGCCCTCGTCAAACTCCGGATAGGACTCAAACAGGGAGCGTGCGACCACAGCGCCCAAAATGGAATCGCCCAAGAACTCAAGGCGCTCATAGCTGGCAGAAACCGGCTGGCCCTCGACTGCCGAGGGATGCGTAAGCGCCGCGCGCAGCAGCACCTTATTGTTGAACTCGTGGCCCAGGATTTCCTGGGCGCGCGTAAGTCGGTCGGATAAAGCCAAGACTTAAGCCTCCTTGGCAGCTTCGATAGCGTCGACGGCGTCGGCGACAGAGTTGAGCGAGAGCAGGGTCTCGTCATCGATCTCGAGGTTGAACTCGTCCTCGATAGCCGTAACCAGCTGCAGGCGCTCGAGCGAGTTGGCATCGAGGTCGTCAAAGGTGGTCTCCTCGCTAATTTCGGCAACATCGACGCCCAGAACGTCAGCAGCGACCTCGGCGATCTTGTCGAAGATTTCGGAGCGGTCCATAGCGCTTCCTCTCATAGTGCATGAATACCAAAAGAATGGTACCGCCCGGGCGGTACCAAGACACGGTTCTGATTCTACCCCACGACGTGCACCGCGAAGCACATAACAGCGCTCTAACTCGCTCTTATAAAACGATACCGTCCATAGAGTTGGCGACATTCTCGACCAGCCCGGCGCGCACGGCTTCGGCCGCCGCGAGCGTACCGTTTTTGACAGCCTCGACCGAGGTGGCACCATGGCCGATCAGGACCACGCCGCGCAGGCCCAAAAGAATCGCGCCGCCCTTGGCGTCGCCCGAAAGTTTGGCTTTAATCTCGCGCATCTGCTTTTTGATGAGCAGCGCGGCAATCTTGGTGCCGAGCGAAGACATAAAGACACCCTTGAGCTCCTGCAGCAAAAACTTGGCAGCGCCCTCGGTGGCCTTGAGCGCAATATTGCCCGACATACCATCGGCAACGACGACATCGAAGTTGCCTGAGGTGAGGTCGGTGCCCTCGCAGTTACCAACAAAGCCGGGAACGGCGGCCTTCATAGCAGGGAAACAGGCCTTGGTAAAGTTAGAACCCTTCTCGTCCTCGGTGCCGTTGGCAAGCAGGCCCACGCGAGGATGCTCGATGCCCAGGACGACGCGGGCATAGGCGCTGCCCATCTGGGCAAAACGCACCATATCGTCAACCTCGACATCGGGGTTGGCACCCATGTCGCACAGCACCGTCAGACCGCCGGCGCGATTGGGCAGCGCATTGGTCAGACAGGGGCGCACCGGCTGCTTCTTGCCTTCGGCCTGATACCTAAACGGCGTCACGTAGGCGGTGGCAGCGGCGGTCATGGCACCGGTCGAGCCGGCGGAGAAGAACGCATCCGCGTTGCCCTTCTTAATGGCGCGGCAAGAAAGCACGATCGACGACTTACGCTTGGTCATCACGGCGCGAATGGGATCGTCATCCATGGCGATAACGTCAGGTGCCTCAAGGGCCTCAACACGTGCATGGGAAGCTGCAAAGGGATTGACGATTTCGGCCGGGCCAGCCGCCAAGACCTCGATATCGAGATCGGCGGCAAGCGCAGCCTCGATACCATCGAGAACAACCTGAGGTTTCTCGTCTCCGCCCACAACGTCTACACAAACGCGAACGTTACTCATATACATGCTCCTTATACAAAAATGGCCGACTCATTGAGCCGGCCATTGTGGTTCCATTTGGAACGGCATCGCATCCAGAGTATACCGTTACTCGGTAACGATAACCTCGCGGTCCTTGTAGAAACCGCAGCTGGGGCACACGTGGTGCGGAAGCTTGACAGCGCCGCAACGGGGGCACGTGGACTGAGCCGCAGCCGAGATCTTCATGTTGGCGGAACGACGGGTGTGAGTGCGGATACGACCCTGCTTTTGTTTAGGTACGGGCATAGTGACCTTCCTTATGAACTATCCAGTGTGGCGATTACGCGCAAGTAGCGATACTACCACAGTTTTACTCATCAAGCTTGAGATTCTTCAATGCTGCAAATGGATTTTCCGTGACAGCGGCCCATTCCGCCTCTGCCTGGGCGGCGCAATCGCATTGCTCGACGTTGAGATTGCAACCGCATGTGGGGCACAGACCACGGCAATCGGGCTTGCAGAGCACCACAAACGGCGTGTCCATAACGACCGCGTCATTGATGGGCTCGCCCAGATCGACGATGCGGTCCTCACCCAGGAGCTCGTAGCCGTCCTCGTAGGCCTCGGGATCCTCGGGCTCCTCAAAGAGGTAGAACTCCTCGATCTCGCCGGCGATATCAAACGAGGCGGGCTCCAGGCAACGGTCGCACTCGCCGGTGGCGTGCGCGCGGACCATGCCCGTGAGCAAGACACCGGTACCGGCATTGGTAAAGACAACGTCGTAGTCGATGCCGTCCTGAAGCTGGTACTCCTTCTCGCCCACCGTGTAGGTGGCGACATCGACCTTACCGGTCAGCGGATACGAATCTCCAGGAAACTCGAGCTGCTCGGAAAGATCGACGGTAACGCTCGGGAACTCAGCCATTACCACTGACCATTCTGTTGGGCGGCACCCTCGTTGAGCTGCTGACGGCAACGGGTAACGGTGCCGGTCAGGCTCTTGAGGTTCTCCTCCAGGTGCGTAAAGACCTGCTCTGCGTAGTCCTCGGCAGCATAACGCGTCTCGCGCTCGTACTGCTGGGCACGATCGCGGATGTCGTCGGCCTGCTGCTGCGCAAGGCGGACGATCTCCTGCTCACCGGCAATGGTGAGGGCCTGCTGCTGAGCGTCGGCGATGATGGAATCGGCCTGAGCGGCGGCGGAAGCCATAAGCTCCTCGCGCTCCTTAAGGATACGGCGGGACTTCTGCCACTCCTCGGGATAGCTCATGCGGATCTCGTCGAGGATGTTGAAGAACACGTCGGCGTCGATGACCTTGAACTGAGCGTTCTTGCCGAAAGGCGGCTTGGCTTCCTCGATCAGCCCTTCGAGCTCATCGACCAAGCTGACGATCCTATCGCCAGGAAAATTCTCGCCCGGCATCCGGTCTCCTTTCATAGGTAACATATCATCGTGCTAGTTTACCACATGCCACCAGGCAATAAGAAACGTCACGAAAAGCGATGTTTGAGCGCTTCGACCACGTTGGACGGGACAAACGTCGATACGTCACTGCCAAGCGAGGCGATCTGGCGAACGACCGAGCTTGAGATATAGCCGTACTGCGGCGCACTCATGACAAAGATGGACTCCAGCTCGCTATCCAGGCGATAGTTAAGGTCGGCCTGCTGCAGCTCATACTCAAAGTCGGTCATGGCGCGCAGGCCCTTGACCACGGCCCCCGCTCGCTGCTCACGAGCGAAGTCGACCAAGAGGCCAGTAAAGGGCAGGACCTCGACGCCGTCGATATCACCGAGCGCCTCGCGGGCCAGCGCCACGCGCTCATCGAGCATAAACGTGGTGCCCACGCCGTTTTTACCCTGCGACTCGGCAACAGCGACGATCACGCTGGGAAAGATGCGACGGGCGCGACGGATGACGTCGATATGGCCAAACGTGATGGGATCGAAGGTACCCGGAACAATGACGCGGTTAATGGTGTCACTCATGGGCGTCCTCCTGAAACGTCGTGGCATCGTTGTTATCAGCATCGGTGACGGCACTATCGCCCTCACCGTCGTCATCGCCGACCCAACGAAGCAGGTCGACCGAGGTAATGCCGTAGCGCTTCTCACGTACAGTCTCAAAGCCTGCCGGATGCGCGCCCGCATCGGCGGCGGCATGCTCAAACAGGGCATAAGCGCCAGGTGCAAGCAGACCCTGATGGGCCAGATTCTGCAGCAGTTCCTCGACCGGCTCGGCACCAAAAGCATAGGGCGGGTCGAGCAGGACCAGATCAAAGGGGCCGCCCGGTACACGACCGCGCAAGGCACTCGACAGCATGTCGCCCGTGACCACGCGCCAACGCGCACGGTCACGGCAGAGCGACTCGATATTCTTGGTAATGAGCCGCGCGGCGTTGCGATCGATCTCAAACGTCGTGAGCGAGCGGGCCCCACGAGAGAGCATCTCTAACCCTAAGGCACCGGAGCCGCCAAAAGCGTCCAGCACACGAACCTCGTCCAAATCGAAATCGAATGCCGACATGACCATAGATGCGCACGCCTCGCGCACGCGATCGGTCGTGGGGCGGGTGACATCGCGACCACGGGGCTCCTCGATCTTACGACCGCGCCATTCGCCGCCGATGATTCTCATCCTCCGCTGACCTCCTTAAAAATGTGTCGATAACGCATGGCGACCGCGTCGCGCAAGGGAAGCGTCGCCACAGAGTCAAGGTTGCAAGCATACCGCAAGAGCTCGACCGCGTCCAAATGGGCCCATTCGATAAGGTCCTCATCGGCATCCAGGTCGACAAAGCGCAGGGTCACACCACCATGCTGGCGATAACCCAGGATCTCGCCTTCATGGCGCAGGCGCAGGTCCATCTGGGCGAGCGTAAAACCATCCGAAGTTTTTTCGAGCGATTGCAGGCGATCTTGTGCCGCCGATGCGCCGCCGTTGCCCTTGGAGTGCGTCATGACCAGGCACGTGCCCGACACGCTGCCACGGCCCACGCGACCGCGCAGCTGGTGCAGGGCAGCCAAACCAAAGCGCTCGCCGTTCTCGATGACCATGACGGTGGCGTTGGGCACGTCGACGCCCACCTCGACCACCGTAGTCGAGACGAGCACATCGATCTCGCCACGCTTAAAGGCATCGATGACCCGATCCTTCTCCCCCGCTGGCATACGGCCGTGAAGGCGCTCGATGGCAAGCCCCGGCAACGCCAGGCGCAGGCGGTCGAGCTCGGTTGCCGTATCGTGCAGTGGCACGGGGACGGTTACGCGGCCCTCGTCGTCGCGGGCAATACCGGGCACGTCTTCCAGCTCATCGGCCGAGTCACTCGGCTCCACAAGCGGGCAAATCACGTAGGCCTGCTGACCCTTTTCATGCGCCTCGCGGATGGCGCCATAGGCGAGGTCACGGCTCGACTCGGTGAGCACGCGTGTCGACACGCCAGCGCCGGGGACAGGCCGATGGCGGATGATGCTCGTGTCCAGATCGCCGTAGACCGAAAGCGCCAGCGTACGCGGGATGGGCGTTGCCGTCATAACGAGCAGATCGGCACCGGGGCCCTTCGCGCGCAGGGCGTTGCGCTGGCCGACGCCAAACCGGTGCTGCTCATCGATAACCACGAGCGACAGATGCTTGAACGCAACGTTATCCGAAAGGACCGCGTGGGTGCCGAAGAGCACGTTAAGCTCGCCCGATTTCAGCTGCGCATGGATCTGCTCACGCTCAGCCGCCGGCGTGGCACCCGTCAGGAGCGCCCAGGACATGCCCGCCTGCGAGAGCAAGGGGCCGGTCTTATCGGCATATTGGCGCGCCAGCACGCCCGTGGGCGCCATAACGCAGGCCTGCGTGCCGCTATCGGCAGCCACAGCCAGCGCGCAGGCGGCGACGGCCGTCTTGCCGGTACCGACATCACCCAGCAGCAGGCGGTTCATCACGCGCCCGCCATCGCACATATCGCGCAGGATATCCTGGAACGCGGCCTCCTGCTCGTCGCTCAGCGAAAACGGCAGGGCTTGCTTGAGCGCGGCCAGGTGCTCGCCCGCGGTGTGGGCATAGGGAACCACATCGACCAGGCCGCCGTCGTTGCGCAGGCGCAGCGCCAGCTGCAGGTAGAGGCACTCCTCGTAGGCCAGGCGACGACGCGCGATGTCGCGCTCTGCCATACTCGATGGAAAATGGATTGAGCGCAGCGCGCGGGCATTGCTCATCAGGCGACGCTTAACGCGCAGCGGTGCCGGAATGGGATCAAAGGGATTGCCGACGACCTCGATCGCGCCGCTTACGATGCGGCGCATCCACGCCTGGCTCACGCCGTCACTCACGTAATGGACCGGAAGGATGGTGCCCGCAGCACGCCCGTCATCGAGCTTTTCAAAGTGCGGCGAGGCCATCTGCTTAAAGCCGTAGGCAAACTCGACCTTGCCCATCACGGCCAGGCGGTCGCCCTGCTTAAGCTGCTGGGCAATCCAGGGCTGGCGGAAAAAGGCAACCTGCAGCACGCCCGTCTCGTCAACAAGCGAGACCTCGGTCACCTGCATGCGCGGACGCGGCTGCTTTTGGACGATGCGATCAACCGTGGCGATGATGGTGCACACGGTGCCGATGGGCGCCATCTCGATGGACCACGAACGGGTAAAGTCGAGGTATCGATGAGGGATATGGAGAAGGAGGTCCCCCACCGTCCGAATTCCCAAACGGCGAAGGGCCTCCTCACGTTTACCCGAAACATATTTGAGTCGCGCGATATCCTCGTCGAGCGCATTGCTCTGGGCAAAGCGCCCCGAGACGCGCGGCACGGAGCACAGCTCAGACATGGGCAGTTGCCTACTCGATCGAGAAGATCACGGGATAGAGCGGCTGCTCGCCACGATGGGCGTCGATCTCCAAGTCGGGCTGAGCTTCCTCGATGGCGTCGACGATCTCCTGGAAGTCCTCGTCGGACAGCTCCTCGCCGGCCAGAATCGTCAGCGCATCGCCCTCCTCTTCCTCCTGCATGCGGTTGATGCAGTCGAGCGTGACCTGTTTCACGTCGGAGCCAACCACGTCGATGGAGCCGGCGATGATACCCATGACGTCACCGGAGTGAATCGGAGAGCCGTCAGAGGCGCTGGAATCGCGCACGGCACGGGTGACCTCGCCATCGCGGACCTCGCTGATGGCGTCGACCATGGCGGCGACGGCATCCTCGAGCTCGGAATCGGGCAGGACCGCGAACAGAGCGGAGAAGGCCTGCGGAACGGTCTTGGTGGGAACGACGGCGACCTTCTTGTCGGTGCAGGCTGAGGCAGCGGCCTCAGCGGCCATGCGGATGTTGCCGTTGTTGGGCAGAATGATAACCGAGGTCGCGTTGACCTGGTCAACGGCGCCCAGAAGGTCTGCAGTCGAGGGGTTCATGGTCTGGCCACCCGACACGATCACGTCGACGCCGAGGGACTTAAGGATGTCGGCCTCGCCAGAACCGGCGGCAACGGCGACAAAGCCCAGGGCCTTCGCGGGCTCGGCGGCCTTCTCCTGGTCCTCGTGAATCTTGGCGGTACGGTCGTGGGCCTCCATCTCCATGTTGTGGATAAAGACCTCGTAGATCTGGCCAAGCTGCAGCATGTGCTCGAGCACCAGGTTGGGGGTGTTGGAGTGCACATGAATCTTGTAGTCGGGGTAGGCACCCACGAGCAGCTCGCAGTCGCCCATGGAGCCTAGGAACTTAAGGCACTCGTCCTCGTCAAACGGGGCGTCGGCCTTAAAGAGGAACTCGTTGCAGTAGCGGAACTCCGAGCCCTCCCAGTCGTCGTTGGCCTCAATCTCAACGCGGCCAAGAGCAGCATCGCGGGCAGAGCCGGCGGAGTCAAACGTAGCGGAGAAATCCTCGACAACGGTGCTGCGACCAAGCGCGGCGGCAACAAAGTTCTCCAGGAAGATGGCAAAGCCGAAGGCGCCTGAGTCGACCACGCCGTTCTCTTTGAGGACGGGCAGCAAGTCGGGCGTGCGGGCGACGGACTGGTACGCCTCGACGACGATAGCATCGAGCGCATCCTCGGCCGAGAACTTCTTCTTCTCGCACTCATCGGCCTTGGTCGAGACATCGCGCAGGACCGTGAGGATCGTGCCCTCGATGGGCTTGCGGACAGCCTGGAAGGCGACCTTGACGGCACGACGGAAGGCGAAGGCAATGTTGGCGGACGTAATAGGCTCGTCGGCAGAGACAAGGCCCTCGGCCACGCCGCGAAGAATCTGCGAGGTAATAACGCCGGAGTTACCGCGAGCGCCCATGAGAGAGCCGTGGGTGATGGCACCGGCGATGGCCTCCATATCGGCATCGGCGGGAAGGGCAGAGAGCTCCTTGGTCACCGAGGCGAGCGTGAGCGACATGTTGGTGCCGGTATCGCCATCGGGTACGGGGAAGACGTTGAGCTTGTTGATCTCCTCGGCCTTGTCGGAAACGGCAGCCGCAGCGATCGGAAAACAGGTGCGAATGGTCTTTGCAATCATGGGTATTTGAATCTCCGTTTTCGGATGCTAGTTCAGACGGCTCTTGAGCGCGTCGATATGGATGCCGATCTTAAGGCTGGCGGGATCGATCTGGGCGATCTCCTGCAGAGTGAAGGCAACGGAGCTCGAAAGATTGTGGCAGACGGACTTCATGTTGACGCCGTTCTCGAGCACGACGTGAAGATCGACCGTAAGGCCGTTCTCGTCGGCGGAGACAAGCACGCCCTTGCGGAGGCGCTGACCGGCAAGCAGGCGCACGCTCTCGGCGCCCTGGAGCTGCTCAGCCATACCGACAACGCCATAGCACGTCATCGCGGCATAACCGGCAATATCGGCAATAACGTCGTTCGAGACGCTCAGGCTGCCGTTAATGGTCTCAGACACAAGAATCTCCTTTTCTTGGTGCTCGCGGCACCATGTCGTGGGAGCAATCATTGCAATATTCTACAACGACCGCGCCATGTTGAGGTGGCGGGCCTCGGGATTACATCCTCGACACGAAATGTTGATACGGTAACGTTCGCGAACGGCGATCGCGGCATGAAAAAACCCGCCGCATAAGCGACGGGTTTTACAACCTGGCTCCCCGGGTAGGACTCGAACCTACAACAGCGCGGTTAACAGCCGCGTGCTCTACCATTGAGCTACCGAGGAATAGGTGCGTGCTCTCAAGCAACGAAGTTTATTATACGGACGAATCAGCTCAGGGCAAGAACTTTTTTAAGAAATTTTCCGACCTAATCATTGGGGACGTTCTTAAACGACTAGTCATTCAAGAACGTCCCCAACGACTACATGAAAGCGCCCTCAAGCGGATGTGCTTGAGGGCGCTTCTTGCTTGACTAGCTTTCGATATAGTCCTTCAGCTTGCTCGAACGGCTCGGGTGGCGGAGCTTGGCCAGGGTCTTGGACTCGATCTGGCGGATACGCTCGCGCGTGACGCCAAACTCGCGGCCGACTTCCTCGAGCGTACGGGGATGTCCGTCGACAAGGCCAAAGCGCAGCTCGATAACCTTGCGCTCACGATCGGCAAGCGAGTCGAGCACCTGGGTGAGCTGCTCCTGCAGCATGGAGAAGCTGGCCGCATCGGGCGGAACGATGGCCTGGGAGTCCTCGATGAAGTCGCCCAGCTGGGAATCCTCTTCCTCGCCGATGGGGGTCTCGAGCGACACGGGCTCCTGCGAGATCTTCTGGATCTCGCGGACGCGGTCGGCGCTCATGTCCATCTCGGCACCGATCTCCTCGGGGGTCGGGTCGCGGCCCAGGTCCTGAAGGAGCTGACGCTGCACGCGGACGAGCTTGTTGATGGTCTCGACCATGTGCACGGGAATACGGATGGTACGGGCCTGGTCGGCGATAGCACGCGTGATGGCCTGACGGATCCACCACGTGGCGTACGTGGAGAACTTAAAGCCCTTCTGGTAGTCGAACTTCTCGACGGCGCGGATCAGACCGAGGTTGCCCTCCTGGATCAGGTCCAGGAACAGCATGCCGCGACCAACATAGCGCTTGGCGATGGAGACGACCAGACGCAGGTTTGCACTGATGAGCGCCTGCTTGGCTTCGAGGCCCACGTTCTCAATGCGCGTAAGACGACGCATCTCGGCACGCGTGAGTTCGAGCTCACCAGCATCGGCAGCCTCGAGCTTCTCGGTGGCCTCAAGACCGGCCTCAATCTTCATAGCCAGATCGACCTCTTCGGAGGCGGTCAGCAGGTCGACCTTGCCGATCTCCTTGAGGTACATACGGACCGGATCGCCGGTCAGCATCACCGTGGAGGCATCGATGCCGCGCACGCGCGAACGCGAACGGGACGTCCGCACGGTGCGCTTCTTCTTGCTCTTGGAAGAACCCATCTCGGCGTCGGCCTGGCGGGCCATCTTGAGCTCGTGATCGTCGAGCGAGCCGGAATCGTGCTCGTCGTCGTCATCGAAATCGTCGGTATCAGAATCGGTATTTTCATCGTCGACGTCCATGGGGGCGTCGTCGTTACCGCTCGCGGAGATAATCTGGATGCCGCTGTTGCGCAGCGCGGAATACACCGCGGTGAGCTGCTCGTCAGAAACATCGATATCCTTCAGGGCGACCTGAATCTCGTCCTCGGTTACCGAAGTCCTGTTTGAGCCGTTGCCCATGAGCTTTGCAACGTAGGATTCCAGCCCAGTACCCGTGCTCTCAGTCTTTTTTGGCACAGATTCTCCCTTCATAGTCCACAGGACTCAATACTTTAGCACACACATTGACGTCTATACCCAAAAAGAGGACTGGATATAGGCGAGAATACGCTGGTTGACCACAACATCTAGGCTTGTTCGGTGCCTGCGGCCTCCAGGCCGATCAAACGGAACGGATCCGCCACGCCGCCGATCGACTTTTGCAGTTCGCGTTGACGCTGCGAGTCCTGCGCGGCCTGCACGGTCAGCGCGCGACGGGCCTCATCATCAAGCGAACGGTCCTGGCGCAGCTTGGCCTGTGCGGTACGCATGCGGCGTTTGATGGTGTAGAGCTCAAGCGTATCAAGCATAAACACGATGTTCGTCTCGGTGGGGTGCTTGCTCGTCGCGGAGATGCGCCCGGCACTCACAAGCGTTGCCGCATCGGGACACACTGAGCGCGCCGCATCCATGCAGGCTGCAGGATCGGTTCCCGGCGGCGTTGCCAGAACGGCCCATGCAATGGACTCGTGACGCGGGTCAACCCACTCGATGGAGCAGATGCGGTCGGCATACGTGCGGAACAGGTCGGGGTAGCTCGTGAGCATCGTCAACAGCTCGCGCTCCCCTGCCAAGGACTTGCGTTCAAGATCGGTAAGAACCATCGGCGCCGCCGCAGCCGGTGCGCCCGAACCGTCAGCCACAGGCACAGCGCCCATACCATCAGGCACATCGATCGGCGGCAGGTCGTCGACGACCTCCACGGGCGCGGCGCCGTAGGCATCGAGCGGGACGTAGTCGTACGGCTCTTCTTCGACCGGCGCGGACACCGGCGGCGTCGCGCCCGATGCCCAAGCACCGCGACCGGCATCGCGAGAACCCGACGCCCGACCGCCCGCGCTACCGGACCGCTCAGTCTGTGCCCGCTGGCGCTCATAGTTCTGCTCACGACGTCGTTCCGCATCCTCGCGCTTGGCGACATCGCGAAACACACGACCCGAGCTCGCGCGCACCGTCTCCAGATCCAAACCCAGCAGATCGGCAATCTGGATAAAGTACGTGTCGATCATATAGCTGTTGCGCAACGGATAGATAAGCGTCAGCGCATCTTCCAGCGCCTTAGCGCGACCGCCCGGCGTGGTGATGTCACTCGACTCCTGCAGCGAACGGTAGACAAAGTCCATAAGCGGCTCGGCAGCGTCGATGCGCGTCTGCAGTGCCTCGCCACCATGTGCGGTGATGAACTCCATGGGGTCGTTGCCGTCGGGGAGCACCACGCAGCGCAGGTCCATGGAATCCTGCTCGATAAACTGAATCGCGCGACGGGCGGCCTTCTGGCCCGCTGCATCGCCGTCGAACATATACACGATGCGCTTGGCAAAGCGAGTGAGCGTCTTGACGTGATGCTCCGTGAGGGCGGTGCCCAGCGTGGCGACAACGTTTTTAATCCCCGCCTCCCAGCAGGCGATGCAATCGGTATAGCCCTCTACCACGATGGCGGTATCCTGCGCGACGATAAACTCCTTGGCCCAATTAAAGCCGTAGAGGTTTCGCTTTTTATGAAACACGCTCGTCTCGGCGGTGTTGAGATACTTAGGCTGGCCGTCGCCCATAATGCGACCGCCAAAGGCAATGTTGTGACCCTGCTCGTCAAAGATGGGGAACATCACGCGGTCGTAAAAGCGGTCGGCAAGCTGCCCGCGCCCGCGACTCACGGCAACGTTGGCGTCGATCATCTCCTGCGGGGTAAAACCCGCCTGGGACAGGTGCGACACCAGCGCGTTACGGCCCGGTGCAAAGCCCAGGCAGTAGCGGCGGCAGACGTCGCCGCCCATGCCGCGGCTGGCAAAGTACTCGCGCGGACGGCCGTCCTTACCGCGCATGAGCATGGTGTGGTAGAACTGGGCGGTCTCGGCGCACAGATCGTAGATGCGGGCACGCTTGGTGCCGCGCTCGCGGCGATCTCCGGTGTCATGCAGCTCAATACCCGCGCGATCGGCCAAGTAACGGATTGACTCGGGAAAGCTCAGGTTCTCGCGCTTCATGATATACGTGAAAACGTCGCCACCCTCGCCGCAACCAAAGCAATGCCACACCTGCGTGGCGGGGATAATGTGGAAGGACGGCGTCTTCTCGCCATGGAAGGGGCAGCATCCCCAAAACTCATGGCCGCGAGGCTTGAGCTCGACCGTTTCCTGCACGATGGCAACCAGGTCAGACGCAGCGCGTACCTGGTCTTTTTCCTCATCGCTAATCACGGATGCTCACCCCCTGATCGCCCAAGTTGTGACGAATATCCTCGATATTACCCTCGACGGTCGCGATCAACTCATCCAGCGAATCGAACACACGCGAGGGACGCAGCCAGCGCGTAAACGCCAGCGAAACGGAAGCGCCGTACAGGTCGCCCGTATAACCAATTAAATTAGCCTCGAGATGCGCAGATGCCGCATCGTCAGCATACGTTGGCGGCAGGCCGACGTTCACAGCAGCGGGCCACGCGGTGTCATCGACCAGCACCAGACCCTCATACACGCCATCGGCTGGCACCTGAATGCCGTCGGGAACCTGCAAGTTTGCCGTGGGAAAGCCCATGCCAGAACCCTCGTGACGGCCGCGAATAACACCGCCACGCACCATATACGGACGGCCGAGTAACCCAGCAGCAAGCTCCACATGGCCCTGTCCCAGCTCATGACGAATGCGGGTGGCGCAAATGGCCTCACCGCCCTCGCAAAGCAGGTCGTGACCATACACGTCAACGCCGTGCTCGGAACCCCAGGAGCGCATCTCGGCAACACCAGAAGCACCGCCACGACCCAGCCTAAAGTCGCTGCCAACGCGAATCGATCGAATGTCGACCAGACGCGACACCAGCGAGAGAAAAGCAACATGGTCAAGCGCCGCAACCTCAGGCGTAAAGGGAACGGCCACCACCGCATCGACCCCAGTTTGAGCCAAGGCATGCAGACGGTCGGCCGTCGTCATCAATTTTTGAGCGGGCGAAGGGCTCACCACGACGTCCGGGTCGGGATCGAAGGTAACTACGACCGCCTTGCAGCCATGGGCACGGGCATCACGGACAAGCGCCGCAATGAGTTCCTGGTGTCCACGGTGAACGCCGTCGAACACGCCAATGGCGATTGAAGCGGCACCCAAGTGCTCACACTCATCAAACGTATCGGCAGCAACGATGCGAGCCTCGTCCGACTCGCCCGCGAAAAAGACACGCGCGAGCTCGCGAGCGGACAACATCATCGAACACCGCCGATTGCCTGCGGAAACACGTGCTCCATGACAAAGCGGCCGCCCTCAATGCGGGCGAGCGCCTTGAGTCCCCCATCGAGCACCAACGCAAACGGCGCCTTCGAGGAATCGAAATCGGCAAGCGCACGCTCAACGGGAATGCGTCGGCCGCAGAGCAGGTCGTCGGCAAGATTGCCCGGCAAGTCAACACGTGTGGCGCCCAGGGCCGCAATGGGATCCAGGGCAAAGCCAGCCGCGGACTCGGGAGAAAGCTCCTCGACCGCATGACAAGCGCCAATGGAAACAACACCGGAAGCCGTGCGGCGCAGCGCGGAAATATGCGCGGCGCTATCGCAAGCGCGGCCCAGTTCGCGAGCGAGCGCACGGATATAGGTGCCCTTGCTCACCGAGAACGCCACGGTCCACACACACGTATCACCTTCGCCGCCCACGGCGATCAGGTCGGCGGCATAGACCTCGACGGGGCGCGGAGGTAGGTCCACCGCATTGCCCTCGCGAGCAGACTTGTAGGCGCGAACGCCATTGACCGAGATAGCAGAAAACGCCGGCGGCACCTGCATCTGCGGGCCCAGCATGGCGGCCAAGCGCTCACGAGCATAGGCAGGATCGCGGAGCTCGTTGGCAACAGCCACCGTGCGGACCGCCTCGCCCTCCGCATCATCGGTATTGGTCTCGGCGCCAAACGAGATGTCGGCGACATAGCTTTTGGTATCGAGGGTTAGCATGCCCAGCAGACGAGTAGCCTGGCCCACGCCCACCACCATGACGCCGGATGCCATGGGGTCGAGCGTGCCGGCATGGCCGACGCGCCGCTCATGGAGGGCGCGTCGGCATTGCGAGACCACATCGTGGGACGTGCAGCCCACCGGCTTATCGACGGCGAGCAGCATATTCAGTTGAGAAGGCGTACGACGAGCCATGTACCATCCAAAAAGTTAAAGCTCGACGGTCACCGAAGCGGGATCCTCCCCCACCAGCTCGGCCAGCATGGGAAGTGCCACGGCGAGCGTCTCGCGAATTGTTCCGTTGTTGGAAAAGCCGGCGGCGGCATGATGCCCGCCACCGCCAAAGTTGGCAGCGATCTCGGACACATCAAGGTCGCCCTTGGAGCGCAGGTTGCCGCGCACCTTGGTATCGCCGTCGATGCCCTTTAAGAACAGGCAGACCTCGACGCCCATCACCGAACGCACCACATCGACCAGACCGTCACATTCATCCGAGGTGACGCCGCAGGCCTCAAGGTCGCTCTGGAAGGCATAGCTATACGCCACGCGCCCGTGCGCGACCGTCTTGATACGGCCCATGACAATGGACTTGAGGTGCAAAAACTCGACGCGCATGCTCTGATAGACCTCGAGTGCGACACGAGCCGGATTGGCGCCATGCGCCACCAGGCGCGAAGCAGCATGGAACGCGGCAGCATCGGCGTTCTGGTACTGGAAACGACCGGTGTCGGTCACCAAGCCGCACAGCAAGCAGGTCGCGACGCCGTCACGTGCGACAATGCCGCAATTGTCCAAGAAACGGTCGATGATCATGGCGCAGGCCGCGGCATCGACGCGCCTCAGACTGAGCTCGGCAAACTCCTCGCGCGCCGGATGATGATCGAAGCACACCACATGCTTGGAGCGACGAAGCACCTCGGCAGAATTATTGAGGCGCTCGACGACCGGTACGTCCACCGAGATGAACAGGTCAGGATTGCCGGCGTACGCAGATGCCGGCACCAGGCGATCGGAGCCTTCCATAAAGCGGTAGATACGCGGAACCGGGTCATCGTCTGCCAGCAGCAGCGCAATGTCCTTGTTGGGGAAAAACTTCATGAGCGAAAGGCCCAGACCCAATACGGAGCCCAAGGCGTCGCCATCGGGAGAAGTATGTCCCGAAATCGCAATGGAGGACGCACCCTCGATGAGCTCGAGGATGCGTCGCTGAATATCTGCAGACTCGCACGAGGCGAGGTCGGCGGAATTAGTCATCTAAAGCTGCCTCCTGGGCGGCGTCCGCTATCGGATAGCCGTCCTCGTCCTTTTCGATCCCAAGCGTGGCGGGAACGTTTTCCAGCGCACGCGTGATGCGCTCGGCCTCATCGGTCGAGCGATCGATGCGAAAATCGAGCTCGGGCGTAACACGCCAATCGAGCGAGCGAGCCAACAGGCTGCGAATACGGCCCTTAGCGCTAGCGAGCGCCTCCATGACCTCGTCGTAGCGGCTCGCATCGCACGACACGTACACGCGCGCGAACGAACGGTCCACCGCGACCTCGACCGCGGTCAAAGTAACCAGGTCGAGTCGCGGATCGGAAACCTCAAAGAGCAGGATATAACCGAGCTTCTCGCGAAGCTGCTCGCCCAGACGGCGGGTTGCCTGCGTTTGCTTCATAGCGCTACCCCCTACTCGGTACGGGCAACCTGGTCGATGCGGTAACCCTCGATCTGATCGCCGGGCTTGATGTCCTGGAAGTTCTCCAAGCCAATGCCGCCCTCGGAACCGCTCTTGAGGCTCTTGGCCTCGTCCTTGTAGTGGCGCATCGAGGCGATCTTGCCGTTGAAGACCACGATGCCGTCGCGCACCAGGCGCACGGAATCGGTCGCGGCGATCTCGCCCTCTTCGACGCGGACACCGGCGGCGATACCGACTTTAGGCACCTTGAAGGTGTCCAGGACGGTCGCGGTACCCGTGGCGACCTCGACCTCGGTGGGCTTGAGCATGCCGATACGGGCGGCGTCGAGCTCCTCGAGGCACTTATAGATGACGTCGTAGCAACGGATCTCGACGCCCTCGCGCTCGGCGGCGGAGCGGGCCTTACCGTCGGGACGGACGCCAAAGCCGATGATGATGGCGTTGGAGGCGTCGGCCAGGACCACGTCGGTCTCGTTGATGGCGCCAACGGCGGAGTGAATCGTGTTGATGCGAACCTCGGACTGATCCATCTTGTCGAGCGAGTCCTGAAGAGCCTCGATGGAGCCCTGGACGTCGGCCTTGATAATCAGGTTGAGCTCCTTGACCTCGGCGTCGGCGATGGTCTCGAAGAGGTTCTCGAGCGTGACGTGCTTGACGCGACTCTGCTCCTCGATACGGGCCTTGAGCGAACGCTCGTCGGCAAGGGCGCGAGCCTCGCGCTCGTCCTCGAACACGCGGAATTCGTCACCGGCGTTGGGCACGGACTGCAGGCCCAGGATCTCGACAGCGTCGGAGGGACCGGCCTCGGTGACGGCGCGACCCTTGGGGTCGAGCATGGCGCGGACGCGGCCGTAGGTGAGGCCAGCGACCAGCGTATCGCCTACGTGCAGGGTACCGCGGGTCACGAGCACGGTAGCGACCGAGCCGCGGCCCTTGTCGAGCTTGGCCTCGAGGACGTTGCCGGAGGCAAAGGTGTCCGGGTTAGCCTTGAGCTCGAGCACGTCTGCCTGGAGCAGCACGGTCTCCAGAAGGTCATCGATGCCGATCTTCTGCTTGGCCGAGATGTTGACGAACATGTTCTGTCCGCCCCACTCCTCGGGGATGACGCCGTACTCGGTGAGCTCCTGGCGCACGCGGTCGGGGTTGGCGCCCGGCTTATCGATCTTGTTGACGGCGACGACGATGGGTACGCCGGCGGCCTTGGCGTGGTTGATCGACTCGACGGTCTGGGGCATGACACCGTCGTCGGCAGCCACGATCAGAATGACGATGTCGGTCACCTTGGCGCCACGGGCACGCATAGCCGTAAAGGTGGCGTGACCCGGGGTATCGATGAAGGTGATCTTGCGGTCGTTGATCATGACCTGCGAAGCGCCGATGGCCTGCGTAATGCCGCCCGCCTCGCCGGCAGCAACGCCGGTGTGACGGATGGCGTCGAGCAGCGACGTCTTGCCGTGGTCGACGTGGCCCATGACGGTGACGACCGGTGCGCGCGGCTTAAGGTCGGCGGGATCGTCGTAGAACGAGAAGGTGTTCTCCTCCTCGGGGGTGATGATCTTAATCTGGCGGCCCAAGTCGTCGGCAACGAGCTCGACGAGGTCGTCGGACATGGACTGCGTCATGGTGAGCGGCGTACCCAGCAGGAACAGGCGCTTGATGATGTCGTTGGCCGGAACGTCGAGCGCCTCGGCGAGCTCCTGGACGGTAACGCCCTGGGAGACCTTGATAGCGTCGAGGTCCTCGGGGTTCACGCCCTGGGCCAGCGCCTCCTCTATCTTGCGCTCCTCCTGAGCCTTTGCGGCCTCGCGCTCGCGCTTCTCCTTGCGCTTTTTGCGGCGACCGGTGGACTCGCGAGAGGCCTCCTCGACGGCGGCACGAGCCTCCTCGAGCACCTTCTCGCGGCTGTACTCCTCGGCCTCGCGAGCCATGCGGCTGTAGTGGTCCTCTTCGTTGTTGTGACCGCCCTTGCGCTTCTTGCCCTTGCCCTGCTTGTCGGGGTTGGGGAAGTCCATGCCGGCAGCGACGTTGTTGCTGGCATTGGTGCGATGGCTGTGGGGACGGTTCTCGGAGGCATTGCGCTCGGAGTTGTTGTCGGAAGCGTTGCGATCGTTACGACGGCCACCGCGACGGTCGTTGTTGCCGCCACGACGGTTGCCGCGCTCGGCAGCGCGCTCGGCCTTGGCCTTCTCCTCGGCGTCCTTCTTCTCCTTGAGGACGGTCTCCTGTGCGGCGATCTGGTCGAGCAGCGAACGGAAACGCGAACCGGAATCGGAAGCGGGGACGGCGCGGCGCTGGGCCTCGCGGGCAGCCTCCTCCTTCTCGCGGGCAAGGCGCTCCTGCTCGGCCTTCTTCTTAGCCTCGGCCTCGGCGCGGGCGGCCTCCTCGGCAGCCTGGGCAGCGGCGAACTGGCGGCGCTCCTCCTCGCGTGCCTTCTCGGCGGCGATGCGCTCGCGCTCTGCCTCGGCAGCGCGTGCTGCCTCCTCGGCGGCAGCGGCCTGCTCCTCGGCCAGCTTGGCGGCCTCGACTTCCTGGGCGCGGGCCTCGATCACCGAGGCGAGCTGCTTGCGGACCATGGCGACGTATGCGTCCTCCAGAGCGGAGGAAGCGGACTTAGCGGGAATCTTCATTTCGGCGAGATGACCCATCAGTTCCTTGGAGGTCATGCCGAACTCTTTGGCCAGGGTGGACACACGGACTTTTGCCATATGACTTCACCTACCCTTTCTGGCACCTTGGGTGCCTAGAGACTGAACGAGCGTGGGGTATGCGCTGGGACCCGCCCGGCGCGACCGCGCGCTAGATCAGGTCCTCCGCATCATCGAAGGCGTCGGTGTCGTGGACACCGCAGAAACGGGAGCCGGAACGGGCCTGGTTGCGGCACTGGATGCCGTCCTCGGACACGAACTCGCAGCGACGGACGTCCTCGTCCTCCTCGTCACCGATCAGGTCGGCGGCGGGCTCCTCGTGAACGGGAACATTCTTGAGGATGTCGGCGGCAAGGGTCTCGGACTTAATGTCGATGTGCCAGCCGGTCAGGCGCGCGGCGAGGCGGGCGTTCTGGCCCTCCTTGCCGATGGCGAGGGACAGCTGGTCGTCGGGCACGATAACGCCGGCATAGGCCTTCTCCTCGTCGATGAGGACGCGGGTGACCTTGGCGGGCGACAGGGCGTTGGCGACGTAGACGGCCGGATCGGCATCCCACAGGATGACGTCGACGCGCTCGCCACGGAGCTCGCCCACGACGGCGCGAACACGGCTGCCCTTGGGACCGACGCAGGCGCCAACCGGATCCAGGCGATCGTCGAGCGAGTGAACGGCGACCTTGGAGCGCTGGCCGGGCTCGCGGGCGATCGACTTGATCTGGACGGTGCCCTCATAGATCTCGGGCACCTCCTGCTCAAACAGACGACGCATGAGCTCGGGGTGGGTACGGGAGATGACAATCGGCGGACGGCTGTGCTCGCCACGAACCGGCTGCAGGTTAGAGTTGGGGTCGCGAACGTCGATGATCACGGCCTTGATGTGCTGGTTGTGCAGGTAGCGCTCGCCCATCGGACGCTCGTTGCGCTCGTTCTCGTAACGGCGCTGGTCGAAGTGCGGAAGCTCGGCCTCGACGCCCTCGCGAATCTTGACGATCGTGAAGTCGGGTGTGGACTGCAGCACGGTACCGCTGATGAGGTCACCGATGCGGCCGGAGAACTCCTCGTAGATCTGCTCGCGGGCGGAGTTGCGCACGATGGCGTTGATCTCGGCCTTGGCGTGCTGGGCGGCGATGCGGCTCGTGTTCTTGGGGGTGACGTCGATCTCCTCGAACTCGGTGAAGTTGCCCTCCTCGTCCATGGAATCGTCGATCGGCTCCAGACGGTAGACGTAGATCTTGCCGGTGGTGCGGTCGATGGTCACCTTGGCGCCCCACTCAAGATGCAGGATCTCGGCATAGCTCTTGGCGAGCGACTGCTCCAGGCGGTCGATCAGGTAGAGCTGGTCGATGTGCTTCTCCTGGCAAAGCTCCATCAGGGCGGACATCATGTCGGATGCTGCCATCTTACTTTCCTTCCTTCGCGGGCTTGAAGTCATAGGTGGGCTTCAACTTGCACTTTTTAACATCAGAGAAATCGAGGGTAACAGACTCGCCGTCCTCGAGCTCGAGGGTCACGTTCGCCTCGGTGGCGGCGGCAATCTTGCCGGCGTACTTGCGTCGGCCCTCGGTGGCGGTGGAGGTGAGCTCGCAGTTCTCGCCCACAAAACGGGCAAAGTCACGCGGGCGGCGCAGCGGGCGCGCCATACCCGGGCTCGACACCTCGAGCGTATAGCTCGAAGAAATGGGGTCGAGCTCCTCAATCACATCGCCGACCCATTTGGTATTGGCCGTGACGTCATTGAGCGATAGGCTCTGACCCTCGGCACCCTCGATACGCACACGCACGCAGGGGGCCTTGGTGGCACCCACGAGCTCAACATCGACGATGTCGACATCGTGCTGGGGAGCGACGGCCTCGAGCGCGTCGATGATCGCCTGCTCGGTCTTGGTCTTGACCATTGCGGCACCTCCATCCATACAAAAAAGAAGCGGGGCCGAAACCCCACTTCTTTCAATTACAACTTCATTTGCAAGCAAACTATACCAATACCTGCGCAAACGTGCAACCACAACACAAACCCGCAGGTCAGCGTGAGCACAGGTTCTCCACAAGAAATGGATAATTGGGTGTTGTCGCAAGTATCCATAACCAAAGCGAGGGGCGACTCCCTGCGGAATCGTCCCTCGCTTTTACATGTCAGCTATGCGCGCAGCGCTTACTTGACCACCAGGTTAACCAGCTTGCCAGGCACGCAGATGGCCTTGACGACCGTCTTGCCCTCGGTCCACTTGGTGACAGCAGCCTCGGCGGCAGCCTGCATCTCCTCGTTTGAGGCGTCGCGGGCGACGTCGATGCGGCCACGGACCTTACCGAGCACCTGTACGACGATCTGCACCGTATCCTCGATGGACTCGGCCAGGTCGAACTCGGGCCAGGCGGCGGTGTAGGCGTTGCCCTCACAGCCGAGTGCCTCGTGCCACAGCTCGTCGGCCCAGAACGGGCAGATGGGAGCAAGAACGCTCACGATGTCCTTGGCCACACCGTAGCACAATGCCTTGTCGCGGGCAGCGCCCTCGGTGGCGTTGAGGTAGGCGCTCGCCGCGTTGACGAGCTCCATGACGGCCGAGATCGCGGTGTTGAACTGGCCGCGATCGAAGTCCTCGGTGCACTTGGCAATGGTGCGGTGACGCTCGCGGTAGAGCTTCATCGCGGTCTCGTCGAGCACGGACTTGTCGAAGGCCACGTTGGCGTCACCCGACTGGACGAGCTGCCACACGATACGCCAGGCGCGCTTGATAAAGCGGTTGGCGCCCTCGACGGCCTTGGGATCCCAGTCGAAGTCCTTCTCGGGCGGAGCGATAAACAGGATCGCCAGACGCATGGTGTCGGCGCCGTAGGGCTCGATAACCGAGCTCGGGGGCACCACATTGCCCTTGGACTTGGACATGGTGTCGCCGTTCTCGTCCTTGACCATGCCCTGGCACAGCAGGTTGGTGAAGGGCTCGTCCACGCTCAGCAGGCCCAGGTCGCGCAGCGCCTTGGTAAAGAAGCGGCTGTAGAGCAGGTGCAGAATGGCGTGCTCGATGCCACCGATGTAGTTATCGACGGGCATCCAACGGTCGGCGGCCTCGCGGGAGAAGGGCAGCTCGGTGTTGTGCGGATCGGTATAGCGCAGGTAATACCAGCTGGAGCAGGTAAAGGTGTCCATGGTATCGGTCTCGCGCTTGGCCGGGCGACCGCAGACCGGGCAGGTGGTCTCGTAGAACTCCTTGCACTCGGCGAGGGTCTCGCCGGCACCCAGGTCCAGGTTCTCGGGCAGCGTCACCGGCAGCTGGTCCTCGGGCACGGGCACGATGCCGCAGTGCTCGCAGTGGATGGCCGGGATGGGGTTGCCCCAGTAACGCTGGCGGCTGATGAGCCAGTCGCGCAGACGGAACTCGACCTTGCGACGGCCGCAGCCCATGGCCTCGAGGTCGGCCACGATCGCAGCCTCGCCCTCGGAATGCTTGCCGCCGCGCATGCCGGTGTACTTGCCGGACTGGACAAGCGTGCCCTCGGCAGCGTGGGCGCAATCCCAGTCGACGGTCTCGGCATGGAAGGTATCGATGGTCTCGCCGCTGGCCTCGACGGCAGCACGATCGTCATCGTCCAGGATGATCGGCACAATAGGCAGATCGTACTTGCGGGCAAACTCAAAGTCGCGCTGGTCGCCGCAGGGAACGGCCATGACGGCGCCGGTGCCGTAGTCGGCAACGACATAATCGGCAACCCACACGGGGACCTTCTCGCCGTTGACGGGGTTCACCACGTAGCGGCCGGTAAAGGCGCCGTGCTTCTCGAGGGTGCCCTGGGCACGCTCGACGGCAGAGATATGCTTGGAGTCCTCGACGATCTTGGTCACGGCCTCCTCGTATTCCGTGCCCTCGACGAGCTCGTGCAGGCCGGCGTACTCGGGAGCCAGGACAAAGAAGGACACACCGAAGAGCGTGTCGGCACGCGTGGTAAAGACGGTGATCTTACCCTCGTCACCCTCGATGGGCTCGCCATCCTTGTCACACAGGGTAAAGTCGACCTCGGCGCCCTCGGAGCGACCGATCCAGTTGGCCTGCATCTGCTTGACGCGCTCGGGCCAGCCGGGGAGCTTCTCCAGATCGTCGAGCAGCTCCTGGGAGTACTCGGTAATCTTGAAGTACCACTGCTCCAGGTCGCGCTTCTCGGGCTCGGTGCCGCAGCGCCAGCACTTACCCTCGGTGACCTGCTCGTTGGCCAGAACGGTCTTACAGGTGGGGCACCAATTGACCGGGTTCTTCTTGCGGTAGACCAGGCCCTTTTCCCACATCTTCTCAAAGATCCACTGGCCCCAGCGGTAATAGTCGGGGCTGCAGGTCTTGACCATGCGATCCAGATCGTAGGAGAAGCCCATGCGCTTCATCGTGGAAAGCGCCTGATCCATGTTCTTATACGTCCAGGCGGCAGCCTGCGTGTTGTGCTTGATGGCGGCGTTCTCGGCGGGCAGGCCAAAGGCATCGAAGCCGATGGGATGCAGCACATCGTAGCCGCGCATGCGGGCCTGACGGGCCATGGCATCGCCGATGGTATAGTTGCGCGCGTGGCCCATGTGCAGGTCGCCCGACGGATACGGGAACATCTCGAGCACGTACTTCTTGGGCTTACTGTCGTCGGTGTCGACGGCAAAGAGGTTGGAGTCCTCCCAGGCCTTCATCCACTTGGACTCAATGGCCTGCGCGTCGTAAGCGGGGGTCTCGTCCTTATGATCTGTGCAATCGCACATATCAGCTCCTTTAATCTTAGCTGGGGTCGGTCGGCTTGGCTTTGTTCGCTACTGCGGACAGTCCTGCGCAAGACGAAGAGCACATTTAGTGCTCTTCTTTGCGTGCGGAACTTGTAGCGAACAAAGCCAAGCCGACCGACCCTAAGGTTAACTTGACTGATGATAGCAAATACGACAAGCGAGATGCCTGCGACTTGCAGGCATCTCGCTTTATCTAAATAACGTGGTTGAAACTCAACCCTTATGTGAGGCTCTTACCTTATCGATAAGATACGGACTGCTGCGAATCCTTCACGACTACGTCGTGGGCGCCGCCTTCGACGATCGAGGTCGAGCTGACCAGAGTCAGGCGTGCCTTTTCCTGGAGCTCGGGGATCGAGAGGGCACCGCAGTTGCACATCGTGGACTTAACCTTGTAAAGCGTGCCGCCCACGCCGTCCTTGAGGGAACCAGCGTACGGGACGTAGGAGTCGACGCCCTCGACGAAGCTGAGCTTCGCGGCGCCGCCCAGGTCGTAGCGCTGCCAGTTGCGGGCACGCGCGGAACCCTCGCCCCAGTACTCCTTCATGTACTGGCCGTTGACGTTGACGCGCTCGGTCGGGCTCTCGTCAAAGCGGGCGAAGTAGCGGCCCAGCATCATAAAGTCGGCACCCATGGCAAGGGCGAGCGTCATGTGGTAGTCGTAGACGATACCGCCGTCGGAGCACACGGGCACGTAGACGCCGGTCTCCTCGTAATACTCGTCGCGAGCGCGGCAGACGTCGATCAGCGCGGTGGCCTGGCCACGGCCGATGCCCTTGGTCTCGCGGGTAATGCAGATGGAACCGCCGCCGATACCGACCTTGATGAAGTCGGCACCGCAGTCGGCCAGGAAGCGGAAGCCCTCGGCGTCGACGACGTTACCGGCACCGACCTTGACGTCCTCGCCGTAGTTGGCGCGGATCCACTCGATGGTGCGCTTCTGCCACTCGCTGAAGCCCTCGGAAGAGTCGATGCACAGGACATCGGCACCGGCCTCGATGAGCAGCGGCACGCGCTCGGCATAGTCACGGGTGTTGATACCGGCGCCGACCATGTAGCGCTTATCGCCGTCGAGCAGCTCGTTGGGGTTGGTCTTGTGGCTGTCGTAGTCCTTGCGGAAGACGATGCCCATGAGGTGATCGTTGTCGTCGACGATGGGAAGGGCGTTGAGCTTGTTGTCCCAGATGACGTCGTTGGCAACCTTGAGGCTGATGTTCTTGTCGCCCACGATGAGCTGCTCACGCGGGGTCATGAACTCGGAGACCTTCGTCTGGTGGTCATCGCGGCTGGGGCGATAGTCACGGCTGGTGACGATACCCAGGAGCTTACCCTTGGGAGTGCCGTCGTCGGTGACCGGCATGGTGGAGTGACCGGTCTTATCCTTGAGCTCGATGACCTGCTCCATGGTCATGTCGGGGGTCAGCGTGGAATCGGACTGAACAAAGCCGGCCTTGTGATCCTTGACGGCCTTGACCATGGCGGCCTCGGACTCGGCGCTCTGGGAGCCATAGATGAAGGACAGGCCACCCTCGGTAGCGAGCGCGACACCCATGTCGACGCCCGAGACGGACTGCATGATAGCGGAAACCATGGGGATGTTCAGGGTGATTGCCGGCTTCTCACCGCGCTTAAAGCGGGTCAGCGGCGTCTTGAGAGAGACGTTGTTGGGGATGCACTGCGAGGACGAGTAACCAGGAACCAGCAGATACTCCGAAAACGTGTGGGACTCACCGGGAAAGAACGTAGCCATGTTTCTCCTTTTTCCATGCGACCGGTCGGCTGCAGGCCTCGTAGGACCCAGCCCAACCTTGGGCGCCCAATACTGGGGAAGTATCTTAACGCACTTTGACTGCTACAATGCATGATTTAAGAAGAGCACACGAGGGTTTGACGCAGGCTTTGCGTTTGCCCAGCAAACACTTTAGCGGGGAGACGTGGAGTGTATGGAGTACAAGACGACGGCAAAGTTGGTCATTCAAGCGTGCGACAAGGATCTGCCGGGCGTGTTTGGTCACGGCTGCGTCTTGCTGCTGCAGGGTATTGCCCGCGAGCACTCGCTGAACCGCGCCGCCAAGAGCATGGGCATGGCGTATTCCAAGGCCTGGCGCATTGTGAACGAGGCCGAAGGTCAGCTGGGCTGCAAGCTCATCGAGCGCGACGGAGCCCGCGGATCCACGCTCACCCCCGCCGGCGAACGAGCCATAGCGGTCTACGAGGAGCTGCAGGCCGACATCAACAACATCATCGCCAACAAAGCAAGCGACCTTATCGCCAGCATCAAAGAGTAGCCAATTTGGGACGGGGCTTTTAGCTACACAACCCCTTCTCATAAGTTGCGGTGAAATAGGGACTGTTTATACGATCAAAACCGTAAGTCAATCCATATTTCACCGCAACTCATGGAGTTGAGGATGATTTAGCTAGTTGCGAAGGGCGTTGTCTAGGGTGGACGCTACGACCAGAGGGTCGTCGGTGCCGGCGAAGAGACGGATGGTGCTCCCCTGCTTGCCGCGTGGGGCCGAAAGGCGCGTTGTTGCGCCGCCGGCGGGCGATGTGCGGAATTCGTCCGGTAGCATGCTGAAGAATTCGCCCGCGGTGCAGTCCATCAGGTCAAATTCAACTGCCGGACCAAAGCCGTGCTCGAGGATTCCCGTTGCAACCGCATGGTCGGGATGCGAGCTCAGTCCGGGATAGCGCACGTTGCGCACCATCTCGTTCGCGGCCAAGTATTCAGCCAGCGCACGGGCACGATCGAAGTGCGCCCGCATGCGGGTGTCGAGCGTGTCGAGCCCGTACTCTAGAACCTCAGCCTCATCGGAGGACAAGTCGAGCGCGGCCAATCCGCACCCCTCGATCAGCGCATGCGCGCACTCGGCAGCGGCATCCACACGATGGCGCTTGAGCTGCGAGCGCGCGACCGAGGCGGCTACGAGCTTACGCGGAGCCTTACCGGCACACACGCGGTCGAGCGCCTCGAGCGACAGCGCAGCACCCAGCCGCAGCGGATCGCAGCCAAAAGCCGACGCCACGGTGTTGTCCACAACCAGCAGCGCGCGGGCCTCACGAGCCGCGCGGCCCAGCGCACGCAGATCGGGCACACGCAGGCCAAAGCCACCGATTGAGTTCACAAACCACCACAGGTGCGAGCCCTCAGCGTCAAACGAAACATCAAAGCCCTCGGACGCGGCGGCAAACGCTGCGGCCAACGGCTCATCCACCATAGCCACGTCGCAGGCATCAAAGCCGAACGCAAACGCTTCGGTAAAGTCATCCGCAAAGGCCACCAGGTGGTCACCGGGACGCACGATTCCCAGCAGCGACAGCGCTGCCGGAACATGCGGGGCCTCAACAAGACGCGCCTCACGCGAGCCGGCCCTTGCAGCCCAGGCCTCCTCTAGCTGCTGTACGCCCATACGGTACCGTCCCTTCAAAACAAAAACCCACGATACGGGTGTTCCCCGCATCGTGGGCAACGGCTGCAGTATAGCGCCGATATGCGACGAATCGACTAGATGTTGAG
>NZ_JBCOTQ010000001.1:62942-83927 GCF_040920445.1 Collinsella aerofaciens | reverse complement strand
GGACATGCACGTCCTTGTGCGTGTCGACGCCCGCGATGACCGTTTCGCCTTCCATTTTCGCTCCCCTCGGTCTGCCGCCTGCTCCGCGCCCGGGTCTCCCAGACATTGCACTGACGGGAGCGCTACAATCCAATTGGCTTGTCCGATTGTCCGCGCTCATGCTCCTATTAGGTCATGGCAGGACTCCGGGACGCGGATGCCGGGGCGAGACAGGTCGGATTTGAGGACGGCCGAAGAGGCGTCAGCAGGTCAGTGGGTCATCGTCCCGGCATTCAGCATCAGGGTAGCGCTGCGACGCGGAAATCGCGCGCCGTTGCCGCGCCCCGCAGTGCCCGCTTCCCCCGAGAACAATTATCAGTGCAGGTAGAAAGCTTGCCGATTTTCGAAAAAGTCGGCTATGGTCGACCCCTGTGGCCTAAACGTAGTAGATGGGCCCTTTCTGTGGTGCGGCACCAAGCCGGTCATTTTGGGATGGGACTATTTTGACTACTCATTGGCTGCTCTGGCAATCGGGCTGCAAAAGTAGTCAAAAAAGCTCCGTCCCAAATTAGCTACCTTGCTCTGGCGGGCGGGAGCAGGTAAGATATACCGAGCGCCTAGCGCGTTCGATGGGTTCGGATGACGACATGATCCGAATCTGGTCAGGTCCGGAAGGAAGCAGCCATAAGGAGCCTCTGTCGGGCATCCGAATCCATCGAGCGCACGGGCGTTTTTTTGGTGCCGCGACATGGCCCGGCCGGCGGCGAGGTATTTGGTGTCTCGCTGGTCCTCGGCTGCGCCTGCGGGATCGCTCGACTACCAAACACCTCGCCGCCGACCGGGCCCCGTCGTCCAAAAATCATCCGTAAAGGCGCGTTAATCTGAACAATTCAATCCCTTGTCTAGTGCTGCTCATTGGCTTTGCCAAAACATGTTCGGGCGCTTTGTCTCTGTGCCTAGTTTCCTGATTGTTTCGGGGGCTTGTTCTGTAACGAGTTGCTTACGCATCTCCAGGGCTCTCCGTACTATCATGAATCAGATTGAAGAGAGATGATGATAGGGAGCGCCTATACATGATTGAGCTGCTCAGGCGTTTTGGTGGTAAGTTTCGCCGGTATATGGTGATTGGTCCTGCGTGCAAGCTGATCGAAGTGATCTTTGACCTGCTGACGCCGCTGGTGATTGCCCAGATGATCGATAAGGGCATCGGTGCGCACGATGTGAACGCCGTTGTCCACTACGGTATGGTGCTTGGCGCCATGGCCGTGATCGGCATCTCGTTTACGCTTGTTTGCCAAAAGATGGCGGCGCTCACCTCGCAGGGCATGGGCACCGACATTCGCGGTGCGCTCTACCAGCACATCAATAAGCTGAGCTATGCCGAACTCGACCGCTTTGGCACGCCGTCGCTTATCACCCGCATCACCAACGACGTCAACCAGGTGCAGCTTGCCGTGGCGCTCGGCGTGCGTATGCTTATCCGCTGGCCCTTCCTGGCGGTGGGCTCTATGTGCGCAGCCCTTGCCATCGACCTTAAGCTCGGCATCATCTTTTTGATCTGCACGCCCGCTATCGGCCTGGTGTTTTGGTTTGTCATGGCGCGCTGCATCCCGTACTACAAGCAGCTGCAGGCAAAGCTCGACCGCATCGCGCTTATCTGCCGCGAAGGCCTTTCGGGCGCTCGCGTGGTTCGCGCCTTCGTGCGCGAGGACCACGAGCGCGAGCGTTTTGCCCAGGCGGCCGATGACCAGGCGCGTGTCGCGATCGCGGTGGGCAAGCTCTCGTCGATCCTCAACCCCGTCACGTTTTTGGTGATGAACCTGGGCGTGTGCGCCATCCTGTGGGTGGGCGGCATCCAGGTCAACGTGGGCGAGCTCACGCAGGGCCAGGTCATGGCGTTTGTGAACTACATGACGCAGACCCTGACCTCCATCGTGTACGTCGCCAACCTGGTCGTGGTCTTTACCAAGGCGAGCGCCAGCGCGTCGCGCATCAATGAGGTGCTCAACTGCGAGCCGAGCATCACCGACGAGGGCAACCAGCCGGTCGCGCTGCCCGAGCCGAGCGAACTGGCGGGTGGTGCTGCTCCAGTCCCCGCACTGAGCTTTGACCATGCGAGCTTCTCGTTTGGCGCCGGCGCGGCAAATGCCGTGAGCGATGTGACTCTGGAACTGCCGCTGGGCAAAACGCTCGGCATTATCGGTGGCACGGGCAGCGGCAAGTCCACGCTCGTCTCGCTTATCCCGCGCCTGTACGATGCGGGCACCGGCAGCGTGTGCGTGATGGGTGCCGACGTGCGCGCTTGGCCGCTCGACCAGCTGCGCCATGTGGTTGCGACTGTTCCGCAGCGTGCGTCGCTGGTGAGCGGCACTATCCGCAGCAACCTGACCTGGCGCGACGAGGCGGCAACCGACGAGGATCTTTGGGCGGCGCTCGATATGGCGCAGGCGAGCGAGTTCGTGCGCAACAAGCCGCAGGGGCTCGACGCCCCGGTCGAGGCGGGCGGCAAGAACTTTAGCGGTGGCCAGCGTCAGCGCCTGACTATCGCGCGTGCCCTGGTGGGTTCGCCGCAGGTTCTGATCATGGACGACTCCGCCTCGGCACTCGACTTTAAGACCGACGCGGCGCTTCGCCGTGCCATCCGCGAGCGCAGCGTGCGCGGTGCCGTCGAGGGCGGGCTGCCGCTCACGACGGTGATCGTAAGCCAGCGCGTCTCGACCGTGCGCGACGCCGACATGATCTGCGTGCTCGATCACGGCTCGGTTGCGGGCCTGGGCACGCATGACGAGCTGTATGCAAGCTGCCAGCTCTACCGAGAGATCTGCCAGTCGCAGCTGCGCCGCGAGGAACTCGAGGGCCAGCAGGGGAGTGCGGCGCCCGCGCCCGCCCCAGGCGCCCAGACCGCCCCTGCATCTGTCTGCGCAAAGGAGGGCTGCTAAATGAATCCGTACACTTCCTCCGGTTCGGTCGCCACGATGACGGCCAACGTGTCCGGTAACGATAACCTCAACGACCTGGGCGACGGTCCGCGCCAGCCCGGCGACCCTGAGCGCTATCCCGTGGGCGCGGTGACCCGCCGCCTGCTGGGCTATGTTCGCCCGCACCGCGTCTCGTTTACGGCATCGTTTGTGAGCGCCGCAATCTCGGTGATCTTGCAACTCTATACGCCCATCCTCATTGGCGAGGGCATCGACCTTATCGTCGCCGCCGGACAGGTGGACTTCGATGCGTTGCTGCCGCTTGTCACCAAGCTCGCGATTGTCGTCGTAGGTGCTGCGGCCTTCCAGTGGCTGCAGGGCTACTGCGTTAACCGTCTGTCCTACGAGACGGTGCGCGACATGCGCGTGGAGGCGAGCGACAAGCTCAGCCGCATGCCGCTCAGCTTTATCGACGGCCATGCCCACGGCGACCTCATGAGTCGCGTGGTCAACGATGTCGACCAGGTGGGCGACGGTCTGCTGCAGGGCTTTACCCAGCTTTTCACCGGCGTCATCACCATCGTGGGCACGCTTGCGTTTATGCTTTCCATCAACCTGACCATGACGCTCGTGGTGGTGCTCGTCACGCCGCTTTCCATTTTTGCAGCCGGCGCCATCGCCAAGCTCTCCAACAAGAGCTTTACGGCACAGCAGCGTATTCAAGGGCAGCTCGGTGGTCATATTGAGGAGTACGTAGGCGAGCAGAAGCTTGTCGACGCCTTTGCCTACGGCCCGAACGCCCAAGCGCGCTTCGCTGCCCTCAATGCCGAGCTCTACACCGCGGGTGAGCGCGCGCAGTTTATGGGTTCGCTCTCCAACCCCGGTACGCGCTTTATTAACAACATCATCTATGCCGTGGTCGCTGTGATCGGCTGCGTGGGCGTGATCACGGGCGTGCCCGCGGCGCTTACGGTGGGCGGCGTGCAGATTTTCCTGTCCTATGCTAACCAGTACACCAAGCCGTTCAACGAGGTCACCAACGTCATTACGCAGATCCAGACCGCGTACGCCTCGGCGCGCCGCATGTTCGCGCTGCTCGATGCACGCGAGCAGGAGCCCGATGCGCCAGATGCCGTTGAGCTTGCCGCCCCGCAGGGCGAGGTGACCTTTGAACACGTGGACTTTAGCTACGTTCCCGACCGCAAGCTGCTGCAGGACATCTGCATCGAGGCTAAGCCCGGCATGCGTTTTGCCCTGGTCGGTCCTACGGGCTGTGGCAAGACAACGCTCATCAATTTGCTGCTGCGGTTTTACGATATCGATGCCGGACGCATCATGGTCGATGGCCGGTCTTCGCGTGATTACACGCGCGCGAGCCTGCGCCGTGCCTTTGGCATGGTGTTGCAGGATACGTGGCTGTTCGAGGGCACGGTGGCGGATAATATCGCCTACGGCTGTCCCGACGCCACGCGCGAGCAGGTCATCGAAGCCGCCAAGCGCGCGCACGCGCACAAGTTTATCGTGCAGCTACCAGGCGGCTACGATACGGTAATCGGTGAGGACGGCGGCACGTTTAGCCAGGGCCAAAAGCAGCTGCTGTGCATTGCGCGCGTCATGCTCACCGACCCGGCTATCTTGCTGCTGGACGAGGCGACCTCGAGTATCGACACGCGCACCGAGCTGCAAGTGCAGGCGGCATTCGACGAGCTCATGGCCGGTCGCACGAGCTTTGTCGTAGCGCACCGCCTGTCGACGATTCGCAACGCCGACTGCATTCTGGTCATGCGCGACGGCGAGATTATCGAGCGCGGCACGCACGACGAGCTGCTGGCGGCAGGCGGCTTCTACGCCGAACTCTACCGCAGCCAATTCGCCCAGTGAGCACGGCCGTGGGGCAAATTAATCAATCGACAGACGGTGGTTTACATCTGTCACGTTAGTACTAAGATATTCATCTAATAAATTGCATTAGTGGCTTTAGTTTTGGGGGAAACGAGCAACGTGACTATGACATGCTCTTTGGTGGTCAACAGCAAGAGCGGTAATACCAGGATGGTTTCGGGCGCGATCAAGCGCGCTCTGCAGGCTGCGGGCGTTGAGTTTGTCCATGCCGCGGCATTGAGCGACGATGCGGATGCAGATCAGGTTGCGCTCGAGGCGCAGGGCGCCTGCGCGGCCGACACGGTGCTCGTCGGTTTTTGGTGCGACAAGGGTGCGTGCACGCCTTCGGTCGCGGCGTTGCTCTCCGCCTTGCACGGCAAGCGCGTCTTCTTGTTTGGCACCTGCGGTTTTGGTGCCGACCAGAGCTATTACCAGCAGATTATCGACCGCGTGACCTCCAATTTGGCCAACGATGCCGAGCTTGCGGGCTGGGCGATGTGCCAAGGCAAGATGGGTCCCGCCGTCAAGCAGCGCTACGAGGCAATGCTTGAGCAGGATCCCGAAAACGCCCGATTTAAGATGCTGCTCGACAACTGGGTTGCCGCGAAGGACCATCCCACCAAGGAAGATCTGGACAACATGGCTGCAGCCGCCAAAAAGGCCGTGCTGGGGGAGTAGCTCCCATCGCTGACGGCGGTCGGTCCATCTTTCTAAATGAAACGTCCTCCCGGGCGTCGGGGCACGAAGTTCCCTGCTCTACAGTCCTGCGCAAGACGAAGGCCACATTAAGTGGCCTTCTTTGCGTGCGGAACTCGCGATGAACTTCGTGCCCCGCCGTCCGGGAGGACGCCTCTTTATTGATGGGAGGCCTGATAGGTCGATGGTTCCGTGCCCGGATGCGTCCAAAGTGGGACGGGCTTTCCGGATGGGCAGGCTTTCGAAAAATGCGTCCCGGAATTTGCCTTTGGAATGGGACGTAGTTTCCCGTTGAGGTGCTTTGCGGAAAGTGCATCCCACTCTGGGCGGTCGAAGTGGGACACACTTTCCCAAAGGCGCTCCAACGGGAAATTGCGTCCCATTATTCGGTCAAGAAACGGGATGCATTTTCCCAATGAGAGCAAAACCGGAAAATGCATCCCACAATCAGCCCTCAAAGTGGGACGCCGTTTCCCAATGAGGCTCAAGCGGAAAATGCGTCCCGGAATTTGCGCTCAAAGTGGGATGCGGTTTCCGGTTGAGGGTCTAAGGGGAAAATGCGTCCCAGAATCGACGCTTGAAATGGGATGCAGTTTCCCGATGAGGCACTCGACGGAAAATACATCCCAGAAATGGCCTTTGAGCTGGGATAAGATTTCCGCGGCATCTCGGATTCTCAAAAATGAGACACGCCGTTGGCGAAAATGAGACACGTGATATCGGGCATCGGATGTATCATTTGCAAAAATGAGTCCACTCCACTCGAATAAAGCGAGGTCCCTCATGTACGTTCCACACCCCCGTATCCGTAGGCTGTCGAAAATCCCGCTTGTTGGGACGGCGGCGCTTGCTGCGTTGATCGCCACGAGCGTCGCCTGCTTCACGGCCACGCCCCAGGTTGCCCAGGCGGCAGACGCGCCCGCAATCACCGATATGACCGAGCAGGATTATCAAGCCCTGGGTCTGGGCACGAGCGAGGACATTCCGGCCGATACCGTTGGCCCCTATTCCACTGATACCCCACGACGTTTGCCACGCGCAGCGAGGTCTATATGGCAGCTAACGGTAGCCATGGCAATCGCTACACTCTGCGCGACAAGCTCGAGAACGTCGAGCGCGGTGACATTGGCGGCAGCAGCAAACTCACCGATGGCTATGGAAGTGTGTGGGGCGCCGCAAAGTTCTGGCAAAACGTCAACAACTTCGATACGAACAGCGATTTCTACAAGCATAGCGACTACGGTGGCGGCACCTGGTCGTACCTAAGCAACAATGAGTCCTCAACAGTACTCGCCAACGACAACAACGGTTTCTCGGGCATTCACGCCACGAGTGTTGAGTTCTGCAGCGACGCCAGCACGGGCAAAAAGAGCCGCGTTGCCGAGCTCCGTGCCTACGGCGACAGTTCCTCCACGACGATTGACGGCAAGTCATACGCCGGAAAGGTTGAGCTGGTCCTCTACTCGTTTAGCAACGGGCGTACGCGCACTCTCGACACACACCTGCCGGTGACGGTCAACACTAATATGATGTACGAAGGCCGTTTTAAGTACCTGGATGCCGGTTACCTGCAAGAGCACGACGCCGTCTTTGATGTCGAGGCGGGCGATGTCGATGGCGACGGCGTCGACGAGCTTTTTGTCTACGCGGGCTGCTATGTCGACGAGAACGGCGTGCGCAAGGCTGTAGTCGACATGTATGACTTGGAGGGCGGCAACTGGAAGCAAAGCGTCGTCAAGATCGATGCCGGTAACGCCGCGGACTACACCACGCACAACAAGGGCGGGAACGACTCCTGGACGCAGCTTCAGTCAGCTCCTGTCGTTTCGCTAGCGGCCGGCGACCTCGATCGCGATTTTTGCGATGACCTCGCCATCGTGGTCTCGGCACCCTACGGCAAGAAGAATATTGATAAGTCGACGCATTGCGAGCTGTTTTCGTGGGATGCATCCAAGGGTGCGCTCGTCCATGTCGATGCTCTGGGCGACGCGGGCGCAATCTCCCTCTCCGCGAACGGCAAGACCATGGTCGCTGCGAATGCGACGTTCGGCACGTTTGCCGCCTACGATGAAGAAGGAAAGAAGACGGGTGAAACCGTCACGGGCCTTATTCTTGCGGGCTATGACTGGCAACGCAGCGCTTTTGATTACGGCGCTTCTGACGGCAGCAAGGGGCTGTACGGCGCGCTGTACCGCTACGCGTATTTTGACTCGGAGTCTGGCGAGTTCAAGCTTTCCGATTGTAAGGAATACAGAGACGGGCTCCTCGCCTCCTATGGGCTGATGCATGTGCCCACCAGCGCATGGAAGGATAGCGCTCAGGATAAGCGCTATCCGTGCACCTTGGCGCCTATTGCCCTTGCCACTGCCAACCTTGACGGCCTGTCCGAGCAGCTGGCGGTCGACGAGGTGCTCGTGGGTGGCGATGTGTTCCGCGACTTTGCCTGCAACACGGCACAGAGCGGGGCTCAGGGCTTGGGGTCCATGGTCGGAACCATGAGCATGAGCGGTCAGCAATACAACAGCAGCAACAAGCATGACCACAAGGGTATAGAGCAGGTGTGGATCAGCGACGTCAAGGCGGGCAGCGTCTCGGGTTCGGACCGCTATAACGAGAGCTTTATCGCCGTGGTGGGCAAGCACCGCGACGAGGACCTGCGCAAGAACGATGACTACTATTGGATGACCGCCTCGCATTTTTCGCTCGACGAGAACGGAAAGGTGCGCCGCGGCGAGGAGCAGGTGATTAGCGAGAGCAACCGTCGCGGCACTACCTACGGCACATTTATCTCGCTCGCGCTGCCCGATGTCGACAACGACAGCGTCAAGATCACGTACAAGGACCGCTACAAGGTCTATACCAACCCGCGCGTGCTTGCCGTGCTGCAGGATGCGCCCTATGTTGAGGATCTGGAGCAGGCATACGGCTATCTGGTGTTGGGCGGCACGTCATACGGAGAGGAAAAGGGCACGGGGACATCCCAGGGCTATACCATTGGCGCCGAGTTGGGCGTTGCCGTCGAGGTGCAGACCGGTCCGCCCCTGGTCGCGATGAATGCTTCAGTCGATTTTGCCGCCGAGGGATGCTATGACTACCGGAGCGAGCGCACGGTCAGCGCAAGCGTAAGCTATGAGTCGCATGCCGGCGAGGGTGACAAGGCCGTGCTCTACACGATTCCGATGGTCTATTACGAGTATGAGATCGAAAATGAGGAAACTGGTGGCAAGGGCGTGATGGCGGCGCCCGTGTCGCTCGGCGCGCAGACCTCGGTCGTTAATGTCGAGGCCTATGACCGCATTGCCAAACAGCACAATATGACGCCGCTCAGCTACTTTTTGACCAACCGGTCGGGAGAACCCGGAACCTATCAAACGACGCTCAACGGCGAGACTCCCGTTGGGGATTCCTTTGGCCTGGGCAAGCCTGGCGTAACGCGCGCCTACACGCACGATGGGTTTAACGGCGCCGCTGCGCAGTCGGGGGCGAGCATTGAGCAGACCATCGAAGTCGAGGAGGGCAAGGAGCAGGAGCTCGAGCTCGGCTTGACGCTGAACGGCAGCGTTGTCATGGGCGCGAAGCTCGCAAAGCACGAGTTGTTTGGCGGCCTGTGCTTTGGTGCCAACGCCGGCTTTACTACGGGTAACTCCTCGAGTGAATCGACCGAATACGGCGGCACCGTCGACAACCTGCCCGAGGCCGCGCAGGGCAAGTACGGTTTTGTGTGGCGTCTGGGCGTCAACGCGGTGGATGTCGACAAGTTCGAGGCAGACTCGGGCGACAAGCTCGGCACCAAGGACACCGACCAGTTCTGGATCGTGGGCTATGACGTTAAGGACGTCGAGATGCCCGACGCGCCGGCCGTGACGGGCTTTACGGCAAACGCCGTCGATTCGACCAGCGTTACGTTTAGCTGGGACGATGTACTCGCAAACAAGAGTGGCTTTAGCTACGGCGTGGGCATGCTGCAGAGCAATGCGGCGGATGCGGTCGTCAATAGCTGGAAGATTGCCGACAACACGCAGACCTCGCTCAAGTGGGATGGGCTGCAGCCCAATACGGAGTATCGATTCGCCATCGCCGCCGTTAAGAATGGATCCACGACCGAAACAGGTATTCGCTCGGCAATCATCACGGTCAAGACCATGCCCGATGGCATGACGATGACCGTGAGCGGACCTGCGGCGGATGCTGCGGAGGGGTCGGATCTTGGATACGACTCTTCGGTTGAGCGCGCGGCGGGAAGCCACCTGACGCTCTCGGCGATTGGCCATGTGAAGCAACTCGGTGCCGACGATAGCGAAACAGGGCTGGCACCGACCTATATGTGGTACCGCAAGGGCCGCGGCGAGACAGAGTTTAAGCTCGTGGGTGCCGATGGCAACCTCGCGGCTGGAACGGCCTCAAAGCTCGAGATTGACCTGACCGCAGACGATGACGGTGCGCAGTATTACTGCCACGTGGGATACAACGACGTGGGCCTCGACACCGGCACGACGCTCGTGAATATCGAGGCCGAGGAGACGGCGCCCACAACGGTGAACGCCACCCCGATCCGCACGCGCCGCCTGTTCTCACAGGCAAGTGCGGGCGCCAAGAAGTTCCTGGACCATACGCTGGTAAACACCGCCGGCCCAACCGATTCCGAAGGCTCAAAGGACCCCGAGACTCCTGAGACCCCGACGAACCCGGACAAGCCAAAGTCCGACAACGGAGCTAAGACCGACACCAAGGTCAAGACTACGACCACAGCGAAGAACCTCGCAAACACCGGCGACCAAACATTCGCCCTAGTCGCCACCGCAGCAGCAGCGGGAGCAACGTTCGTAGTGATAGCCCTCATCATGCTGATCAAGCGCCGCAAGACCCACTAGTAGCCAGTCGAACATATCGACAACCCAAAAAAACAGGCCACCCGGGTTTTCTGTTGAGTGGAGACTCCGCAAGCGGAAACTGCGTCCCATAATTAGGCCGAGAAATGGGATGAACTTTCCCAATGAGAGCCAACCGGAAACCACGTCCCAGAATCAGCCCCCAAAGTGGGACGCACTTTCCCAACGAGCCTCAACCGGAAAATACATCCCGGAATCCAGCTGAATAGTGGGACACACTTTCCCAATCGGGTCCCAAGCGGAAACTGCATCCCATTCCAGACAAGAATTCCGGGACACACTTTCCGCAAACAAAGAAGGCCACATAACGTGGCCTTCAACTTATATATGTTCAGCGGATACCCCTATGACAAGCCGTGTCCCAACAACAAGGCGTCTGTCCGGGCGGAGGTATGTAAGGTTCATCGCGAGTTCCGCACGCAAAGGGGGCCACTTAATGTGGCCCCCGTCTTGCGCAGGACTGTCCGAGCAGGGAACCTTATATGTCTCCGCCCGGACAGACGTTTCAGTTATGAACTCGCAGCTGGTCGCTACTTGATCTTGGTCGTACCCGGTGCCAGGTTGGGGTCGGTCTCGTTGGCCTCGGTCTGGAAGTGCTCGGTGTACACGTTCTTGCCGTCGCGGAACATCTCGTAGTACTGCATCTTGGCGTAATCTTCGCGCGCCTTGGTGGCGGCTGCGGCATCGGCGTCGTCACCGGTGACGTTGGAGGAAAGCGCCCAGCGCAGGCTGGCGTCCTCGTAGCCCACCGAGTTGATAGCGGGCAGCGACTCGCGCAGCGTCATGTGCGCCTTCTGGTAGTCGGAAAGCGGGGCGCCGATCAGCTGCATAAGCTGGGTGGACAGGTAGTTGGTGGACAGGTCGTCGACCTCGCTCGTCTGGTCACAACCGGCAACGTCGTAGTTAGCCCAAATGATGTAGTCGGTCTGCCACAGGCGCTCCTGATGCGTGGCATCGTCTTCGCCGGTAAACCACTTATCGTTGAACTTGGACGGGAAGAACGGCTGGTGGTCGCCCCAGAACACCACGACCACCTTACGGTCGAGCTTGCTCAGGGCGTTGAGGAAGTAGCGAAGCGCCTGGTCGGACTGCTCGATGCACGAGACATACTCGTCGACATCGGAGAGCGTGCCGTCCTCGACGGTCTTGGCGTCCAGATCGGTCGTGTCGATGTTGAGGTGCATCTGCTTGTCGACCGGCAGCAGACCCGTATCGTAGCCCGAGTGGTTCTGCATGGTCACGTCGAAGATAAACTGCGGATCGGCGTTCTGGTCGAGCAGCTCAAGAATCTTGTCGTAGGTAGCCTGGTCGGTCACCATGCCGCGCAAGGTGTCGGCTCCCTGGAAATCGTTGATGGACAGGAACTGGTCAAAGCCAAAGTCCTTGTAGACGTTCTCGCGGTTCCAGTTGGTTGCGTGATTGGGGTGCATAGCCGTGGTGGAATAGCCGAGCGATTTGAACTGCTCTGCCAGGTTCCCGGTCGTTTCCATGTTGTAGATGGTGTAGGGGTACACGCCCGAGCCCAGGTTGGCCATGGAGTTGCCGGTCATAAACTCAAACTCGGTATTGGCGGTGCCGCCGCCGTAGGCGCTCACGTAGAGCTTGCCGCGGCTGAGGCAGTCGGACAGGCTCTTAAAGTACTGCGGACCCTCGTAGCCGGCGCGCATGTTCTGGTAGATCGACAGATCCGAGAACGTCTCGTTCATGATGGCGATGACCGTGGGCTTCTCGCTGTCGAACTGCTCCTTTGCGGCGGCGCGCTCGTCGCTCTTGGCCGCGTCGGACTTGTCGTAGGCCTTGGCGTACTTTTTGAGCGTGGCCTTGGCATCGTCGACGGAGTAGTCGGCGGGTTTGGGCGGCTTGATGGACTGCGCTGCGCTAATGAAAGCGGGCAGGTAGCCCTCGCGCCAGTAGCTCTCGAGCGGACGCCAGGTGTAGACGGTGATGCCGAGAGTGTTGTAGTAGTCGATGAGCGTAACATGCGCGGTCACACCGCCCAGGCACAGCACGGCCACGAGCAGGTTGGTGAGCAGCATGCGCTTGGCGTTGGCGGCGCTCTTCTGACGGTGCGGTGCCACCAGGCCGGCGTACTCGCATAGCAGCATGGCGATGGCGGTAAAGCCCATGGACAGCACGCAGAACAGCGAGATGGAGAAGGTGTAGCCGGTGCCGGCGACCGCGGCGGCGGTGGAGATGGCCGAAAGGTCGCCCGGCTGGATGGGCATGGACTTAAACGTGATAACGAAGAACTCGGCAATGCCCAGGATAAAGAGGGCAAAGGCCAGGACCGCGGGGGCTGCGCCGTGGCGCTGGAATAGGAAGAACAAGCCGACCATGAGCGTGGCGATGATGGCCCACTCGAGTAGGATGCACAGGGGGTAGACCCAGGTAAAGTCGTGGTTGGACGATACCTCCATGCCCAGCAGCGCAAAGACGCCGGCGAGCAGCAGGCACAGGACGGCGGCGACGAGCGGTTTGCCCACAAAGGCGCCGCGCAGGCGGGCGAGCTTGCCGGTGGGGGCGGGGGCGTCGGGCGCGGCGAACGCAAAGACGCGCGGGGCGATGCGGTCGCGTGCGATGCTGGCCCAAGCGCAGCCGGTGAGGATGGCGTTGGTCAGGATGAGCATCACAAAGGCGAGCGGCTCGTTTTGAGCGACGAGGCCCACGGCGCCCCAAATAGTCAAAAAGACCTGGAACAGGCCGAAGGCGACGCTCCACCCAAGAGCGCTTTTGGCAACGGTGCCCGACTTTGCGCGAATGGCTTTGGCCTCGCGCAAGACAAGGTAGACGGTCGCCGCAAGACCGACGAGCGAGATGGCGGCAGCGAACATGCTGAGACTCCTCACAAACTAAAACCTACGAAAGCGGGGGTTTACCCGATTGTTACCAAGATATGCACTGCAATTGGTGGCTGCGCACAACAACCAGCCATATTAACGCGCGCGTGTGGCGGTGTGGCGCAATGTAGTGGCGACCTGCGCGATAATGGACGGGAATTACACGGAAACGTAAAGGCTTCTTAAAGAATTAGCGAGGATGAGGCGATGAACGAACGGGCTTGTATGACGAGTGCGGGTGACGTGGACGCTGGCATGGACGCGGGCGGCTATCCGGTCGAGACGACGGGCAATGCGGTGCTGGACACGTTGGAGCACCGTTCCTCCACGCGTGCCTTCGCGCGTGATGACGACGACCGTCCCGTGGCGGTGACCGACGAGCAGCGGGCGGCAATTTTGCATGCGGCGAGTCGCGCGCCGTCGGCGGGCGCCATGATGATGTATTCCATCGTGAGCATTCGCGAGCAGGCTACGCTGGATCGTCTGGCCGACCTGTGCGACCACCAGCCCATGATCGCCAAGGCGCCCTGGGCACTTATATTTGTGGTCGACTATGCCAAGTGGATCGATCTGTTTGAGCACGTGGGCTGCTTTGAGCCCGAGTTTGTAGAGCGTACGGGCAAGGCGCCCCGCCGCGCGCCGGGTCTGGGCGACTTTGCCATCGCGGCTCAGGATGCCGTGATCGCCGCGCAAAACGCCGTGGTTGCCGCCGAGGCCCTGGGGCTGGGGAGCTGCTATATCGGCGACATCGTCGAGAACGCCGAGGAAGTTGCCGCGCTGCTCGATCTGCCGCCCTATACCATGCCGCTGTCGATGCTCATCATCGGCACGCCCCGTAAGGAGCGTCCGGCCATTGCGCATCCCGTGGTGAACCTGGTGCACGAGGAGCGCTACTGCCGCGCCGATGCTGCGACTATGGACGCGCAGGTAGCCGAGATGGACGCGATGTTCCGTCCGCATGCCCGCGTGGTGGGGGAGCGCGTCGTGGACATCTATACCCGCAAGCACACGAGTCCCTTTATGGCCGAGATGAGCCGCTCCATGGAGTGGTGGTTCAAAAATTGGCTCGGAAAATGACGGATGCGACAAAGAGACAGTCCCTTTGTCACATTCCATATCGCCGAGGTGGCTTAAAGGCCGTATAAATGTTTATCTAGCTGGGAAAACAGTGCCATTCAAACATGGGCCGATTACCTATAATTCCTTCGAACATTAAAGTTGGGAGGAAACCGGCTTATGGAACAAAAGGCCAAGGAGGCAGCTTCGCACGCTGCGATTCCTGTGAGCATCTCGGCGATGCTCGTCACGCTGGGCGTGGTGTACGGCGATATCGGCACCAGCCCTATGTATGTAACCAAGGCGCTCGTTGCCGGCAACGGCGGCATCGGAAGCGTCACGGAGGAGTTCGTGCTCGGCGCGCTCTCCCTTGTCGTGTGGACGGTCACGTTGCTGACCACCATCAAGTATGTGCTCATCTCGCTGCGCGCCGATAACCATGGCGAGGGCGGTATCTTTGCCCTGTACAGTCTGGTCAAGCGCTGTGGCAAGTGGCTTATCATCCCCGCCATGCTAGGTGGCGCCGCGCTGCTCGCCGACGGCATCCTCACGCCGGCCGTTACCGTTACCACGGCCATCGAGGGCCTGCGCACCATCCCGGCGGTCCATGCCGTGCTGGGCGATGACCAAGGCCGCGTCGTCGCCATTACGCTCGCCATCATCATCGTGCTCTTCTTGGTACAGCGCATCGGTACGGCCAAGATCGGTCACGCCTTTGGCCCCATCATGACGCTGTGGTTCCTGTTCCTGGGCGGCACGGGTCTGTTCTTTGTCTTCCAGCACCCCGCCGTGCTGCTGTGCCTCAACCCGGTGCGCGGCATCGCCTTTTTGCTGAGCCCCAACAACCACGCGGGCATCATGATTCTGGGCAGCTGCTTCCTCGCCACCACCGGTGCCGAGGCGCTCTACTCCGACATGGGCCACGTCGGCCGCGGCAACATCTACGCTACCTGGCCGTTCGTTAAGTGCTGCCTGCTGCTTTCCTATATGGGCCAGGGCGCTTGGCTTATGAACAACGCCGCCAACCCCGAGCTCATGGGCATTGCCGATCTCAACCCGTTCTACCAGATGCTCGCCCCGGGCCTGCGCCCGTTTGCCGTCGGCCTTTCTACCGTCGCGGCCATCATTGCCTCGCAGGCGCTCATCACCGGCGCATTCTCGCTGGTGTCCGAGGCCAGCCGTCTGGACCTCATGCCGCACATGCAGGTCTTCTACCCTGCCGAGACCAAGGGCCAGCTCTACATCCCCATGGTCAACAACGTCATGCTTGTCGGCTGCGTCATCGTGGTGCTGCTGTTCCAGAACTCGGCGCATATGGAAGCCGCGTACGGCCTTGCCATTACGCTGACTATGATGTGCACCACGCTGCTGCTCTTCTTCTACCTGCACGAGGAGCGCAAGCTCAAGGTTGCTCCGTGGATCTTCGCGGCCTTCTTCCTTTTGCTCGAAGGCTTCTTCTTCGTGAGCTCGCTCACCAAGTTCTTCCACGGCGGCTATTTCACCATCCTCATGGCTGCACTCATCATGGGCATTATGGTGTGCTGGTACAACGGCACGGCGGTCGAGCAGCGCCAGTTTACGCTGCTGCCGCTGCGCAGCTACCTGCCGCAGCTCAAGCGCCTGCGCGACGACGACCGTTACGAGCGCATGAGTGACAACGTCGTGTACCTGACCAAGGACACCCATACCGACTACATCGACCGCGATATCGTCTATTCGATCTTGGACAAGCATCCCAAGCGTGCCCGCGCCTGGTGGTTCGTGAATGTCGAGACCATGGACGAACCGCACACCTTTGCCTATTCGGTCGAGACGTTCGGCACCGACTACGTGTTCCGCGTGCACCTGTACCTGGGCTACAAGATCAACCAGCGCGTCAATGCCTACCTGCGTCAGGTTGTTCAGGACCTGGCTGCCACCGGCGAGCTGCCGCCGCAGACGCATGACTACTCGGTCTACAAGGATCCGGGTAACATCGGCACGTTCAAGTTCGTCCTGATCCGTAAGCTTCTGGCGCCCGAAAGCGATGTGGAGCCCAGCGAGCGTACGGCCATCACGCTCAAGTACATCATTCGCCGCGCCGCCGGCACGCCCGCGCGTTGGTACGGCCTGGAGAACTCCAACGTGAGCTTTGAGTACGTGCCGCTGTTCACCAAGTTCAAGGCCGTGAACAAGATGCAACGCCTGGCTCCCAACGAGCGGCCGTAGTCGACGCTCGAGGTTTGTCTGCGAACGGGCGGGCTTGTATTGACGGGGATTGAGTCCTGGGAGGAAACCATGGATGCAAAGGTGCTTGACGGTTGCGATCTTGCGACCGAGCTGGTGCGTGAGGTACGCGCCGATGCTGCCGAAGATCGGTTCTTTACGAATCGGGCCAACATGGACATGGCCGACCGCGTGATTTCGATCGTGGTGACGGTGCTTGTCGCGGCGTGCGTGTGCGCACTGCTCGCGCACGTGCTGTTTGTCTAGCGACCGCCGGTTGCAAAGGCTATACACTTGGAACCACCACAAGGGAAACCACCACAAAGGTGCCTGTCCCCTTTGTGGTGGTTTTTGTTTTTGAGAGAGGGGCGGGACGCTGATGGACGTCCGTACGGACGGCGATATTGCCGATAGCTTTTGGTGGCGGCGCACAACGCTGACGCGCCGCACTCCTCTGTATGACGCCTGCGTATCGGTGGGGCTGCTGGTCGCGGCGACGATTGTGGGCGCGCTGCTCGACCATCCGGGTCTCGCGCCGAGCATCATGATCGTCTATGTGTTTGCCGTTCAGCTGTGCGCATTCTTTACCTGGAGTCGCCTGTATTGCTTGCTGAGCTCGGCTGCCGCCGTGGCGCTCTACAACTTCTTGTTTGTCGACCCGCGCTACTCGCTGTCGCTTATCGACCGCGGCTATCCCGGCATGTTCTTCATCATGTTCGTGGTCTCGCTTGTGTCGAGTTCGATTGCGTTGGCCCTGCGCCGCGCCTTGGCACAGGCTGCCGCCAGCGACCGCCGCACGCATATGGTGCTCGAGACCAACCGCATGCTGCAGCGGTGCGCCGATCAGCATCAGATCGTTCACGCCATGGCCACGCAGCTGGCGCGTCTTTCGGGCTGTCCGGTCGTGTGGTACAGCGCCGACGCCGAGGGCGATGACCTGCTGCCGCGTGCGACGTACACAGCCGTGGGCGATGCCGCCCCGGTGCACGAGCTGGCGCCGCAGATGCCGCCGCGGCTCTCGGCGTCCGCCTATGTGGGAACGCCGCTCGATGCCACCTATGGCGGCTCGGCGTTTTATGGCATCTACCTGACGGTTCGCACAGGCGACGGCTTCGTGCGCTCGGGCGACCCCACCTCGGTGGTGGGCGTGCTGGCTATCGTTGCCGAGCCCGACGTGCTGACGCACGAGGAGCGGACGCTTGCCGATGCCATCGTGAGCGAAGGCGAGCTGGCGCTCGATCGCGCCCGCGCCATGGAGGCCCGCGAGGAGGCGGCGGTGCTTGCCAAAAATGAGCAGCTGCGCGCCAACCTGCTGCGCTCCATCTCGCATGACCTGCGCACGCCGCTCACCAGTATTTCGGGCAATGCCGATGTGCTGCTCGACCAGGGCTCGACCGGCACCGCGGTGCTCGATGCCCAGACGCGCCGCAGCATGCTGCTGTCCATTCGTTCTGATGCGCAATGGCTCAACGCCACCGTCGAGAACCTGCTCGCCATCACCAAACTCGAAGGCGGCGGCATGCATCTTTCGACTACGCTCGAGCTCATGGACGATATCGTCGAGGAGGCGCTGCGCCATGTGAACCCGGCCGTGCGCGAGCACGACCTTAAAGTGGTGGCGTGCGATGAGCCGGCGCTGGTCAATGTCGATGCGCGTCTGATGGTGCAGCTGGTGGTGAACCTGGTGAATAACGCCATCACCTATACGCCCGCAGGCTCGCATATTGTTATTTCGATTGATGTCGACGGCGGGCGCGTGACGTGCTCGGTTGCCGATGATGGCCCGGGCATTGCGCCCGAGGATCGCGAGCGCATCTTTGAGTCGTTCTACACCGCCAACCACGGTCTTGCCGACAGCCACCGCAGCGTGGGCCTGGGTCTTTCGCTCTGCCGCTCCATTGCGCTGGCGCATGGCGGTAGCATAGAGGTTGCCGCGGCGGACCCGCACGGTTCGGTCTTTACGATTGAGCTTCCCGCCGCCGACGTTTCGTTTGATAAGGAGTAGCGCTGTGCCGAACTCTGCCGTAAAACCGCTCATCTTGGTCGTTGAGGACGACCCCGCCGTCCGCAATCTTATCGTTGCCGCGCTCGAGGCGCACGGCTTGCGCCATATGGCTGTGGAGACCGCCCATGCCGCCATCGCCGCCGCCTCATCGCAGGCACCGAGCATTGTGCTGCTCGATCTGGGCCTGCCCGATATGGACGGCGTCAAGGTGGTGGAATCGGTGCGCGCATGGTCGGGCATGCCGATCATCGTGGTCTCGGCGCGCAGCGAGGACGCGGACAAGATTCGCGCGCTCGATGCCGGCGCCGACGACTATCTGACCAAGCCGTTTTCGGTCGAGGAGCTGCTCGCGCGTATTCGCACGACGCTCAGGCGCCTCTCGTATGCGCAGATTGGCATGGGTGCGTCCGAGGGCTCGTTCGATACCGGTGAGCTGCATATCGATTTTGATGCCGGCATCGCCACGATGGATGGCGAGGAGTTGCACCTGACGCCGATCGAGTACAAGTTGCTGTGCCTGTTGGCCCATAACGCCGACAAGGTGCTCACGCACCAGTTTATCCTGCACGAGATTTGGGGCACGGCAACTAAGAGCGATCTGGCGAGCCTGCGTGTCTTTATGGGCACGCTGCGTAAGAAGATCGAGTCCGACCCCGCGCATCCGCGCTATATCCAGACGCACGTGGGTATCGGCTACCGACTGGTCACCCAAGGGTAGATCGCCAACCACCATCCCAATATGAGTTGCGGTGAAATAGTTCCTGTTTGGGCCTTTACCAGGCTTTTTAGGAACTATTCCACCGCAACTTTGTTATTTGCCCTTGGGCTTGCTGGCGTAGAACTTCTTCTTTTTGGGCTTACCGGCGGGGGAGGGGCTGCCGGTGACGTGCGGCTTGCCGTCGCCGGCGTGCACATGGCCAGGCACTGCCGCGTGAGGCTTGCGAGCCGCGGGGTTGCGCAGTTCCTCGACTCGCTCGGCAATTTCCTCGGCGCTAAAGCCGACTTCGGCCATGGCGTCCTCGATGGGCAGGCGGCGCACGATATAGCAGTGGTGCACCTTCTGGTTGCGCGCGAAATCCTCGGGGATGGTCTGCGCCGTTATGTCCTGTAGCACCACGCCCGCGCGTGCGAGCTTGCGCGTCTCGGGGCGGAAGCCGCGCAGGTTGCAGCTAAAGATGGCGTGCCCGCCCTGTGCGAGCAGGCGCGATACGCCGGCCAAAAGCTCAACATGGTCGCGCTGGACATCCCAGGTGCGTCGGCCCATCTTGGACGAGTTCGAAAACGTGGGCGGGTCGACAAAGATCAGGTCCCAGCGGTTGCGCGTCTGGCGCTGGTCGCGAATCCAGGCGAGCACGTCGTCGCGCACAAAGTGATGCTGCGGACCCACAAAGCCGTTCTGGCGCATGTTGCGCTCGGCCCAGTCCAGGTAGGTGTTGGAAAGGTCGACCGTCACGGTCTCCTCGACGCCGCCGTCTGCCGCATAGCAGGTGGCGGTACCGGTGTAGGCGAACAGGTTGAGGAAGCGGCGCGCCTGCTTGGCATGCTCACGCACCAGGTTGCGAGTGACGCGGTGGTCCAGGAAGATGCCCACATCCAGGTAGTCGTCAAAGTTGACGGCAAAGGTAAGGCCGCCCTCTTCGATGAGCGGGAGGTGACGGCGCGCGATGTTGGCGCGCTCGCCCGAGCCACCCTTGCCAGCGCCCTGCTTGCCGTACTGCGAGCCGCCGCGCGAACGCATGCGGGCCTTGGCGTGCACGTGCTCGGCCGGAACATCCAGAATGCGCGGCGCGATGGCCAAGATGTCGAGCATGCGGGCCTGGGCCAGCGCGGGGTCGATGGTCTTGGGCGCGGCATATTCGGCGATGACGAGCCAGCGGCCCGGCGTCTGCGGGCATCCCTCGTACAGGTCGATGGCGGCGGAGTAGTCGGGTAGGTCGGCATCGTAGACGCGGTAGCAGCTCACTCCCTCGCGCTTCGCCCACTTGCGACGCAGGCGGGCGTTCTTGCGCAGGCGGTTGGCGAACTGCTCCGACTCGGGGATGAGCACGGGCAGCGGCTTGCCGTCGCCTAGGTCGAGCGTGGCGGCGGGCTCGGGCATGGGGGCGTTGGCGGTTTCGTCTTGGGCATCTGCGGTCTGCTCCTCGGCATCTGCGCTGGTCGCAGCCTCAAATGCCGCGGCGGCGTGGTCGAGCGAAGGCCAGACCTCGATGGTCGCCTCCTCGTTATTGGGCATGATGGCGATTGAGTGCTCGGGCTCGGCATGGAGTGCGCGGGCCATAAGGCCATCGCGGGTGAGCGCGGCGACCGGCGCCGCGGCAAGCTCGGGCGCGCGGCGCAGCTCGCCGATGAGTGTCAAAGTGTCATGCATGAGCGAAAGCGGTGTCTCGGTCGTATCCGCGACCACGGCGGCACCGGCGACGGCGCCTACATGGTCCAGTACGGTGGCGGACTTGGCGGCGCAAAAATCGACAAAACGCTTGTGGCCGGCGCACTTGACCATGCGCTCGGCAGTCTTGCGG
>NZ_JBCOTQ010000001.1:23292-62790 GCF_040920445.1 Collinsella aerofaciens | reverse complement strand
GAGCGTGGTCGGTCAGAATATTCACTGCCTCCAGCAGCAGGCCGCCGCCGGCGCACGAGGCGTCGATCAACGTGGGCAGAGCCTCGTTCTCGTAGTCGTCGGCCGTCAGCTCGCGCTCGCACAGTGCGGTCCAGCCGATCTGCGCCAACACCAGGGCGGCGTAGTCGGGGCGTAGCACGTGCACGCCCTCGCCGGCGCGGGTCGCCGCGGGCGGCAGACGCTTGAACAGCGGGTCGCCCGAAAGGTCCAGGCTGATGCTCGCGCGACGTTGGCGCAGCGAAAGCAGCAGGTGAACGTCGGGATCGGCGGCATCGACGTCGGCACGGCGACCCGTGGCCTCGGCCAGGCGATCGCACAGCGCGTCCTTGGCGCGCAGAGCCGAGAAGCGCGTGTTGCGCAGCTGCTCGGTCACGCCGCGGGCGGTGATGGCGATGGTAGCGCCGGGGCGGACGATATTCTCCCAGGCGATGTCGTAAACGCCGTCGTACAACTCATCGGCATCCTGCGCCTCAAAGCGCCCAAGCACCACAAACACGCGGCTCGCCAGGCGCGACCACAGACAGGCGCGGTAGCCTTGCTCGAGCTCGCCCTCAAATGTAGCGCGGCCCTTCAGCCGGCGAACATGCGAAAGCCCGAGGCGTTTAAGCTCATCGGCGAGTGCGGACTCAAAGCCCTCGGGGCAGCTTGCGTAAAATTCCATGGGTGACCTCTCTGGTTGCGTCGCTCCATTATATGATGGATGCTTCGTTTGCCCTTATCCTCGAAAGGAACCCATATGATTGATGCGTGCCCCGATTCCGCCGTGCTCTTTTTTGACGTGGACGGCACGCTGACGTCGTTCGATCCCGACAACATGACCGACAAGGACTTTTCGGCGGTTCGTCCCTCGCAGGCGGTCGTCGAGGCGTTTCATCGTCTGCGCGACGCGGGACACAAGGCGTTTATCTGCACGGGTCGCCCCCTGTGGCTCATCGCCGATAGCTTGCGTGCGCTCGACCCCGCGGGCGTCGTTGCCATGGCGGGCGCCACGCTCGAGGTCGAGGGCCGCGTGGTGTATGAGGACTGCTTTGACGAAGACATTGTTGAGGAGCTTGCACGCCGTATGGCCGCGGCAGGGATTGAAGCCTTTTTCGAGACCAACGTGGCTACTTTTGCCCTGGAACCCGCGGGTGTTGAGCAGTCGTCTCTGATCGGCACTTCTGTGGTGCACAGCACCGAGGAAATGCGCGTCGACGGCCGTCTGCGCGTGGGCAAGGTAGGCATCGTCGCGAGCGACCTGGCTCGCGTAGCCAACGATGATGGCTTTATCGATCGCGAGTTTGAGCTGTGCAACACCGGTGGTCAGAATCGCGAGCTGAGCCCCAAGGGCATCGACAAGGGCGTGGGCGTGGCGCGAGCGCTGGAATACCTGGGTCGCACCGGCAACGCACGCACCTTTGGCTTCGGCGATTCGGGTAACGACCTGGGCATGCTCGCTGCGGTCGAGACGGCTGTCGCCATGGGCAACGCCATGCCTGAGGTCAAGGCGGTCGCCGACTACGTGACCGACGATGTCGCACACGACGGCACCGTCACGGCGATGCAGCATTTCGGCCTCATCTAATGAATCCCGCGTTCTGACGTTTGCTCAAACTGCGACTCTTTGCTTTTGCATGCTCAATCGATTTATCAATCCAAACACTGAGGTGTTTATACCGTTCGCCGAGAAGATAAAAACCCGCAGCTCACGCCTTGATAAACATAGGTAAAGTGTTTAGCAGTTTATCGGCCGTATGCTAGCGAAAGGAATCAGGCAGATGGCAATCAAGGTGTTCGCTGACGGTGCAAACCTCGAGGGCATGCTCGACATGTACGAGAACGGCAACGTTCAGGGTTTCACGACCAACCCGTCCCTTATGAAGAAGGGTGGCGTGACGGATTACCGCGCGTTTGCCAAAGAGGTCTTGACCCACATCACCGATGTGTCCGTCTCGTTTGAGGTCTTTGCCGACGACGTCGAGACCATGGAGGTCGAGGCGCTCGAGATTGCTACCTGGGCCGAGAACGTCTACGTCAAGATTCCGTGCGTGACCACCAAGGGCGAGTCCACCGCCGAGCTGGTGCGCAAGCTTTCGGCCGACGGCATCAAGGTCAACGTCACCACCATCTTTACGCCTACGCAGGTCGATGAGATGGTCGAGGCCGTTGACACCGAGACGCCGTCCATCATTTCGCTCTTTGCCGGTCGCATCGCCGATACCGGCGTCGATCCCATTCCGTTTATGACGGAGTCGGTGAAGAAGGCCGCCGCAAAGCCCAACTGCGAGGTCCTGTGGGCGTCCACGCGCGAGCTCATCAACATTTACCAGGCCGAGGCCTGCGGTTGCCAGATCATCACGGTGCCCAACAGCATCCTGGCCAAGCGCAAGAACATTGGTCGCGACCCGTACGAGGTCTCGCTCGATACCGTGCGCGGTTTTGCCAAGGATATCGCCGCTTTGGGCTTCCATATTCTGCCGTAACGCGAACACTGGCTACGCCGCGGGCTGCTCGCCCCGGCCTTTCCTTTCCCTATCGCTCACGCGCTTCGCGAGGGTCGCGCTAGGGAAAGGGAAGGCCGGGGCTGCCGGCACGAGCTTGCCAGCAAGTTGGCGCTTGGCTTCCATATCCTGCCGTGGGCAAAGGTACCCCCGCCTGCGCCGTGCAAAATCGAGAGTATTCAGCAAGGTAAAGGTCTTTATCAGTTAACCGAAGCATGAAACGGCCCCCGTTTTGGCTCTGACGACGCTAAAACGGGGGCTGTTTTTTGCTTTTTCGTCTCTGAGGGGCATCCGGAACGGTGGAATTTGCAGAATACTCGCGATTTTGCACATCGCGAGAGGGGGGGGACCCTTGCTTTAGGCGGTTTACTTGCCCTGTACCATGGTGAGTGAGATCTTCTTGCGGTCGCGATCGACCTTTTCGACCCACACCTTGACCGTGTCACCGACGCGCACGACGTCGCTGGGGTGCTTGACAAAGCGGTTGGCCAGCTTAGAGATATGTACGAGGCCGTCCTGGTGCACTCCCACGTCGACGAAGGCGCCAAAGTCCACAACGTTGCGCACCGTGCCCTTGAGTTCCATGCCGGGCTCTAGGACGTCGATGGAAAGCGCCGAGCGGCTAAAGACCACCTCGGGCGCGTCGTCGCGCGGGTCGCGGCCGGGCTTCTTGAGCTCGTTAACGATGTCGATGAGCGTTAGGGTGCCGCAGTCCAGGTCGCTTGCCAGCGCCGAGATGCTGCCCAGACGGCGCTCGATGTCGGGCACGCCGCCGCGGCTGAGCTCGCTTGCTTTAACGCCGGCGCGTTCCAGGACGGACGTGGCCACCTCGTAGCTCTCGGGGTGGACGCTCGTCGCGTCGAGCGGGTTCTTGCCGCCGCTGATGCGCAGGAAACCCGCGGCGTTGAGGTATGCCTTGGGCCCCAGCTTGGGGACCTTCTTGAGCTGGCGGCGATCGGTAAAGGCACCGTTTTCCTCGCGGTAGGCCACGATGTTTTTGGCCACGCTCGGCGTGATGCCCGATACGTATCCCAGCAGGCTTGCGCTCGCGGTATTCACGTCGACGCCCACGCGGTTGACGACGTCCTCCACCACGTGGCCCAGAGTGCGCGAAAGCTCGGCCTGGTCAAGGTCGTGCTGGTACTGGCCAACGCCGATGGACTGGGGCGGGATCTTGACGAGCTCTGCCAGCGGGTCCTGTAGACGGCGGCCCAGGCTCATGGCGCCACGCACGGTGACGTCCAGATCGGGATACTCCTGGCTGGCGAGCTCGGAGGCGGAGTACACCGATGCGCCGGCCTCGTTGACGATGGTGTATCGCAGCTCAGGCGCCTGCTCGGCGATGAACTCCGAGACGACTTCCTCGGTCTCGCGGCTGGCGGTGCCGTTGCCGATGACGATGGTGTTGACGCTGTCCTTTTTGACGAGGCGGGCGAGCTCGCGCTTGGTGCCGGCGACGTCGTGGCGCGGCTTGGTGGGATAGACCACGCCGTGGTCGAGCAGCTTGCCGGTCTCGTCCATGACGGCGACCTTGCAGCCGGTGCGGTAGCCCGGATCGAGCGCGAGCACGCGGGCGCCGCGCACGGGGCGTGCCGAGAGCAGGCCCTCGAGATTCTTGGCAAAGACATTGATGGCCTCGGTCTGCGCACGGACGGTGAGTTTGGCGCGGGCCTCGCGCTCCAGCGAGGGGGCCATGAGGCGCTTGTAGCCGTCGGCGATGGCGGCGTCAAAGACGGGCGCGAAGACGCCCTGGCGTCGGGGCCAACGGCTGCCGAGGCGTGCCGTGGCGGCGGCGCCGTCGACGTTCACGCGCACGCGGAGCTTGCCCTCGCGCTCACCGCGGTCGATAGCCAGCACGCGGTGGTTGGGTATACGGCGCAGCGGCTCATCATAGCTGTAGTACGGCTCGTAGGGGGTCTTCTCGGTGGGGTCGGTGGCCTCGACGACGATGTCTGCGGTGTTTTGCGTAAAGGCACGCAGGTCGGCGACGTTCTCGGGGTCCTCGGCCACCGTCTCGGCCACGATGTCCGCCGCGCCGGCGAGCGCCTTCTCGGGCGTGTCGAAGCCGGCTTCCTCGTTGACGTATGCCGCGGCGGCGTCGAGCGCGCTGCCCTTGGCCGAGGCCTGCATGATGACCATGTTGGCAAGTGGCTCCAGGCCTGCCTCGCGGGCCTTCTGTGCGCGGGTCATGCGCTTTTTGCGGTAGGGCTTGTAGAGGTCCTCGACACGCTGGAGCTGCGTGGCCTCGCGAATTTGCTGTTCGAGCTCGGGCGTAAGTTTGCCCTGGGCGTCGATGAGCAGAATGACGTCCTCTTTGCGCTGTTCAAGATTGCGCAGGTAGGACAGGCGCTCGTCGAGTGCGCGCAGGGCGACGTCGTCCATTCCGCCTGTGGCTTCCTTGCGGTAGCGCGAGATAAAGGGGATGGTGTTGCCCTCGTCGATGAGCTTGACGGCTGCCTCGATGTTGGCGGCCTTAAGGTTGAGCTCGTGGGCGAGCTGGGCGATAAGATCCATGGGACTCCTTGCGTTTAAGGTGCGTTTGCAGCACAGGGCTACCAAGGATACCACCCGTTTCAAAAGACTGTTTTGGGCCCGCGCCACGAAAACGACCTATCTACTACGTTTGAACCGTATGGGTCGACCATCCCCCGGTTTTCCGAGAATGCGCAAGCCGTCTACCTGCGCTTTTGATTTTAGGAAATTCGGCATGGTTGAGGGCGGTCAGTTAAACGTAGTAGATAGGCCCATTTCGTGGCGAACGAACCAAGCTGAGGCGCAAAATGGCCCCCGTCCCAGAAAAATCGTCGGCAAGGTAGCAAAATGCCCCGCGGGCAGGAGGCTGCTCGCGGGGCAAAGAAGAGGGGCTTGTTGGTAGCGGACCGAGGGGCTTGGCATGGGGTTTCTGCCGCGGTCGCTTTTAAGGCATTACAGCTCGACGAGCTGGCCGGTCTCGGCGGCCTCCTTGATGGCGTTGAGAAGCGTGAGCGTCTTGACGTTATCGGCGGGGGTCACGACGGGCTCGACCTCGCGGCGGACAACCTTCACAAAGTGCTTGAGCTGCATCTTGTGCGGCAGTGCCGGGTCGACGGCCGGAATCTCCATCTGCAGCGGCTTGTGCCAGTTAGAGGCGCCGTCGTAGGAGAACTGGTGCAGGCGGGGCAGCGACAGGGCGCCCTTAGTGCCGCCGATAAAGTAGGCGTCGGCGTCGAAGGGGCGGTACTGCGGATCCTCGCGGGCGGTGGCCTCCCAGTTCCAGGGGCTGGCGGTGGCGTCGGAGATGGTCATGCTTGCGAGCGCGCCATCGGCAAAACGGACGTTGACCACGGCGGAGTCCTCGGTCTCAAAACCGCGGGCGGCGCTGGACTGCATACCCTGGACGGCAACGGGCTCGCCCAGCAGGTAACGGAGCAGGTCGACGTCGTGCACCAGGTTGACCAGGATCGGGCCGGCACCCTTCTTGCGGCGCCACTCGACATCGAAATACTCGTCATTCTTATAGATCATGTAGTGGAAGCTCGACACGGTGAGCTTGCCCAGCTCGCCGGACTCGATGATCTCCTTGGCCTTGTTGACGAAGGGGTTGTGGCGACGGTGCTGGCCCACGAGCACGGGCACGCCGGCGGTCTCGGCCTCGGCAGCGAAAGCCTGGGCATCCTCCAGGTCGTTGGAGATCGGCTTTTCGACCAACGGCACGATATTGCGCTTCACAGCCTCGCGAGCAACGCCCAGGTGCAGGTCGTTGGGGGTGGCGATAATGACGGCCTCGGGCTTGACCTCGTCCATCATCTGGGCGGGATCGGTGTAAAACGGCACGCCGGCGGCCTCGGCCGTGGCGCGGGCGCCCTCAAAGGCGTCGGCGATGGCGACGAGCTCGGCCTCGGGCTCCTCGGTGACAAAGCGGATGTGGTTGCGGCCCATGGCGCCGGCGCCGATAACGGCAATGCGGACGGGATTGAGCTCAGACATTTCGACTCCTTAATACTGGTGGCCGGTGGAATGTGACAAAGGGGCAGTCCTTTTGTCACGTCGGTAAAACTAGGCGGACTTCTTCTTGCTGTCGGAGACCATCATGTAGACGGTGAGCACGACGGCGATGGCGGCGATCACGATGGCGCCGTAGAAGGACTGCTGGTAGGCGGCGCTGCCGGCCTCGGCGTGATACAGCACGGCAGTGATGGGCTGGCTGATCCAGGTGGAAGCGGCGTAACCCAGGAACATGATGCCGTAGTTGACGCCGATGTTGCTGGTACCGAAAGCGCCACCGGTGAGCGGCGGGTAGATGACGAGCAGGGCGCCAAAACTAAAGCCGAGCAGGGCGAGCGCCACGAAGAACATGCTCTGCGTAAAGCTCATCGACATGATGACGAGCGCGACGATGGTGACGACAAGGCTGATGAGCAGCGACTTGTAGGCACCGAGCTTGTCGATGATCTGACCAAAGGACAGACGGCCGACCAGGTTGGCGCAGGTGTTGACGGAGACGACCACACCGCCGAGGGCGACGGCAGCGGCGCTCGTGGGATCGGCGAAGAGCTGGACGGCGGCGATGGAAGCAACCTTGCCGACGAGCAGGGTGCCGGCGGTGGCGGCAAAGGCGAAGGTGATGATGAGGACCCAGAAGCGCGGGGTCTTGACCATCTCACCCGGGGTGAGGTCGCCGAAGGTGCCGGCGTGCGCGCCGCCCTTGGGGGCCTCGAAGCCCTCGGGCAGCCAGCCGGCCTCGGGGGCCTTCAGGAACAGGGCGGAGGCGGCGATCATCACAAAGAAGATGACGCCGAGTGCCTTAAGGGCACCGAAGATGCCCAGGCTCGGGATGAGCAACGAGGCGAGAACCGGGGACAGCACGGCGGGACCGGCGGTCGAAGCGGCCAGGGTGATGCCGGAGGCGAGGCCCTTCTTGTCGATGAACCACTTTTGGCCGGTGGTGAGCGCCGGGTTGTAGCCCAGGCCGTTGCCGACGGCGGCGACAAGCGAGAACCACAGGTAGAACTGCCACGGCTCGGTGACGGTGCCGGACATGAACCAGCCCAGGCCGTAGCACACGGCGGCGGCGATCACGACGTTGCGCGGGCCAATCTTATCGGAGATGCGGCCGGCGAAGATGCCCGTCACGGCCATGATGGTCTGGAAGACGGGGAAGGCCCAGGTGAGGGCGCTGGACCACTCGGGATAGACGGCGAGCAGGTTTTTGCTCACGACGGAGTACAGCGCGATGGAGCTGATAAAGAACATGGTGACGCACGCGGCGGAAAGCACGACGGCGCGACCCTTGTTGGAGTTGCTGGAAGCCATTTGACTCTTTCTAATCGATACGGGGGAGGAGCGGGCGTGTCCGCGGGGCCTCCCTGTCAGGTTGGTTTACTGGTCGGTCGGCTTGGCGACGCCGGACTCATCGGACCAGAGCTCGACACCCTTGTTCTTAAGGTAGTTGTCGGCATAGGCGCGACGGCCGCCGGGCTTGGCGGTGAGGTCGCCCATCATATTGGAGAAGCCGCCATCGACCTTGATGGCGTCGCCGGTGGTAAAGTCCGAGCGCTTGGACGCCAGGAACATGACGGCGTTGGCGATATCGCTGACCTCGCCGATGCGACGCGTGGCGATCAGACGGCTGCGGCTCTTTTCGACCTCGGGATCGGCGTAGAAGTTGGCTGACATCGGGGTCTTAACGAAGCAAGGCTCGACGCAGTTGGAGCGCACGCCGTAGGGGCCCCACTCGGCAGCCAGCATCTTGGACATCATGTTGACGCCCGCCTTGGTGGAGCTGTACACGCCCGAGAACGTCTCGGGGGAGTGGCTGGCGACGGTCGAGATGTGCACCAGGCGGCCCTGGCCGGCCTTGATCATCTCGCGACCAAAGCGCTGCGAGGTGATGAAGTAGCCGGTGAGGTTGACGTTGATGACCTCATTCCAGTCGGAGAGCGGCAGGTCCTCCATGGCGGCGAAGCGCAGGATACCGGCGGTGTTGACGAGGACGTCGACGCGACCGAAGTCGGCGATGGTGGCGTCGACGGCGGCCTGAACCTCGGCCTCGTCGGTGGCGTTCATCTTGTAACCCTCGGCGTGGATGCCAAACTCGGCAGCGAGGTCGGCGGCAGCAGCCTTGACCTTCTCCTCGTCCAGGTCGAGCAGGACGACGTTGGCGCCGTTGCGGGCGAACTCGCGGCAAATCTCGACGCCCATACCGCCGAGCGCGCCAGTCACGGCGCAGACATCGCCCTCGAGCTTAAGCCAATTGCTCATAGGAACTTCCCTTCTTGTGCCTCCCGGTGGGTCGCTCCCATTAACCGACCCACGTGGTTTTCGCTGGTTATCGTATGCTTTGCATTTGCGCAGGTGAATTGCATATTTGTTAGAATGGCGTTAACCGTAGGTTTATACTGTGCGATGCAGTTTTTTCTCAATTGAGCGCGTGACCTGCCAAAACGACCCCCTTCGGCAGTTCATTGCCATGCGTCTGGAAACGGGAGATTGACGTGTACGATCGACGACTCGAGGCCATATCGGCCGCCGCGGAGCTGGGAAGCTTCTCGCGTGCGGCGGCAAAATTGCGCGTGTCGACCCCGGCGCTCGTCAAGCAGGTGTCGGGCTTCGAGGCCGAGTTTGGCATCACGTTGTTCGAGCGCTCGCATTCGGGTGTTAAGGTGACGCCGGCGGGCGCTCTGCTGGTGGACGACGCGCGCTCGATCATGCGGCAGTCCGAGGATACGCTGCGTCGCGCCCGACGCGCGGCGGGCGATGGCGGTGCCGTGCGTCTGGGCGTGTCGATGATGTGCCCGGGGCGCCAAACGCTGTCGATGTGGACGGACATCCACGATCTGGAACCATCGCTGCGATTTGAGATCGTGCCGGTAAGCGACCTCTATGACGAGCGCGAATCCGTCATGCGCAGCTTGGGCCGCGAGGTGGATGTAGTGCAGTCGAGTTTTTCTACTCCACGCTGGGGCGACGCCTGCCAAAAGCTTCGCATCGTTAACGTGCCGTTTTATATCGACCTGCCGCGCACGAGCCCGCTGGCGCGCAAGACGCGCATCACAGTTGCCGACTTAGAGGGCATGCGCCTGCGCGTGCTCCGTCACGGCAACGACGCTATGGACAGTCTGCGTATCGATCTGTTGGCCGACGGCGGCGTAGACGTGATCGACGTGGACAGCTTTGACTTTGTGCTCTTTAACGAGGCAGAGGAAAAGGGCGACGCGGTGCTCACCTGCGGCGCATGGTCGGGGGTGCACCCGGCCTTTGTGGGCGTGCCGTTCCTGTGCGGGCGAGAGGTGCCGGTCTTTTTGCACTATCCGCTCGAGCCCACCCTCCAAGTACAAAAATTCGTCAACGCCATGGCCCAACTCCTCAAGTAGCCAAAAGAGTCCCGTCCCAAATTAGCTACCCTTTGCTACGGGTTTAGCGGTCCTCGCGTTGCGGCCCGGCTGCCTCGGCTGTCTTTACGCGGTTCTTATCGACGTACATGTTCTTGTCGGCCTGGGAAAAGAGTTCGCGCATGGTAGGCGGCTCGTCAAAATCGCTGGAAAGCGCATAGCCCACCGCGTAGCTGATGGGCATATCGGGGTGGACTTCGGAATACTCGTTCACGTTCGCGCGAATCCGAGTGAGACAAGATTCCACAGCGGCTCGGTCGGCATCCCGCAGCACCGCGATAAACTCATCGCCGCCGTCGCGACCCACAAAGCACGTCTCCGACGCCACACTTCCCAGTTGTTGGGCAAAAGAGCGAATGTATTCATCGCCCTTCTCATGGCCGAAGTTGTTATTGACCATATGCAGATTGTTAAGGTCGAAGACGCACACCGCAACGGGCTCCTCCGCGGAGACAGGCTGCTCCTGCCCCAAGATCTCCTCGCACTTGTTCTTGTTGGGCAGCCCCGTGGCTTCGTCGAGATAGACTTTGCTCTGCAGTTCGCGATTGAGCGCGGCGGTGCGCACCGCGCGAACGAGTTCGACCGCAAAGGTCGCCACCAAGCCCACGATGTCGATGATCACCAAGCCCTCGAGATAGTTGAGCGCCGACGCCTTCTCCTGAGAGTAGTCCTCTGCGAGTCGCGTAGCATCGTCGCAAATGCCAAAGAATTTCTCGCTCATGGAGATGATGTCGGTGTTCTCGTAGCCGACTTCGCGCACACGGATGATCTCGGTGCAAAGCTCATCAAAATAATTTGCAAGCTCGGTCATTTTTGCCTGATACTCATCGTCGTCGAGACGGACGAGGTTGAGGTCGTCACTTCCGTAACGCAAACCGTTGATGTATGAATCCACGGCTTTGAGCAGGTCATCTTGAGGCTGGCCCGCATCCTCGAGCTTAACGATTCGCTGCGTGGTACCGCGCACCAGACCGGCGTAGTTGACCACACGCGCCGTGCCCTGGATATCGGAGACGAGCAGCATAACATTGATGAAGAAGAAGATGAGAACTGCCGTGAGCACCATCATGAGCAGGCGCACCGCCTGGCCGGCCTTCTTGGCGACAGAAGTATTCACAAGTTCACTCCCCTAAATGACAAAAGAACAGGTAGCACGCAGTGTGCTGAAATTCATGGGTGGTTAACTCTACCATATGGGCCAGCAGCCTCAAACTGCAGCAGACGCTCGTCCAAATTGGCGTGACGCTTGCCTTGTTGTTCTTGACCTGGCCGCGCTATCGGACATGCTTCTGGTCTTGGATCACCATGGGAAAGCTCATCCCGTTTTGTGCGTCTAGAGTGGGATGCGGCTTCCCAAAGGTGCCGTTAGGGGAAACCACATCCCGGTTTATGCCCTTGAAATGGGATGCCGTTTCCCGGAGGGGGCCCAGCGGGAAACGGCATCCCATTTTGGGCCCGAAAAGTGGGATACGGTTTCCGGCCGGCATGAATAAAGCCTCCGCAGCTCGTGTGGCTGCGGAGGCTTTATTCGTTGCGGCGCATTGTGTTTGGGCCGTTGAGATGAGTCGATTTGCCCCGAAAGAGGTGGGCATTGACCTTGGGATCATGTCCGACGAACGAGCGGTAAATCGGCCATCTCGGCGAGCCGAACTACTCCAGCTCAAACGCTCCGGTATAGAGCTGGTAGTAATACCCACGCTTGGCGATCAGCTCGTCGTGGTTACCGCGCTCGATAATGCGGCCGTGGTCCAGGCAGATGATCGCGTCGGAGTTGCGCACGGTGGACAGACGGTGCGCGATGACAAACGTCGTGCGGCCCTCCATGAGCTTGTCCATGCCCGCTTGCACGATAGCCTCGGTGCGGGTGTCAATGCTCGACGTGGCCTCGTCCAGAATCATTGCCGGCGGATCGGCGACGGCGGCGCGTGCGATCGAAATCAGCTGACGCTGGCCCTGCGACAGCTGCGCGCCGTTGCCGGTGAGCATGGTATCGTAGCCGTCGGGCAGGCGGGTGATAAAGTCATCCGCGCCCGCGAGCTTGGCCGCTGCGATGCACTCCTCGTCGGTGGCGTCCAGGTTGCCGTAGCGGATGTTATCCATCACGGTGCCGGTGAACAGGTTCACGTCCTGTAGCACGACGCCCAGCGAGCGGCGCAGGTCGGCCTTGCGGATCTTGTTGACGTTGATGCCGTCGTAACGGATTTTGCCGTCGGCGATGTCGTAGAAGCGGTTGATGAGGTTGGTGATGGTCGTCTTGCCGGCACCGGTGGCGCCGACAAACGCGACCTTCTGGCCCGGCTTGGCAAACACAGACACGCCGTGCAGCACCTCGTGGTCGGGCGTGTAGCCAAAGTCGACGTTGTCCATGACCAGATCGCCGCGCAGCGGTACGTACTCGATCTCGCCGGTTGCGCGGTGCGGATGTTTCCATGCCCACATGCCGGTGTGGTGGTCGGCCTCCTCGAGCTGCCAAGTATCGGGGTTCACCTGCGCGTTGACGAGCGTCACATAGCCTTCGTCGGCTTCGGGCTTCTCGTCGATGAGCTCAAAGATGCGGTCGGCGCCGGCGAGTCCCATGACCACGGCGTTGATCTGCTGCGAGATCTGACCGATCTGTCCGCAGAATTGCTTGGTCATGTTGAGGAACGGCACTACGACGGCGATGGACAGCGTCATGCCCGAGATGCTCAGGTTGGGCACGCCCAGCGCCAGGAAAATGCCGCCTGCCAGTGCGACCAGCACGTAGAGCAGGTTGCCCAGGTTCATAAGGATAGGCATGAGGATGTTGGCGTACATGTTGGCCTTTTGCGAGACCTCGAAGAGCTTTTCGTTGCGCTCGTCAAAATCGGCCTCGGCGGCAGACTCGTGGCAGAATGCCTTGACGACCTTCTGGCCGTTCATGACTTCCTCGATATGGCCCTCGACAACGCCGAGCTCGGTCTGCTGCGCGATAAAGAAGCGCGCGGAGTTGGAGCCGAGCAGCTTGGTCATAAAGGTCATAAAGGCGACGCCTGCCACAATGACCAGGCACATCCAAACGCTGTAGTACAGCATGATAAAGAACACCGTGACGATGACGATGGTCGTCATGAGCAGGTTGGGCAGCGACTGGCTGATCATCTGGCGCAGCGTGTCGATGTCGTTTGTGTAGTGGCTCATGATGTCGCCGCGCTGGTGCGTGTCGAAGTAGCGGATCGGCAGGTCCTGCATGCGGTTGAACATCTTCTCGCGCAGCTTCTCGAGCGAGCCCTGCGTGACGATGGCCATGGCGCGGTTCCAGAAGAGCGAGGACAGGATGCCGACGCCGTAGATGCAGGCGAGGGTGGTCACGAGCTGTGCGATCTTGGGCTGTGCAGCTTCCCAATCGCCCGACTGCCACGATTCGCTAATAATCTGCAGGGCGCTCTGAAGGAAGGTCGCGCCGATGGAGTTGATGATGGCGCAGAGCACCACGCCGACGACGACGAGGGGCAAAAGCACGGGGTAGAAGCCAAAGAGCGTCTTGATGAGGCGCGACATGGTGCCACCCTTGCGGTTGAGCGCGCGCTCGGCGGTCGTTGCCTTACTCATGTGCCTCGCCTCCTTCCTGGGTCTGAGCTTGTGTTGCGGATGCCTCGGTGTCGGCTTCGACGGCCTCTTCGCCCTCGGCAGACATCTTGTTCTGCGAGGTAAAGGTCTCGCGGTAGATCTCGCTCGTCTTGAGCAGCTCATCGTGGTTGCCGATCTGCGCGATGCGGCCGCCCTCCATGACGATGATGCGGTCTGCATCCTGCACGGAGCTAATGCGCTGGGCGATGATGAGCTTGGTCGTGTTGGGCAGATAGCTTGCCAGCCCTGCGCGAATCTTGGCGTCGGTCTTGGTGTCGACGGCGCTGGTGGAGTCGTCCAGGATCAAGATCTTGGGGCGACGCAGCAGGGCGCGCGCAATGCACAGGCGCTGCTTCTGACCGCCGGAAACATTGGAGCCGCCCTGTTCGATCCAGGTGTCATAGCCCTTGGGGAAGCCGTCGACAAACTCGTCGGCGCAGGCCAGATGTGCCGCCTCGCGGACCTCCTCGTCGGTGGCGTTCGGGTCGCCCCAGCGCAGATTCTCGGCGATGGTGCCGCTAAACAGCACGTTTTTCTGTAGCACCATGGCCACTTGGTGGCGCAAGGCGTCCAAGTCGTAGTCGCGCACGTCCATGCCGCCCACGCGCACGGTGCCCTCGGTGGCGTCGTACAGGCGGGCGATGAGGTTTACAAGCGTGGACTTGGCCGAGCCGGTGCCGCCGATGATGCCGATGGTCTCGCCGCTCTTAATGTGCAGGTCGATATCGTCGAGCGCCTGGCGCTTCGCATGCGCGGAATACTTAAAGCTCACGTGGTCAAAGTCGATGGAACCGTCGGCAACCTCGAGCACGGGCTCGGCGGGATCGGCGATCGTGGGCTCGGCGGCTAGCACCTCGGTGATGCGGTGCGCCGATTCGTCGGCCATGGTCACCATGACAAAGATCATCGACAGCTGCATCAGGCTCATAAGGATCTGGAAGCCATAGGTAAAGATCGAGGAGAGCTGGCCCACGTCGAACAGGGTGCCCTGGCTCGTGATGATGAGCTTGGAGCCCAGGTAGATGATGACGACGAACGCGCCGTTGACGCAGATGTTCATCATGGGGTTGTTAAAGGCCAGCAGCTTCTCGGCGCGGGTGAAGTCCATTTGGACGTCGCGTGCGGCGGTCGCGAACTTCTCCTTCTCAAAGTCTTCGCGCACATAGCTCTTGACCACGCGCATGCCGGTGACGTTTTCCTCGACGGACTCGTTAAGGGCGTCGTACTTGTGGAACACGCGCGAGAAGATGGGACGCACCTTAAAGATGATAAAGAACAGCCCAAAGCCCAGCAGCGGAATGATGACCAGGTAGACCATGGCGACGCTGCCGCCCATGATAAATGCCATGGTAAAGGCGAAGATCAATACCAGCGGCGCGCGCACGGCGATACGGATGATCATCATAAAGGCCTGCTGCACGTTGTTGATATCGGTGGTCAGGCGCGTGACGAGCGAGGAGCTCGAGAACTCATCGATGTTGGCAAAGCTGAACGTCTGGATCTTGTAGAACAGATCGTGACGCAGGTTCTTAGCGAAGCCGCAACTCGCATGGCTGCAGGTGACGCCGGCAGCGGCGCCAAAAGCAAGCGACGTCAGCGCGATGAGCACCAAAAAGCCCGCGGTGGGAAGCATTTCGGCTACGGTGGCGCCGTCTTTGATGGCGTCGATCAGGTTGGCAGTGATAAATGGAATCAGCATCTCGCAGAGCACCTCGCCAAGCACGAGCAATGGCGTGGCAACAGTGACTTTCATATAGTCGCGGATGCTGCCCATGAGGGTTTTAATCATCCAGTTCCTCCCAGGTTACACGGATTTTATCGAGCATTTCGGCGAGGTCCTCGCGCTCGTCGTGGGTGAGCGCGCTAAAGGCCTGCTCTCTAAAGCGAATGCGGGCTGCCTGGTCGATGCGGGCGTTTTCCCGGCCGGTTTCGGTCAGGCGAATGGTGAGCTGCCGTCGATCCTTGGGGTTACGGCTGCGCTCGATGAGGCCGTTGAGCTCGAGCTTGGACAGGATCTCGGAAAGCGACCCCGGCTTGAGGTCAAAGTGCATGCCGAGTTCCTGCTGCGAGATCTCGCCGCCGGGTTGCTTGGCCAGCAGGCAGATGATGGGCGCCTTGCCGGACACGCCTCCGCCATGAAAATGCATGTAATGGCCGCAAAACCCAAGCCCATTGAGGATTCGCTTGGCAAGCTTGTCTTCTGAGCTAACCGCTTCGGGTGCATCCGCCGGCTGTGACGGGTCGCCGCCGGGCTCGTGCGAACAAAGGTTAAGAGGTTCATCGCACATGAATTAGTGTTGCTCCTTTCTTTAGTTAGGTAGTGGAATTGTTTTGTGCCTAACCAATCTAGGAGCATGAGAAATGAATGTCAAGGTACCAAACTAGTGGTTACGCGGTTTTACCAAACCGCGTAACGGCTCGACGCTGCAAACCCGCCAGAGCGGCAATCTGCCTTTCAACTTCGGCGGCATGACCTTATAGTTACGGCGTTTTACCAAACGCCGTAACCGGCCGACGCTGCAAACGCTCCTAAGCGGCAATCTGGCGTTCAATCGTCGGGCATGGCCACAAGGCCTATGCCCTCCTCTTTCACGCCACCTTGCTCGCCTAGGAGCGTTTTCGCTGTCCGTCCTCAACCTGTGATTCCGCCACGGTCCGCTTCGGTAGTCGTTGGGGACGTTCTTGTTTGACTAGTCATTTAAGAACGTCCCCAACGACTAACTTCCTTCCCGTAACCTTTCCGCAACAATTCGACCTCCACGGCACCAGCGCCCGCCTGCCGTGCTCCCTGCGCTACACTTAGTCGCACTGTGGCGCTGCTGCGCCGTGCCCGAACCAAGGGAGACCCTCATGAAGAACACTCAGCTGCTGCTGATCAACGATATGTGCGGCTACGGCAAGGTCGCGCTTTCCGCCATGCTGCCGGTGCTGTCGCATATGGGCTATCGCATCCACAACCTGCCGACGGCCCTTGTTTCCGATACGCTCAACTACCCCAAGTTCTACATCCACGACACCACGGAGTACGTGCGTCAGAGTCTTGCCATTTGGGAGGAGCTCGGCTTTGAGTTCGACGCCATCTCGACCGGCTTTATCGTGACCGAGGAAGAGACGCGCATCATCTCGGACTTTTGCCACCGCCGCGCGCAAAAGGGCACCAAGGTGTTCGTCGATCCCATCATGGGCGACAACGGCAAGCTCTATGCCGGTGTGCCCGAGTCCACGATTGGCCTTATGCGGCACCTGCTGGAGTGCGCAGACTACGCGGTGCCCAACTACACCGAGGCCTGTCTGCTCGCCGATACGCCTATTGCAGAGCAGATCACGCCCGATGAGGCCCGCGCCCTTGTGGACGCCGTGCGCGAGCTGGGTGCCAAGTCGGTGGTCATTACGAGCGCCGTGGTCAATGGCACGAACGCGGTTATCGGTTACGACCATGTGGCGGGGGAGTACTTCACGATTCCCTTTGAGCTCATTCCGGTTTATTTCCCGGGTACGGGCGACACGTTCTCGGCGGTGCTCGTCGGCCGCGTTATGGCAGGCTGGAGTCTGCAGCGCGCGACGTCCGATGCCATGCGCGTGGTAGCGGAGCTTATCGAGCGCAATGCCGACCAGGAGGATAAGTCCGCCGGCCTTCCCATCGAGGCCTGCCTGGATGTGATTGACCATGAGTAATGCTGGCGAGGGCGGCGTCAAGCCTGCGGACGAGAACAGGCCGCTCGGCGCGCCGCGTGGCAAGCGTCCGTGTATCCGCGTGAGCTGCGTGGACCAGCTGGGTGCGTGCCGCTGCCACCACGGTCACAAGCCGGGCGACGTTTTTGACTTCGACCGAGACCGCGGCAAGATGTGCGCCATGGCCTGCCATGTGGGCTTTCCCTATATCGATATCCTGCGCTATGGCGGAACCGTGCCCGGCAACGAGCCCGGTACGGCAAAGTTCTGCTGCCCCGAGGTCGACACCCTCAACGTCTGGCTCGCCGAGATCGTCGACGAGTAGTTGAGCGCAATGTGACAAAGGGACAGTTCCTTTGTCACATTCGCCGGTGGTGCTCCTTCTATTATGCTTGTAATATCAAATCTCTGCATTTCAGCCGATTTTAGGTTCTAAAAACTCTGCATTTCATCGATAATCAAGTATATAAACTCTGCATTTCATTCGATGATATTGAGGGGAGAGCCTATGCTGCGTAGGAAAATAGCGGCAGAGCTGGAGCGTTGGCTGAAGTCTACCGAGCAAAAGGCCTTATTCATCACGGGTTCTCGCCAGATCGGCAAAAGCTATTCGATTCGCGCATTTGGCAAAGCCAACCATGCAACCTACATCGAGCTTAACCTCATGGAAAATCGCCAGGCAAAAGATGCTCTTCTCGAGGCGCGGGATGCCGATGATTTCATCAGCAGGGTGACGCTTCTTTCGGGAAAGTCGATTGCACCAGGCAAAACGCTCGTGTTTATCGATGAGGTCCAAGAGGCCCCCGACATCATGACGATGGCAAAGTTCCTTGTTGAGGACGGGAGGTGCCGCTGGGCGTTTTCGGGGTCAATGCTCGGGACCCAGTTCAAGGGCGTCAGGTCCTATCCCGTGGGGTATGTCCACGAGCTTAGGATGTTCCCGCTCGATTTTGAGGAGTTTTGCTGGGCAACCGGAGTGAGCGAGGGGGCTCGCCAAACGATACGTGACGCGTGTATCAGCGAGAGGCCCATTCCTGATTACATTCATGACGCGATGATGGCAAACTTCAGGACCTATACCGTTGTCGGCGGAATGCCGGAGGTCGTGCAGCGTTTCCTTGACACGCAGGGCGACCTTGCCTCTGTTCGTCAGCTACAGTCCGAGCTCAACGAACAGTACCGACGGGATATTTCCAAGTATGCAAGCGGGCGTGCCCTTCAGGTGCAGAGCATCTACGATCAGCTCCCCATTATGCTTGAGGGCGAACACAAGCGTTTCGTGCTCAATTCCATTGACCCCAAGGCGCATTATGAGAAGTACCAGCGAGATTTTGTCTGGCTTGTCGATGCCGGCGTTGCTCTCAAAGCCGATATCGTAACCGAGCCAAAGTCGCCCCTGCTCAAGACGGCACGGCCATCGCAGTTCAAGCTATACCAATCGGATACGGGCATGTTGATGGCGCGCTACCCCGTTGGAGTCGCCCAAGCGGCGTATCTTGATAGCAAGGAGCCCAATCTGGGCGGCATTTACGAAAACGTGGTGGCCCAGCAGCTGGCTGCCCAAAATCGCCAGCTTTACTACTATCAGACAAAAAAGCGCGGTGAAGTGGACTTTGTGGTCGATGGGCCGGATGGGACGGCTGTTCCGATCGAGGTTAAATCGGGCTCCTATTACCACGCGCACGCTGCGCTCGGTCATGTGCTTGATACGGCTGAATATGGCGTAAGGCTCGGGATTGTTTTCTCGAGAGGCAACGTTGAGCGCAACGGAGCGGTTCTCTATTTGCCGCTATATGCGACCTGGGCCCTTTCGGATGTTTTGGGCGACTCCTGCGCCGAGGGGATAAAGCTGGAGGTCAAGCCGGTCTAGGGCCAGTCCCGGATGTGGCAAAGGGGCAGTCCCTTTGTCACATTCATGAGCGTGGATTTTCTCCCGTTTAGAGCGCACTCGAGCGCTCAAAGTGGGAGAAAATCTACGCTCGATTTATGCCGTGGGCGCGGTTCGTGCGCCCACGAACCTACAGCTGCTCGAGCATAGCGGTGCAACCGGCGAGCACATCGCGGTAGGTGGCATCGAAATTGCCGGTGTACCAGGGGTCGGCCACGTCGCCGGGGCGATCGGTCCAATCGAGCAGGCGCGAGATCTTGCCATCGGGGTCCTTGCCAAAGATACGGTGCAGGCCGCAGGCATTCTCGTCGTCCATATAGACAATGTGGTCCCAGTCGCCATACTCCGCGCGACGCACCTGACGCGCGCGATGTGCGACGACGGGAATCCCGACCTCGCGTAGTTTGGCAATGGTGCCGTGGTGTGGCGGGTTGCCGATCTCCTCGGTCGAGGTCGCAGCGGAATCAATGACAAACTCGCCCGCGCGCCCGGCGCGCCGCACTAGCTCGGTAAACACGGACTCAGCCATCGTCGAGCGACAGATATTTCCATAGCAGATAAAAAGAATGCGTTGCATGAGCGGCTTCCTTTCTAGGCGGTCGCGCAGGGCTTACAGACTGCTCTTGAGGCAGTTTGCTCCAATAAAGCCCGCTGCGTACAAGGGGAGGTGGCGCAGCTCGCGCCCGTCATCGGTTTCGCTGCGGGAAAAATTGTTCTCGGACAAAATGTAGGCATATGGCGATCGGGCTTTGTCCATAAACGACCCGAGGGTTCTCGCGCGCACGTTACGTGCGGACTTTACTTCGACGGGCACAATTTCCATACGGTCGGTCTGAAGTAAAAAATCGAGCTCGCCGGTCGTCTTCCAAGACGACGGCGGCACCCAGTAATACGTCTGCAAGCCATTGCCCGAAAATGCTTGCATGACCGAGTTTTCCGCCAGGGCGCCTCGGAAGTCGGAAGATAGCGCTATGGCGGAATCCTCTTTGAGGTCGAGCCAGAGCCGCGGGTTGATGCCGAGTTTGTAGAACATGAGGCCGGTATCGAGAAGATAGACCTTAAAGAAACTTCCATCTTCGTCGTCGAAGGGAACGAGGGGAGGCTCGATGCCTTCGGTCAGGTTGTTGACCGATATGATGCCGGCGCCTTCGAGCCAGTCGAGCGGCTCGATAAGCTTGGCGCGACGGCCTCCGCGTTCGACCTCGGAGTACTTGAATTTTTTTGTGGACGATCTCAGCAGCTGGGACGGAATGGAGCGCCAGACCTTGCGCGCCGCCACGCCGCTGATCCCGTTTTCGGGGTCGGTCATATCGGCGGTATAGGTCTCGTCGATTTCGCGCTGCTCGACGCGCGCATCCTCGATGGATAACGTCTTGCGATATGCGTTGACGGCGGCGGGCATGCCGCCCACGATCTGGTATCGATGAAACAGGCTGAGCGCGGCTTGGTGCGCGGCGTAGGTCTCGAGCGTGCCGGCGTGGGTACGAATGGCATTGGCCATCTGCTCCTCGTCGAGCGCCCAGAGAAACTCCTCGAACGACATAGGATGCATGGTCTCTTGACGAACGCCGCTGGGAAAAGGCAACTTGCGCTTGCGCGTGGCGACGCCGAGCTGACTGCCGGTCGCGCATATGCGCCAGCCCGAACCCGAAAAAAAGCGAAGCGAGTTGAGCGCCCGTTCGCAGAGCTGCACCTCGTCAAACAGGATGAAGGCGGTTTCTTTGCGAATGGGGGTGCGTTTATAGTCTGAGATTCGCGCCACGATGGCGTCAACGTCGTCGGTGGGACAGTCGAACAGCGGAGCGATCAGCTCAAGATCGGTCTGAAAGTCGAGTTTGACAAACGCATCGCCGGCGATTCGTCTGCCGATTTCCTCGGCAACGTACGTTTTGCCTACGCGTCGCGCACCACGGATGAGGAGGGGGCGCGACGCGTCCTTTGTCGCCCATGATTCGATAACGGATTCGATTGATCTGCGCATGGGGCCGCCTTTCCAATTTCGTGTACTTCAGATACATAGTTTAGTACGATCTCATGTACTTGGAATACACGAAATAGTAGAAAAGTGTGTATCTGAAGTACACGAAATTGCACTGCTGGAGCTTGCAGGCGGATAAACACTACTCGTATGGGACGGTTTTCACCGGTTGCTCGCCACCTTGGGCTATGTTCGCCCCTATGCCTGCATCCGGGGCTGTGCTGATTGACGACGGCGCTCCCAGCGAGCCAACTTAATCGTCACCAGCGTGAGCGCCCAGGCCACAAGCGAGAACACGGCACCGACCGCGCCTACATATGCAATGCCAACTCCGCTTACCACGGCGCCGCCCACTGCGGTGCCAAACGAGATGCCGACGTTAAACGCCATGGGCTCAACCGAACTTGCGAGTACCATCGACTTGGGGTGGCGGCTGCGTGCCACGTCCATAAAGTGCGTGATGCACGACACCGAGAACAGGTACATGAGCAGCGCCAGGCTAAAGACAAAGACCAACGCGAGCGGCATGGTGCCGCCCACAGCAAACAGTCCGAGTAACGCTGCGGCCTGCAGCACAAACGTCACGAGTAGCGCCTTCATGCCAAAGCGCGCATCGATCCATCCGCCCAGGATGTTCGAGATCAGGCAGAACACGCCGTAGGCCATGAGCGTGGTACTGGCTTCGACCGTGCCCATGCCCAGCACCTGCTCAAGATAAGGCGTCACGTAGCCATAGAAAACGTAGACCGACCCCACGCCAAACAAAAAGATGAGCATGCCGGTGATGATGCTCGGCTCGCGTAGCAGACCCGCCTGCTCGCGAAAAGTGGCGGGCTCGTCGGTTTGCCCAGCGCGCGGCATAAACGCCACGAGCGCTCCGCAGATCAAAACGGCAAAGGCCAGCGTGCCGTACATGGCCACGTGCCAATCGAGCGTGTCGGCCACAAACTTGCCGATCGAAGTGACAAAGACCATTGCCACGGAAAACGCGCCGTACACCACCGAGATGGCGAGTGAGGTCTGCTGCGGGGACAGCAGCTCGGGGATATACGTCACGCCCACGGCGAGCAGTGCGCCCGAGACGGAGCCCAAGATGATGCGCGAGGCGAACAGCACTTGAAAGTTGGGTGCCAGCGCCATGACCAGATTGCCGAGCACAAAGACGATGCTATAGTACACGAGCAGTTGGTAACGACGGAAGCGCCCCGTGCTGAGCGCGAGCACCGGCGTCGCGATAGCGTAGGTCAGTGCGAACACGCTAATAAGTTGGCCTGCGGTGGCAAGCGATACGCCGAGTTCCGTCGCCAAGTCACTTTCGATGCCGATGACCACGAACTCGGAGCAGCCGAGCGAGAATCCCAACAGCATGAGCAGCGCCAGGCAGAGCTTGGTGCGCGCAGAGGAGAGCGCGGCGGCGGTTGACTTACTTTTAGGCGTGGTTGCGGCGGTCAAGGTTGTCACTCCAATGTCGCATTGATAAGCGGGATTCAATCCCTGCAACTCTAACAGAATGTGACAAAAGGACAGTCCCTTCGTCACATTCGCGGCGTGGCTGCCGCCCAAACCGTCACAACATTCGATGAAAATCTCAAAAACGAGGAAAAGCGTCGAATGTTGTGACGGTTTTCGTGTCCGGCGCGGGTGAGCTTCGGTGCCGTCTGGGGGTATAAGGCTAGCGAGTGTTTATTTGCGAGGCCTAAGGGGCGCCCCGTATGGATATCGATAACTTTGAATGGTGGTATAGCGAGGGTGAGGCTCCGGACGAGGAGTGGGACGAGCCCACGCCGCGTGACGTGTCGAGCGACGAGGACGAGACCGGCAACGACGTCGCCGCCGACTCGGACGCCGCCCTCGACCCCGTCGAGCCCCTGACCTTCGAACAAGCCTGGGCCCAGGCCGAGGCAGACGAGGCCAAGGCCGACGCTACGGCCACACTGGGTGAGCCAGCCGACATGTCCATCTCGCCGGCAAAGACCCCGCAGCCGCGTCACACTATCGACCCCGACAGCACGGCATCCTTCAGCATTCTCGACGTGCCCTCGCAGGGCGCTCAGGCGCCCGCGCCCACACGTCGCCCCAATCTGTCTCGCGAGGAAGATGCAGGACGTCGCTCTCCGCTTGGCCCCATCCTTATCGCCTTTATGGCCGGCGTTATCGCATGCTCGGTAATTGGAAACGTCTGGAGCCATGTCGAGCAACAGCGAAAAGACGCCGCCAAGGTCGAGATGTCTGTCGAGCAATCGCTCGGCCGCACGCGCTCGGTGCATGTGTCGGTCGAGGTCAAGGACGGCGCGACGTGGGACACCGCGCGCGGCGACAGTCAAATGCTCATCCACATCGTGGGGCGCACGCTCAAAGGGCAGACGATTGACGAGTATCAATACGTCAATTCCGCCGGTGACGGCATCGAACTTAAGCCCGGCGACTACGAGCTCACCGTCGATGAACCGCCCGTCGCCACCGACGGCACGCGTTTCCGTGCCTCAAAGCGCATGGTCCCCGTGAGCTTTAACTCACAGGCGCCCGACACGGTCGACACCACACCGCAGGGCGGGTTCGACCTTTACGTGGATACCCAGTAGGCGCTCGCCGCTCATTCCGCTATGGCTACTCAATAATCGCCTGCCGTCCCGTCCCGCCGCCAAGAGTGGGACAATAGCCCTCGACACTATTGTTTACTTTTGGAGGAAGTAGCATGTCTACCGTCACTACCATCAAGCGCGGCGGCCTCACCGCGGCCATCGATTCCATGGGCGCCCAGCTCACGAGTCTTGCCCTCAACGGCAACGAGTATCTGTGGCAGGGCGACCCCGCCTTTTGGGGCAAGCACGCGCCCATCCTGTTCCCCATTGTGGGCTCGCTGCGCAACAACACGGCAACGTCTGCGGCCGGCACCTGCGAGATGCCGCGCCACGGACTCGCGCGCATTGTCGAGCACAAGCTGGTCGAGGTTTCGGAGGACGGCTCCTCGGTAACGTACGAGATCACCGATACGCCCGAGTCGCTCAAGGCGTTCCCGTTCCACTTTAAGCTCAACATGACCTATGCCTTGACCGGCGACGCCACCCTCACGCAGACCTTCGCCGTCACCAACACCGGCGACGTGGACCTGCCGTTCTCGGTGGGCGGCCACCCCGCATTTAACGTACCGGCCCCCGGTGCCGAGGACGAGGCGTTCGAGGATTACGAGTTGGCGTTTACCGAGGCTTGGACCAACGAGGCTCCCATCATCACGCCCGACGGTCTTATGACGTTCGAGGGTAGCTACAAGGCTCCCGATAACTCGGACGTGCTGCCCATCACGCACCGCAGCTTCGATAACGATGCCATCATGTTCACCGATACTCCGGGCTCCACGCTCACACTGCGCGGCCGCAAGTCGGGCCACGGCGTCAAGATCGACTTTGAGGGCTTTAAGTACATTGGCGTGTGGTCTGCCGCCAACGACGCTCCGTTTGTGGCGCTCGAGCCCTGGACCGGTCATACCACCATGGACACCGAGGACGATGTTTTTGAGCACAAGGTCAACACCATCACCTTGGTTCCCGGCGCTACCGATAAACGCAGCTTTAGCGTCACCTTGCTCTAGAGGTTCCGCCGTTCTGGCGAACGGCGGGCCGGTCGACGCTGCGCGCTACCCAGAGCGACAATTTGTCATTCAAAAGGCACGGCATGACCAGAAGGTCTATGCCTTGCCTTTTTCATGCCAACTTTTTCGCTCTGGGCGGCGCTCGCTGGCATTGCCAAAACATCGACGTTCCCTATGACTACCGTGTGTCTATTAATTTTTCGAGCTTGTGCTGCGCTGCTGGTCGCTGGCGTATATCCTGTTAAGTCGTCAGCATACGATTCAACAGGGAAGGCAGATTATGCATTCTCCCCATCAATGCGGCACGCATGTCCAGCCGGTATGCAGCCGTCGCATCTTCTTGGGTAGTGCTCTCGCTGCGAGCGCTTCTGTCGTCGCCGGCGCACTTGCCGGTTGCCAGCGCCCCTCCACGCTGGAAGTAGTTCAGCCCACGACGGGCGGCGGTCGCGACGACCTGTCCGATTCCGTGATCGGCAAGGACAAGATCCGCATCGGCATGGAGGCGGCCTACGCCCCGTACAACTGGCAGGTCTCCGAAGCCAGCGAGTACACCATCCCCATCGACAACGTGAAGGGCGCCTATGCCGATGGTTACGACGTGCAGATCGCCAAGATCGTCTGCAAGGCCCTCGGTGGCGAGCCCGTTGCCGTCAAGCAGAGCTTTTCGGGTCTTATCGATTCGCTCAACAACGGCCAGATCGACCTCATCATTGCCGGCATGAGCGCCACGCCCGAGCGTGAGGAGTCTGTCGGCTTTTCCGATCCGTACTTCATTGGATACTTTGGCCTGTTCGTAAAAGAGGGCTCGCCCTACCAGAATGCGACCAAGCTCAGCGACTTTAGCGGCGCTACGGTCCTCGGGCAAAAGGACACCATGCTCGATACCGTCATCGACGAGATTCCGGGCGTTGTCCACAAGAACCCGGTCGATTCGGTTCCCACGGTGTTTTCGAACCTGCTGCAGGGCACGTGCGACGCCGTGACCTATAACACCGAGAACGAGAAGGGCTATATGGCCCAAAACCCGGGCATCGTCCCCATTCATTTTGCCGAGGGCGAGGGCTTTAAGCAGGAGGTCGCGGCAAACGTCGGCTGCCGCAAGGGCTCGGACAAGCTGCTTAAGCTCATCGACAAGACACTCAAGGGCATTAGCCAAGAGGAGCGCGACCAAATGTGGGACGCGTGCCTCGACCGTCAGCCGGCATAGGGAGGCAGCATGAAAACCATCAATCGTCTGGCCTCCTTTATCAAGGCCGACCACCGTTATGTATACCTGGGCACGAGCGTTATCGCGGCGCTCGGCCTGGCGTTTAGCCAGCGCAACCCCACACCGCTGAGCTTCTTGGCTTCCACGGGCGTGTTTCAAGATTGCCTTTGGGCAATCCTGTGGGCGTGGCTCGTCGTGTCGGCGGCGGCGCTGGTCACCAAGCTTATGCACTGGAGCGACTATCGCGAAAAGTCGCCGTTCGCATCCGAGCGTTTCCGTCGTGGAGCACGTTTAGGCAGCTACGTCGTGGTCGCCATCGCGGCAGTTTTCTTTATCGATCGCTGCGTCATGTCGTTTATCGACCTGGTGCAGGTGAGCATTGTCTCGGATTCCAACCCCAGCGACTTTTTGTCGAGCCTGGTCTACATGACCTACAAGAGCGGCGACTTCTTCATTCGCGGTATCGAGATCACCATCGCGCTTGCCACCTTCGGTACCGTCATCGCATTCTTCCTGGCGCTGCTCTTTGTGTTCCTGCGTATTCAGACGTTCGACCGCGTGGATAACGATCTGGTGCGCTTCTTTAAGAGTATCGGCCGCGGCTTTGCGACCGTCTACTCCACCATCGTGCGCGGCACGCCCATGATGGTCCAGGGTCTGCTCATCTATTACGCGGGCTTCACCGTTTTGCGCGGCATGGGCTTCGAGACCGCTCAGGCCAACCAGATTTGGAGCACCTTCACCGCCGGCCTCGTCACCATCTCGCTCAACTCTACCGCCTACATGATGGAGGTCCTGCGCGGCGGCATCGAGTCTATCGATCCCGGCCAGGCCGAGGCAGCACGCTCGCTGGGCCTGTCGCAGTGGCAAGCTATGCGCAAAGTCGTGTTCCCCCAGGGCATTAAAAACGCGATCCCCGCACTCACCAACGAACTCATCATCAACATCAAGGATTCGTCGGTGCTCTCGGTCATCGGCGTGTTCGACCTTATGTACGCTACTACCACGGTCGCCGGCGTGTACTACCGCCAGATGGAGGTCTACTGCGTGGCGCTCGTGGTCTACCTGATCCTGACGCTCGTGGCGAGCCGCCTGCTCGAGGCCTTTGGCAAAAAGCTCGGTGCCGAGGCTCCGGCCACGCTGCCCAGCTCCAACTAGGCGCAAGACGAGGAGATTCATCATGGCAGATACCGTTACTACCGGCGCTGCGGCCGCGCAAACCAAAGAGCCGCTCATCCGCGTTGAGGGCCTGCGCAAGAGCTTTGGCTCGCTCGAGGTGCTCAAGGGCATCGACCTGGCCGTTAGCCCCGGCGAGGTCGTCACCATCATCGGCGCCTCGGGCTCGGGTAAGTCGACGCTGCTGCGTTGCCTCAACCTGCTCGAGACTCCGGACACGGGTCACATCTGGTTCCACGGCCAGGATCTCACGGCCGAGCGCTGCAACATCAACAAGCTGCGCGAGGACATCGGCATGGTGTTCCAGGGCTTCAACCTGTTCAACAACATGGATGTGCTCGACAACTGCACGCTCGCGCCCGTCACGCTCAAAAAGATGGGCAAAGATCAGGCCGAACAGGTCGCGATGGAGCATCTGGCGAGCGTGGGACTCGAAAAATTCGCCCATGCCGCGGTTGGTCGCCTGTCCGGTGGCCAAAAGCAGCGCGTTGCCATCGCCCGCGCCCTGTGCATGAACCCGCAGATCATGCTGTTTGACGAGCCTACCTCTGCGCTCGATCCCGAGATCGTGGGCGAGGTGCTCGACGTTATGCGCAAGCTCGCCGCCGACGGCATGACCATGGTCGTCGTTACCCACGAGATGGCCTTCGCGCGTACCGTGTCCGACCGCGTGGTCTTTATGGACCAGGGCGTGGTGCTCGAGGACGCCGCGCCGGCTGAGCTCTTTGGCAATCCTAAGCACCAGCGCACCCGCGAGTTCCTCTCGCGTTATCTCAACGACAAATAATGCAAGCGAACGTGGCAAAGGGACCGCCTCTTTGCCACGTTGTTTTTGGAGGAAGGCATGGCCGAGGTTTGGCGCTTCTTTGCGCACGAGGATGATTTTGCCGATATCGACGAGGTCGGCGCGTGCGAGCGTCTGGGCCGCGTGCTGTCGTTTCCGACGATTTCGAGCATGGATGCCCAGACGGTGGACTGGCAGGCGTTTGCCGACCTGCGCGCCTATATGCAGCAGGCCTGGCCGCGCGTGTTTGCGGCGGGCGAGGTCGAGCTCATCGACCATTCGCTGCTCGTGACGCTTGCCGGCATCGACCCCGCCCTCAAGCCGGTCATGCTCATGGGCCACATGGACGTGGTTCCCGTGGTGCCGGGCACCGAGACAGACTGGACGCACAATCCCTTTAGCGGGCACGTGGACGACACCTATATTTGGGGTCGCGGCGCCATCGACATGAAAGACCAAGTCGCAGGCATTCTCGAGGCGGTTGAGTATGCGCTGGCGCACGGTTGGCGGCACGAACGAACCCTGCTGCTGGCCTTTGGCCAGGATGAGGAGACCACGCAGTGCGGCGCGGGTGCCATTGGCCGCGTGCTCGAGGAGCGCGGCGTTGAGCTTGAGTACCTGATCGACGAGGGTGACTATCGTATCGTTGAGGCTGCCGAGTACGGCGCAGGCGAGGGTTGGCTTATGCATGCCGATCTTGCCGAGAAGGGCTATGCCGATATCGTGCTCAGGACGAAGAGCCAGGGCGGGCATTCTTCCAACCCTTACGGTGGCACGTCGCTCGAAGTGCTCAGCCGCGCTATTGCCGCGATTTGCGATATCGAGTGGCCGGCGCGTGTGACCGATCTGCTTGCCGCGCAGCTCGTCGAGCTGGGGCTTTATACCGCAGACGAGATTGCTGCCAGCAAGGATGTCATCGTGCGCGACTGCCTTGCCAGCAAAAAGCTGTACCCGCTTGTGACCACCACCTGTGCGCCCACGCAAATCGAGGGCGGCAGTACCGGTGCCAACGTAATGCCGCAAGATATGTGGGTCAATATCAACTTCCGCATGCTCGAGGGTACGAGCGTGGCCGATGTCGTGGCCTGCTGCCGCGAGGCCGTTGCCACCGCTGGGCTCGCCGGCCGAGTCGAGGTCGAGCTGGGCCCCGGCAGCTCCGAGCCCTCGCCGTCCCCGCGCGTGGGCGGTCCGGGGCTCGAGGCCGTCCGCGCCATCGCCGCCCGCTATTTCCGTGATCCCAAGCCGACGGAGGAAAACGGATCGTCTGCGGTGGGCCAAGAGCCGATGAGCATCGTGCCCTCGACCGTGATTGGTGCAACCGATGCCGCCAACTACCAGCGCATTTGCCACGAGTGCATCCGCTTCTCCGCCTTTGTGGTCGACGATGACGAATGCGACCGCGGCGTCCACGGCACCAACGAGCGCATCACCCGTCGCGCCTACCTCCAAGGCATCCGCTTCCTCATCGCCCTGCTCCACACGCTCTAGCATGCGACAAAGGGACTGAGCCGATTTCATCGGTAATGAGACAAAAACTGTCATAGAATAAGACTAAGATATCTTAAGAGACATATGCTGGGGTTGGTATTCCTTGAACGACTGCGGGCATGTGCCAGACTGCCTCGGCCCCCCGGGGGGGTGCCCAGGCGGGTCGCCGTGTGACGGGGAGGGAAATTATGCAGGAGCTCAGAGAGACGATGTCTCGACTCGTGAATATTGCTACCGGGGGGGGTGTCTAAGCAGGAAACTTCCTGGTGAACACCGGCCGCGCGAGCGGTGGTCCGTCATGTCTTGTGGCCGTCGTCGCGGGCTGCGCTCGGTCTCGCCATATGCGATTGTTCTGGCCCTCGCCATCGCGCTGACGGCGAGTTTCTTCCTGCCGCTTCGTGCCGAGGCGGCAATTTCGGACCACACGGTTCCGACGACTTCGCCTTCGGGGACAACAATTAACCTGTTTGATTACTGGGTGAATCCGGATAACCATCTGTCGGTTTCCGGCAACGGCGGCATCAACGCAAGCCACCGGTTCCAGTTTAACGATGGCCAGGGTGATGCACCGCTCAACCATTGGACGGGCAACACGAGCCCGCAGCCCGGCATTGTCAGCAACACGCTTTCAGACGGCTACCCGCAGCTTTCCGGTACCTATGGCGGCGACTCCCTCCGCTATCTGTTCGATTCCTCTGCCCAGACCGGCAAGACGTCCCATTTTGGCGTGACGGGCCTCCTCAAGGTTCAGGACGGCTACTACGTCTATGACAGCTCCGAAAACTACGCAGCCTACAACGCTGACAAGAATGCCTTCGACGTCTATAACACCTGGGGCATTGACAAAGTGGGCGATTCGTCCCATCGGGGTCAGTTCTTCCCGTTCGATGCGGCAGACAAGGTGTTCAAGGAGGAAAGCGGCCGGCTCGTCCAAAATGGCATCACGGCAGACAACGCCGGTAACCACGTCAACCACCACTTCGGCCTCTCAATGTCCACGCGATTCGTGCAGCCCAACGGCGGCCTGACGAACGATAAGAAGGACATGACCTTCGAGTTCGCCGGCGATGATGACGTCTGGGTGTTCATCGATGATGTCCTCGTGGGTGATATCGGCGGTATTCACAGCCGTGCGAGTCTGAGTATCAACTTTCATACGGGCGACATTAAGGTGAACGACAAAAGCGACGGCACGCTGCTGAGCAAGTACCAGGCGGCGAAAAAGGGCACTTCGGGCTTCGACGACAACACCTTCAAAGACGGCACCAACCACACCCTCAAGTTCTTCTACCTGGAGCGCGGCGCCACCGACTCCAACATGGAGCTCAAGTTCAACCTCGTGACGGTGCCCGAGTCCGACATCATCAAGTTCGACCAGGATGGCGATCCGGTGGAGGGTGCTCAGTTCGCGCTGTACAAGACAGACGAGAACTTCACTGACACGACCGCTAATCAAAATAACCTACTTGGCTCCGGCACCACGAACGCGAATGGACAACTGACGCTCACAAATGACGTGGACAACGGCGTTATCAACTTCGATGACCTTTATAAAGAGTATCATTGCCAGCACTACCTCCTGAAGGAAACAAAAGCGCCCAACGGTTGCCGCTCGAGCCTCACGGCAACGGACGGTAACATGCAGCTCGAGTACGTGCCCGCAAGCGACAAGAAGGACGCGGGCGGCGTCATCATCAACCGCGGCGGTATGGACGCGGACAGCGTCGTGTGGAAGACCGGTGCGTTCGCCGCTGCGAAGGAGACCATTACCGCGCCGTCGACCGTGTACAAGGCAAATGATAACCTGACGAAGTCCGACAAGATCGACGACCTGGAGTCCGGCATACTGTTCGCTGTGGTGCTCAAGCGCGATAAAAGCGCAAACGCAGATATCAAAGATCAGAACAATTGGTACGCCGTGTCGGGCGACCCATCGACGGGAATGGGGTACACCCTCGCCGAGAAGTCGAGCAAGGCCGGCGCTATCGAGGCGGCGAAGAAGGACCTGCACGCCTTCACGCTCAACACGAGCGGCCAGTACCAGGTAGAGATTCAAAATCTGCCCGGTGATATCTCCAAGTACTACTACCTGCTGAGCGGTGATGCCCGCAAGGATGCCGAGTACACGGTGGCCATCTACTACACAACGGCGAGCTCCATCGCCGAAGCGAGGATGGACAACACGGTCCACGTGTTCAGCGATGACCTCCCCGACGGCAAGGAGAATTTCCGGCGGCAGTTCGCCACGCGCCTGCTCGTCACGAACATCCAGAATCGCCTGTTCGTGCAGAAGACCGATTCCGAGGGTAAGCCCGTTGACGGGGCGAAGTTCGGCCTGTACAAGTCCACCCAGGTGACTGAGGATGCGAACGGCAAGGCCGTGCTCAATGGCGAACAGCCCCCCTACGACACCCTGACGACAAGGTCGGTCGCCAACCCGGTCAAGCTCGAAGGTGCGGGCATATTCCCGTATACGAGCGACGGTAAAGAGCCGCTCGTGAAGGGCACCTACTACCTAAAGGAGGTCTCGGCGCCCCAGGGCTTCCTGCTTAACGACACGCTCACCAAGGTGATTGTGGACGATTACGGCGTCCACGCCGATGCTGGTACGCCCGATGACGGCGTTTCGACGTTCGTGGGTGTGGGCTCGCTCCTGAAGAGCCTGGGCCAGTTTGGCGCAGAGGGCGACATTGACAACACGCTCACGTGGATCAAGGGCCAGCGCCAGACGTCCGACGGGACGCTCGACGGCAACGACAACCTTTCCTGGAACAATGACGCCAAGGGTGGCGAGGATGAGGTACATCTCAAGTACGGCGCCAATGGACGTGTCTACCAGTATGGGCCCACCAAAGAGGGCGAACCCTACCGCCTGAAGACCGAGACGGGCTGGCTACGTATGGGCATCACGCAGGACGTGCTTGGTGACACTAATGCGAAGGGCGCCCGCGCCGACCTGGACGGCAAGAATCTGAACGCGCTGTTCACGGGCGCCACCTGCGTGCGCGTGGCTAACAAGCGCGAGGCGAGCCTCGAGGTGACGAAGAAGGTCGTGGTACCAGCGGGCCTGACGGGAAAACCGGACGCGGGGTTCACCTTCAAGTTCACCGTGCCCACGACGGCGGGGAAGACGTACAAGGCCGCGGTGTTTGAGAACGCGGGGACCGCAAGCGAGAAGCAGGTCGGCGATATGTTCGACCTCGAGAACGGCCGCAAGCAGACCATCACGGACGGCCAGACAATCCGCGTGTACGGTCTCGCCGAGGGTGACAAGTACGAGGTGCGGGAGCTGACCGGTACAGAGGAGCTGACCGGTGCAGACAAGATGCCGGCCGGCTTCACGCTGACCGGTCGCGAGAAGGGCGGCAACGCCCTGAGCGGCGAGGACGAAAGCATCTCGGGCACGATTGCCCCGCAGAATTCCAACGGCACGCTGGCCGAAGACAACAAGCTGGTGTTCACCAACAGCTACAGCGTGAAGTCTTCGGTGACGCTCACCGGCATTCGGGCGCAGAAGGTGCTTCAAGGCCGCAAGTGGACTAAGGCCGACAGCTTCGACATCTATCTGCGCGCTGCCAAGGGCACGCCCATGCCCGGGGGCTACAAGGACGTATCCGGCGTGCCCGGATACGTCCAGGTTGTCAAGACCGTCAACAATGGTGATGTGTTCGGCTTCGGCCAGATTACGTACGAGAAGCCCGGCACGTACACCTATACGGTGGCCGAGCGGACGCCCGACGAGCATGACTCGTCCTGGCTGCCCGGCTTCGGCTACTCGAGCGCCGGGTACACGGTGACGGTGCAGGTGGACGACACGGGCAGGGGTACGCTGTCCGAGCCGGTTGTCACTATGGCTCGCAACGACGACGATGATGGCGCCCACCACGACCCGGCCGTGCCAGTCGATAACAAGGTCGCGGTGTTCACCAACAAGTTCAGCACCGACACCAAGACAATCTCATTTAACGCGCAGAAGTCGTATACCGACGAGTCGGGCGACAACCCGCTTGCCGCGGGCAAGTTCACCTTCGAGCTGAAGGCGCTGGGCGGCCTGGCCAACAGCGCGGTGGGGGCTGCTCCCATCAAGTTCAATGACCTGAGCTACACGGTCAGTGCGAACGACGCGCCGATGCCCGCCGACGGCGTGACGACCGCGAAGAACGATGGTGGCGGCATTGCGGCTTTCCCGCAGATCACGTTCACCGCTGCCGACCAGAACACCACCTACGTGTATCAGGTGACGGAGCGCGCTAATTCCGATGCTTCGACAACGGGCGGCATGACGTACGACACCACCGTGTACTACGCGATGGTGCAAAACACGCTCGACGACAAGGGCCAATTGTCCTCCACGGCCACGTATTGGAAGGCCGACGGCACGCAGCTGACGGACACGGGTGGATATATCCCGTTCAAGAACACCTACACGGTGGCCCAGACGATGTCGGCACCGGTTACTGTGCAGAAGACGCTGGCTGGGCGTGCGTGGGAGCAGGATGACAAGTTCGATTTCACGCTGACGCCAGCGGATGACGCCACGATGAAAGCGGTTAAAAACAAGGTCGTTACTCAGAAGAAGGCTGCCGACTCCGATGAGACTGGCGATTTGACGACTAAGGTCGAGATCGCAGGTCCCGGCGACGCGATGCGCACCACCCCGTTCGGCACGGGCGACCTTGTGTTTACCAGGCCGGGCGTGTATACGTTCAAAGTGAACGAGACGAGGCCGACCGACGCGGACAAGACCGGCATCAGCTATGACGACCATACGTCCACAGTGACGTACACAGTGACCGATATCGAGAACGGCACGCATGCCGGTAAGCTGACCGCGTCAGTTGCGTACGACAACAAGCAGGCGACGACGGATGCCGATCGGCAGGTGACGGGCGCTGCCGCGTTTACCAACACCTATACGGCCTCCGGTACCTACGCGGGCATCGATGTGACCAAGACTCTGGTCGGTACCCCGCTGGAGAATGGCATGTTCCCGTTCACCATCGAGGCGATGACGTATAACGGCACGAAGGCCCCGGAGCCGGCTGATACCGATAAGTCGTTCACGAATACCGTGGGCAAGGATGACGGTGACGATACGCAGACCGCCACGATGTCCGGTAAGCTGAAGATGAACTTCACGCAGCTGAGCTACAACAAGATGTACGTGTACAAGGTGTCTGAGGTACATGGCGCCAACGCTGGTGGATACACGTATGACACCGAGTACCCCGGTGACGCCTACGTGCTCATCGCGGTGAAACCGAACCTGGATAACAAGGGTCAGCTCTACACCGTGACGACGGTCGTGAAGGGGCCGGACGTGACGACGCTTGTTGGCGAGGACGACAACGTTGATGCGCTGACGGCCGAGACGATTAAGGGCCTCGATACCACGACTAACTACGTGCAGACGGTCTCGAGTCGCGGTGCGAAGCCCGCTACGCCTATCGTCCCGTTCAAGAACGAGTACAAGGTCGAGACGATTGAGTACGGTGCGAAGGCCGGTCTACAGATTGAGAAGAAATTCACCGGCACCGGTGATGCAAGCAGCACATTCAGCTTTACGGTGACGCCCGAGGACTATCAGGCCGAGGGTCAGGATGGCACGAAGTTCATCCTGACCTCCGCCGACGCCGCGGCGAAGAAGCTCGACATCACGGGTGGGGCGGAGACCTTCAAGATTCCCGAGATGAAGCTCGGGGACACCAAGACCGTGAGCTTGCTGCCGAAGGGCTTGCAGTTCACACACGACGACGTGAGCAATGAATGCCGCGCCAACGTCTACCGATACAGGGTGGAAGAGAACGTGCCGAAGCCCGTTCCCGCCGGCTACACCTACGACAAGACGGTCTATACCGTCGAGATCACAGTGTCCGACAACGGCGACGGCACACTGAAAGTCGAGACGACGGTTCTGAACAGTGATGGCAAGAGGGTCGATTACCGTAAGTTTGCCCCTAGCGCCTCGCTCGAGGACAACACGGCGACTATTCCGTTCGAGAACAGCTACAAGACGGACGCCAGCGACGAGCTGACCCCGCAGGTAACGAAGAAGATCTCCGGTGTTGAGAGCACGGAGAAGGCGTTCTCGTTCACGCTGACCGCCACTCCGGAGACGAAGGATAAGATTGCCGCCGGCGATCTGGAGGCTGACGGCTTGAAGGATGACACAACCTCGGAGTCCAAGACCACGAAGGGGGAGATCACCAGCAAGGACGGTCAGACCCTCAACTTCTCCGACATGACATTCAACAAGGCAGGCGACTACACGTTTACGCTCACCGAGGCCCACGGGGAAGATGACGATCCTAATACGACTGGTGTGCAGAACGCTGGTTGGACGATGGACGATTCCACCTACACCGTCACGGTGAAGGTTGAGGACAAGAATGCCAAGCTGACTGTCACAGGCGTGGCGGTGGAAAAGGACGGCGATGACAAGAGCGAGACGCTTGAGGTCAAGAAAGGCAAGGTGAACCTCGCCACCTTTACCAACAGCTATGCTGCGAAGGGTTCCGTGACCCTGGCGGCGAAGAAGCACTTTACGGGCGGTGCGCTCGCGGGGAACGATTTCTCGTTTGCTCTGTACAAGGGTGACAAGGCGGAAGGCACGCCCCTTGAGACCGTCACGAACGACGAGAACGGCAACATTACCTTCCAGCCCATCAACTACACCGAGGCCGGTGACTACGACTACACCATCAAGGAGGTGAAGGGCGCCGACCCGACCGTCGTCTACGACGGTCAGGAAGTGAAGGTCAAGGTCAGCGTCACCGATAACAAGAACGGCACGCTGGGCGCAACCGCCACCTACGGCGGCGATGAGGCCGTGCCGACCTTCACCAACACGAAGCCGACGGCGGACGTCACCGTTGAGGCCACGAAAGTTCTCGCGGGCAAGGACCTGACGGCCGATGCGTTCACCTTCGGCTTGTACGACCAGGACGGCAATGAGGACGCTCGCGGCACCAACGATAAGAATGGCAAGGTCAAGCTGACCGTCAAGGGCCTGAACCTGGGCGAGTACGACTACACGCTCAAGGAGGTCGCTGGCAGCGATTCGACCATCACCTACGATTCCACGGAGGTGAGGGTTCACGTCTCGGTGAAGGCGGAGGGCGACAAGGCGAAGGCGACCGTCACTTACGACGGCAAGAACGATATCCCGACCTTCAAGAACACGTATCAGCCCGCCGAGACCTCGGTGACGCTCGCGGCGAAGAAGGCCTATGTGAAGTCCGACAGCACGCCGGCTGCGCTCAAGGGCGGCGAGTTCGCCTTCGACCTGTACGAGGGCGATCTGACGGCCGAGCAGCTGAAGGGCAAGCAACCCATCCGGAGCGCCAAGAACGGCGAGGACGGCACCGTCACCTTCCCGGCCATCAACTACACCAAGGCCGGCGAGTACAAGTACACCATCGTGGAGAAGAAGGGCGACCTGTCCCACGTGACCTTCGACGACGCGGTGCACCATGCCGCGGTGAAGGTCATGGACAAAGCTGGCAAGCTGGACGCCGCCGTTGCCTACGATGGTGACAAGGCCGATGCCCCCACCTTCACGAACACCTACACCGCAAAGGGATCCGTGGAGCTGACGGCGACCAAGGTCGTTGCGGTCGCGCCGGGCTTCACGCACGACACCAAGCTGAAGGGCGGCGAGTACACGTTCGAGCTGAAGGACGCCGACGGCAAGGTGCTCGGCACCGCGGCGAACGAGGCCGATGGCACGGTGAAGTTCACGCGCGGCTTCGAGCTCGCCGACCTGGGCGGCGCCGCGAGCAAGGACTTCGCCTACACCATCGCGGAGAAGCCGGGCGCGGAGGCCGGCATGGTCTATGACAATCATGCCCTCACCTATACGGTGACGGTCGCAGACGGCGGGAACGGAGCACTGAATGCGAAGGCGATCGTGACGAGCGCATCCGGCTCGGATACCTTCACCAACACCTACCAGCCGGCCGCGACCGGTCTGGCCCTCGGTGCGCAGAAGAGCTATGTGAAGAAGGACGACAACACGCCGATCGTCCCCAAGGACGGCGAGTTCACCTTCGATGTGTACGAGGGCAAAATGACTGCTGAGCAGCTTGCCGGGGCCAAGCCCGTCCGGACCGCGACCAACGGCGCGGACGGAAGCGTTAACTTCGACGCCTTCTCCTACGCGAAGCCGGGCACGTACGAGTACACTATCGTGGAGCGGAAGGGTGATCTGGCCTACGTGACCTACGACGACGCGGTGCATCATGCCGTGGTGACGGTTGTGGACAATGCCGGCACGCTGCAGGCGAGCGTCGCCTACGACGGCGCGGACGCCACGAAGCCCACCTTCACCAACACCTACAAGGCGAAGGCGACGAACTCCGGCGCGATCGCCCTCACCAAGAGCGTTGACGTGCACGACGGCAGCTATCAGCTAAAGGCGGGAGACTTCGCCTTCGAGCTGGTGGGGTCTGACGGTACGGTGCTCCAGACCCAGAAGAACGACGCCAAGGGCAAGGTTTACTTTAACGAGCTGACCTTCGACCATGCGGGCACCTTTCCCTTCACGGTCCGTGAGGTGCAGCCGACGGACGGCGCGCCGGGCGTGCCGGGCGTGACCTACACCGGCAAGACGTACACCCTGACCTACGTGGTGAAGGACAACAACGACGGCAAGCTGGTGGTAGAGAGCTCTACGGTGAAACCGAGCGAGGGCACCGAGAACGGCGTCACCCCCAATACCATGACGTTTGCGAACAGCTACCAGCCGGGTCAGACCTCCTACCAGATCTCTGGTACCAAGGTGCTTGAGAATGCCGACCCGGCCACCACGCGGACGCCCGCCGATGGCGAGTTCACATTCGCGCTGATTGACGTGGCCACCGGGCAGGAGATCGACCGGACCACGAACGTGGGTAAAGCGTTTACCTTCAAGGCCATCTCGTACACCGCAACTGGTTCGCATGCGTACCAGGTGAAGGAGGTTGCGGGCCAAGATGGCACCATCACTTACAGCGATGCGGTGCTGGACGTAACGGTGAACGTGACCGATGACGGCAGCGGCCAGCTGACCGCGACGGCGAACAAGACGGCTGCGGATCTGACCTTCACCAACACCTACACGCCGACGGCAACGACGGCGACGATTACCGGAACGAAGGCTCTGACCGGCCGCGACCTGGCCGAGGGTGAGTTCTTCTTCGACCTGAAGGACGCCGACGGTAACGTGGTGCAGACGGTGCAGAACGGCGCCGACGGCACGTTCGGCTTCGCGCCGCTGCAGCTGGACAAGGTGGGGACGTACGTCTACACCGTGTCCGAGCGGGCAGGGGCGACGGCGAACGGCGTCACCTACGACACGACGGTCTTTACCGCGACGGTGACGGTGACGGAGAATGCGGAGACGCACGCGCTGGAGGCGCAGGTTGCCTACAGCAAGGGCGGCAAGGCTGCGGATGCGGTGGCGTTCAGCAACAGTTACGCGCCGGCCGCGACTGAGGTGAAGCTGGGGGCCTCCAAGGTGCTGAGCGGCGAGGACCTGAAGGAAGGGCAGTTCTCCTTCCAGCTGAAGGATGCCGACGGCAAGGTGCTGCAGACCGCAAAGAACGCGGCGGACGGCACGGTGGGCTTCGAGGCGATCTCGTACGACAAGCCCGGAACGTACGCCTACAGCATCTCCGAGGTGGACGACGGTCAGAAGAACGTGACGTACGACGCGGCCGAGCACCGGGTAACGGTGACGGTGACGGACGACGGTGCGGGCCATCTGGTGGCGACGGTAACCTATGACGGCGCCGTGGCGCCGGTGTTCAAGAACACGTACACGCCGCCGACCACCCCGCCGACGGAGCCGCCCACCAATCCGCCGAGCAAGTCACCGGTGCCGAAGGAGGAGAAGCCGGGTCTGCCGTATACGGGCGATACCAGCTTGTCGCCGATGGCCCTGGGTGGCATCGCGGGCGGCGCGGTGGTGCTGATCGCCGCAGGCGTTATCCTGCGGCGCCGGAACCGGTAGCTACGGCGGCCGAGAAGGGCTTTGATTGAGGGCGGGTGGTCGCAGGGCGCGGCCGCTCGCCCTTTTTGGTGAAAGGCTATGTTAACCCGCCGTTTGCACGTCCGGCTCCAGATGGAACTCGTACTCCGGCTCCATCATCTTCTTCCAGGTCTTCCTGTAGCGCCCGTCCTCGAGCTGCTCGCGCATGAGCGGCGTCCTGTTCCCGTCGCGCCTACCTCCAAGGCATCCGCTTCCTCATCGCCCTGCTC
>NZ_JBCOTQ010000001.1:0-23140 GCF_040920445.1 Collinsella aerofaciens | reverse complement strand
ATCATGTATGAGTTAGACCGCAACTATGTACCCCATACGCGAAGGGATGCGCATGTATCTGAAGATCGACATGTTCTAGCTGGGCTTACCCCCGCAGTGGCGCCGCGCGCCCCATCAACTCTGCCGATTTTCGCCTTCACGCACATAAAGGAGTCCCGCCATGCGCGACAAGCTCGAAAAGATCATTAAGGCCTACGAGGAGCTCGAGAAGAAGCTTTCCGACCCGGCCGTCGCCTCCGACATCAAGGAGTTCACGCGTCTCAACAAGGAGTACGCACACCAGTCCGACCTCATCGCTGCCTCGCGCGAGTACATCGGCGCGCTCGATGACATCGAGGCCGCCAAGGAGATGCTCCGCGACACCAGCGATGCGGACGAGAAGGAGATGCTCCAGATGGACATCTCCGAGAACGAGGACAAGCTTCCCCAGCTCGAGGAAGACATCAAGTACATGCTCATTCCGAGCGACCCCAACGACGACAAGAACACCATCGTCGAGATTCGCTCCGCCGCCGGTGGCGACGAGGCGGCCATCTTCGCCGGCGACCTGTACAAGATGTATCAGCGCTTTTGCGAGTCGCGTGGCTGGAAGACCACCGTGCTCGATTCCAGCCCCAGCGAGGCCGGCGGCTTCAAGTCCATCGAGTTCAAGGTCGAGGGCGACCGCGTCTACTCCGTTATGAAGTACGAGTCCGGCGTGCACCGTGTCCAGCGCGTCCCCAAGACCGAGTCCCAGGGCCGCATCCAGACTTCAACGGCTACCGTCGCCGTGCTTCCCGAGGCCGAGGAAATCGACGTCCAGATCAACCAGTCCGACTTGCGCATCGACACCTACTGCGCCTCCGGCCCTGGCGGTCAGTGCGTTAACACCACCTACTCCGCCGTGCGCATCACCCACCTGCCCACCAACACCGTGGTGCAGTCGCAGGAGCAGCGTTCCCAGATCCAGAACCGCGAGGTCTGCATGCAGATGCTGCGCGCCCGTCTGTACGAGATGGAACTCGAGAAGCAGCAGGCCGAGCTCGGTGCCGAGCGCCAGAGCCAGATCGGCCACGGCAACCGTTCCGAGAAGATCCGTACCTACAACCAGCCCCAGGACCGCGTGACCGATCACCGTATCGGCTTCAACTCCACCTACAACGGCGTCCTCCTGGGCGACCAGCTCGGCACCGTCATCGAGGCACTCGCCGCCGCCGAGCGAGCCGAGAAGCTGGCACAGGCGGTTTAGGTTACGGCGTTTTACCAAACGCCGTAACGGCTCGACGCTGCAACCGCCCCTAAGCGGCAATCTGACGTTCAATCGTCGGTCGCGTACCGAAGTACGCTTCCCTCCTCTTTCACGTCACCTTGCTCGCTTAGGGGCGTTTTCGCTGACTTATGCTCAACCTGCGGCGCCTTGATGTAGTCATTGGGGACGTTCTTAAGCGACTAGGTTGGGCACATTGCTTTGAGATGTTATTTAATCGGCTTTGATGGCTATTAAGCCGGCTACCTGCTCAAAGAAATTAGCGGCATTCATCTGCTATTGAAAATAATGCTCGAAAAAGCGTCCGAGAAGTCGCAGTGCATTTTTTGATGCGTCGCGCGTCAAGTGATTTGGCAAGTTCTTGGTTAGATATTGGTCAGTTTTGGGGCAACCTTGCCAAAAGCTTGACAAATGCAGATTTTGACGTCGACGAATGAGCACTTCAGGCAGGTTCCAAGCAAAAAACTGGGCTGATTCTCGATAATCGCCTTCAATCGTCCCTTGCCAAGCGCTGGCCTCGCGTACAATCTGCTCCGACATTCGCGCGCCGCCCGGCGCTTAAGAGGGGAGGGCCCCATGGCAAACGAGATTTGGACCATCAAGCGTTGTCTCGAGTGGACCAAGGAGTACCTGGCCGAGCGCGGCGAGGAGCACCCCCGTCTTTCTGCCGAGTGGCTGCTCTGCGCTGCCACGGGTTTGACACGCATCGACCTATATATGCGCATGGACGAGACGCTTAACGCGGCCCAGCTCGAGACCATGCACGCGGCCGTTGTTCGTCGCGCTAAAGGTGAACCGCTACAGTACATCACCGGCAGCACGCAGTTTCGCATGATTGACGTCGCGTGCGCCCCCGGCGTGCTCATTCCGCGTCCCGAGACCGAGATGCTCGTCGAGGAAGTCCTCAATTATCTGGATGCCGAGGTGCTGAGCCCCGAGGCTGCCGCCCGTCAGCGTGTTGAGCTGCCTTGGAACGATGAGGTCGAGGAGGCACGCAAGGCCGAGGCCGCGCTGGCAGACGAACGGGCGACCGCCGAGCGCCGCGCCGCTAACCTGACGGCTGCCGATGAGGCGGCGCTAGGCGGCGACGTACTGGGTAGCCGCGCCTATGCCGAGGAACTGGCCGACCGCGAGGCCGAGGAAGCCGCCGCGCAGACAGCAGAAGCCGAAGCGGCAGAAGCAGAGGCCATGGAAACCCCCGAGCCCGAGCTCGACGAATACGGCATCGCCATTGAGGACAACGACCAACAGGCGACTCCCGCGCAAGATGCCGCCGAGGCTAACGTATCTGCCCCAGCCGAGCCCCGCACTGCCCGCGTTCTCGAGGTCGGCTGCGGCACGGGCTGCATTTCGCTCTCCCTTGCCTGGGAGCGCCGCGGGCACGTTACCTGCACTGCTACCGATATCGAGCCGCGTGCCATCGACCTTGCTACCAAAAACCGCGATGCGCTTGGCCTCACGTCCGACGAGGTCGCCTTCAGCCTCACCAACCTGGTGAGTTCCATTCCCCGCGAAGAGTGGGGCACCTTTGACGTACTCGTCTCCAACCCGCCCTACATCCCCACCGATGTCATGCGCTCGCTGCCGCATGAGGTCAAGGACTTTGAGCCCGATCTGGCGCTCGAGGGCGGTGCCGACGGTCTCGATATCTTCCGCCGCCTGCTCAACGCGGCGCCCTACATGCTGCGTGCCGGCGGCCTGTTTGCCTGCGAGCTCTACGAGGGCGCGCTCGACGCCGCGGCCGAGCTCTGTCGTCAAGCAGGCCTTTCGGACGTGCGTATCGTCCACGACCTCACCGATCGTCCCCGCATCGTTCGAGCCATCGTCACCGAGCCCAAACAGCGTATTTAAGCTGAATAAATAGACATTTGCGCAAGTTTGTCCTTGCAATATACCGTAAAACTTCTACTATAGAAGGAGAAAGGTATGTCAAATCAGCTGCATCGGTACCGTATCGTGCTTGATTACATTGAACCTTGGCTTGATGAGCAGGATGAAGCTACGCTGAAGCAGATTTATGCAGACCTTTTGGTGCTCGAGAAGGAAGGTCCCAGCCTTGGTCGTCCGCTGGTTGACCGCGTAAAGGGCTCGAAGCTTCATCATTTAAAGGAGCTGAGAGTGACGTCGTGTGGTGGGCAGGTGATTCGCATCCTCTTCGCCTTTGACCCCAAGCGCCAGGCGGTATTGCTATTGGCGGGTGATAAGTCGCGAGCGGGATCGTCGAGGGCAAAATGGAACGGTTGGTATGCGATCAACATTCCAAGGGCCGAGCAAATATACCGTCGCCACGTAAGGAGGCTCGATCGAGATGGAACTGCATGAGTATATGGAATCTCGCGGGATAACACGCGACTCCATTACCGCCGAGCAGGAGAGGACTCGCGATCGTATCGAAGCCTATAAGCTTGCTCAGATTCGCAGGTTAAAAGATCTAACACAGGCGTCGGTCGCCCAGTCGATGGGCGTTTCTCAAAAACGTGTATCCGAGCTCGAGCGTGGGGAGTTGGGTTCGATGAGGCTCGACACGCTGAGCAGGTACGCAGAGAGCCTCGGCGGAAAACTGGTTGCAAGCATCGAGTTTCCCGATCGTACCGTTACGCTTGCGCGCTAAAAATCTTCAATTAACCCCCTCACTTTCACCGACTACTAGAGCCGCTCACCAAACCAACATGCGCTCTGGGCAAATAGGTTGAATGTTTCGTGCGAGAATGCCCCACAGTAAACAAACTTGCACCGGAGCGTAAGGGGCTGGCATACACATGCAGACGGTCTATCGGGTATACGAGGGAACGCGCGAGCCGCATCGGCTTGCCGTCGAGCGCACGGCCGAGGTGCTCGGCCGCGGCGGACTGGCCTTGATTCCGACCGAGACCGTCTACGGTGTTGCCGTGGCAGTCAACGCCTTCTCGGACGCCGTGCCCCAAGATACAAGCGAATTCCCATCGTGGCCGCGCGATCCGCAGGCTGCCGTCAATGGCGCCGCAGTTCCTGCGCTCGGCACCGGCTATCGCCGTATCTTCACTCTCAAGCAACGTGAGCTCACGCAAACCGTCGCTTGGCTGGTCGATGGCGTCGAAGCACTCGACCGCTATGGCGTGGATATCCCGGAAGATGCCCGCGTACTCGCGCGACGATGCTGGCCGGGAGCCCTGACTATCGTGGTCAAGGCAGCCCCCTGCGTGCCGACCTTTATGCGCGCTGCCGACGACACCGTGGCCCTGCGCGCTTCGGCCTCTCCCGTGGTCCAAGCGCTCATCCGCGCCTGCGGCAGTCCCCTTGCCTGCACGAGCGCCAACACGCACGGCGCGCCTTCGCCGGCAAGCTTTGCCGCCGTCGAGGGTCGCATCCTGGAGGGGGTCGATGTTGCCGTCGACGCCGGTGAGGCCCCGTGTCGCGACGCCTCGACCATCGTGTCGTTCCAGCACGGCGGGCTCCAGATCCTGCGCCAAGGCGCACTTCCCGCATCAGAGATCGAGCGGGTCCTGTCCGACCCGATGCAATAGAAGGGTGTAAGCGATGTCTTTGAATCTGGGCAGCCTGGGCATGGAAGATGCCTCGTTTAACTTTGGCGGTTCCTACATCATGGCGCTCGACTGCGGCACTACCTCGGTACTCGCGGCCATTGTCGACGAATACGGCTGCATCGTTGCCCAGGCGCGTCGTAGCGTCAAAACCAGCTTCCCGCGCCCCGGCTGGGTGGAGCAGGATCCCACGGAGGTGCTTGCCAGCCAGATCGGCGTGATGATGGAGGTTCAGTTTAAGAGCGGTATCCATTCCGACCGCATCGCCGCCATCGGCATCTCCAACCAGCGCGAGACCACGGTGGTCTGGGACCGCGTGAGCGGCCAGCCCATCTATAACGCCATCGTATGGCAGTGCCGTCGTACCGCGCCGGCGATCGACGCGTTGGTTGAACAGGGTTGCGAGGAGCTGGTGCGCTCCCGCACGGGACTTACGCTTGACCCGTATTTCTCGGCCTCCAAGGTGCAGTGGATTCTCGACAACGTCGACGGCGCACGCGAGAGCGCGGCGGCGGGCGACCTCATGTTTGGCACCATCGACACCTGGCTCATCTACAACCTCACCGGCGGCCAGGTCTTTGCCACCGACTACACCAATGCCAGCCGCACGGCACTCTTTAATATCCATACGCTCGATTGGGACGACGACCTGCTGGCGCTCTTTGACGTTCCACGTTCCATGATGCCCGAGGTTCGCTGGAGCTCGGGCGACTACGGCCGCGTCGCGAGCGACATCATGACCAACATGCCGCCCATCATGGGTGTGGCGGGCGACCAGCAGGCATCGCTGTTCGGTCACTGCTGTTTCCGTCCCGGCCAGACCAAAAACACCTATGGCACGGGCTGCTTTATGCTCATGAACACCGGCGACGAGATCGTCGAATCCAAGAATGGCCTGGTCTCCACCATCGGTATCGCTGCGGACGGCAAAGTCAGCTATGCGCTCGAGGGCTCTATTTTTGCCGCCGGCTCAACGATGAACTGGCTTCGCAACAACATGGGCATCATCTCGAGCGTGAGCGAGTCGGCACAACTCGCCGCTTCGATTAGCGACAACGAGGGCTGCTACTTCGTTCCCGCCTTTGCGGGTTTGGGTGCTCCCTGGTGGGACCCGCATGCCCGCGGTATTGTGTGCGGTCTGACCGGCGCCTCGAGCCGTGCGACCATCGTACGTGCCGCCTGCGAATCCATGGCATATCAGAGCTACGACGTGCTGCGCGCCATGGAGCAGGACGTGGGGCTTTCGATTGAGCGCCTGTCCGTCGATGGCGGTGCCTCGCGCAACGAGTTCATCATGCAATTCCAGGCCGACCTGCTGGATATCCCCGTGCTGCAATGCGAGACGGTGGAGACCACGGCAATCGGTGCCGCGTACTTGGCGGGTCTTGCCGTCGGCTATTGGGAAGACCTGGAGGAGCTGGAGCAAAATGCCCAGATCGTTAGGACCTTCCTTCCCCACATGTCCGCCGAGCGCCGCGAGCAAAACCTTGCGGGCTGGCGTGATGCAGTCAGGCGCTCGCTCAGCACCGCACAGTAGGGCTGCGATGGGCTGCTCGATACAACAAACCGCTAAACTAATGCATGGCGTGCGGCGGCAACATTGCTGCACGCCTTGTCAGCAAGGCCGTTTTGCGGCCGCAACGAAAGGGGCAATCAATCCATGACCGTCACCTACGATGCGTCCCGTGTGACGCTTGTCGATCACCCGCTCGTCCAGCACAAGCTGTCGATCCTGCGCGACAAAAACACCGGCACCAACCAGTTCCGTCAGCTCGTGCGCGAACTCGCACTTTTTGACGGCTACGAGGCCATGCGCGACCTGCCTATGGAAGACGTCGAGGTCGAGACCCCCATCACTACCGCCACGTTCAAACAGCTCGCCGGCAAGAAACTCGCCATCGTGCCCATCCTGCGTGCGGGCCTTGGCATGGTCGACGGCATCCTCGACCTGGTGCCCTCCGCTCGCGTGGGCCACATCGGCATGGAGCGCGACGAGGTCACCCACGAGCCGCACGAGTATTACTGCAAGATGCCCAAGGATATCGACCAGCGCATCTGCCTGGTCGTCGACCCCATGCTCGCCACGGGCGGTTCGGCCGAGATGGCCATTAGCTACCTGCGCGAGCGCGGTGTCAAGGACATCCGCATGCTGTGCATCGTCGCGGCCCCCGAGGGCCTCAAGTCGCTGACTGAGAAGGACCCTGATGTGCATATCTATACCTGCGCCATCGACGACCATCTCAACGAGGCTGCCTACATCGTTCCCGGCCTGGGCGACGCCGGCGACCGCATCTACGGCACGCTCTAGTCGCTGGGCTAAGATGGCCGCGGCTGCAAATACGAAGAAACGGTGCGCGCGGACGAACAAAAGGCGACCGCGCGCACTCCTGTTAACGGACGTTTTGCCCTGCAGGGTTCGAGAAAAACGTATTACCGTACCTGCGGCATAAAGAAGGTCTTAAGAAAACGAACAGGTGCGTATTAACCGATGCTTTTTCGGTTGTACTTTAGCGATTGGCTCGTACAATAGTCACCAATGTTTGGCGGGAACTGTTCTGTGAAGCGTTAAAAAGGAAAGTGAGGACGCCAGTGTTTCAGATAGCCGATCTGCTCGCTATCGTTGCAGGCGCCATCGCGGGCGCAATTGCCTTCCTTCCCTTTGTCTTTACGCTCAAGCCGGTTCTTGACGATAAACAGAATGCGGACATGCTCAAGGGTATGGTGAGTCTGGCGGTCTCGGCAATCGCCCTGCTCGTCTTTACCTTGGTTGTGTTTGTGTTGTTCGGAGAGGCATTTCGCATGTTCCTCCTGGGCGAGGCGATCGGCTTCGTGGCCTTTATGGCCGCCTGCACGGTTCGCGTCGCCAAGGCGCTGCGAGATCCTCATGAGGTCGAAAGGTAAGTCGTGGAAATTTTTGAAAAGCTGCCTGATGAGATTAATCATCTGGTCAGCGAGTTCAGCTCCACCCCTGTCGTGGGCGATCTGAGCTGCGGCATCACGCAGTACTCGTTTTGGCTGATCGTCTCCACGATCGTGCTCCTGATCGTCCTGGCCGTGTTCAAGAAGAAGCAGACCCTGGTTCCCAAGGGCTTCTTCGTCAACGGTTTCGAGTACATCATCGAGTACGTCGAGAACGATATCGGCAAGGGCGTCGTGGGTGAGAACTGGAAGAAGCACTTCCCGTTCCTGTGCTCGCTTTTCCTGTTCATCCTGATCAACAACATGATCGGCCTGATCCCGGGAATGAAGCCCGGCACCGGCGCAATCGGCTCCACCGCCGCGCTCGCCATCTTCGCCTTTGTGTACTTCATCTACTACGGATGCAAGGCTCACGGCGTGATCGGCTACATCAAGAGCCTCGCCCCGCAGGGCGTGAGCTTCCCGATGAACGTGCTCGTGTGGGTCGTCGAGCTTTTCTCGACCTTCCTGCGCCTCATCACGCTCGCCGTCCGTCTGTTCTGCAACATGTTCGCAGGACACGTGGTCATGGGCTCGTTCGCCATCATGGCGAGCATGTTCATGCAGCCGCTGCTTCAGCAGGTTTCCGCGGCCCACGCCGTCGGCGCCCTGCCTTCGCTAGCCTGGCTTGCCATCCTCATCCTGATCTATGCGATCGAGCTTGTGGTCGGCGCCATCCAGGCTTACGTCTTCACGGTCCTTACCGCCGTGTATGTCTCCGAGGCAGAGGAGGTCGCGGAGGAGGAGTAGTCTTCCGTTCGTGCCTTAAAGGTAAGGCAATTCGTTAAACCGCCGGTGCCCGTACCCATGGAGCCCGGCAGTTATAAAAAGGTTATCCTGCGTGAAATAAGACACGCACGACAAAGGAGGAATCGTGGGAGTTATCGGTTACGGTCTCGGTGTTATCGGCGCTGGTCTTGCTATCGGCCTGTCTGCTCTGGGTGCTACGGGTGCTATGGCCCGTCAGCCTGAGGTCCAGGGCCGCGTGTTCACCGTCTTCATCATGGGCTCCGCTTTCGGCGAGGCTCTGGCTCTGATCGGCTTCGTTGTCGCGCTGATCGTTAAATAGCACGGAGCGTCAAGTATGAATCTTTCATCCCAGAAGAGCGCGATCGCACTCTCCGCGTCCGCGGCCGCGCTGCTCATGCCGGTTTCCGCGTTCGCCGAGGACGGCGCCGCCGGTGCGGACATCCTCATCCCTAAGATGGCGGAGTTCATCCCGGCGCTTATCGCCTTCCTGATTATCTGGATCGTGCTGGCCAAGGTCGCCCTGCCGGGCATCATGAAAACCATGGAGGAGCGCGGCAAGAAGATCGAGGAGAGCCTCGACGAGGCCGAGAAGACCAAGCAGGAGGCTATCGCCAAGCGCGCTGAGTCCGACTCGATCGTCACCGACGCCCGTCGTCAGGCTGCCGACATCGTTCTCGAGGCCCGTAAGGACGCCGAGTCCGAGCGTGCCCGTATCATCGAGGCTGCTCATAAGGAGGCCGAGGAGATCATCGCCAAGGCCCATACGACCGTCGAGGACGAGCGCAAGTCCATCTACGCCGGTGCCGCGAGCTCCATCGCCGACCTGTCCGTTGCCGTCGCCACCAAGATCGTGGGCGAGGCACTCGAGGACGATGCCGAGCAGAAGAAGCTCATCGAGCGCTACATCCAGGAAGCAGGTAGCCTGAATGCCGACTAGCCGCTATCAGGACAAGGTGCTCGAGACCTACGCGCGCTCCCTTTTGGAAGCCGCCAAGGCCGAGAACCATGTGTTCGAGGACCTCGAGATGGTCGAGCGCTTGGCTTCTGCCAGCCCCGAGATCATCGCCGTGCTCGACACCATGTCCAAGCGCGACCAGCTCGACCTTCTTCCCAAGGTGGCAGCTGCCTTTAAGTATGTTGCCGAGGAAGACGAGGATGTAGTGGGCGTGACCGTCACCACGGCGATCCCGCTCGACGACGAGCTGCGTCAAACCATCACTAAGAAATGCGAGCAGGACTTCGGCCGCAAGGTATTCCTTATCGAGCAGGTCGACCCGTCTATCGTGGGCGGCCTGGTGCTCGAGGCCCGCGGCGAGCGTCGTGACATTTCCGTCAAGACGCAGCTGCGCATCGCGCAGGAGACCCTCGCAAACTCTGCTAATTCGTACGGAGGTGAAGCCTAATGTCCGAAACCCTCAATGCCCAGGATATCGCCAAGAAACTGCAGGAGCAGCTCACGAGCCTCTCCGCGACGGTCGATACGCATGAGGTTTCAACGGTCGACGAGGTAGGCGACGGCATCGCGCGCGTCTCCGGCCTCAAGAGCGCCATGGCAGGCGAGCTTCTGGAGTTCAAGAGCTCCGATACCGGTGAGACCGTCTTCGGCCTTGCCCAGAACCTTGACCGTGACGAGGTCGGCGCCGTTCTGTTTGGTGCCGTCGACTCCATCAAGGAAGGCGACGAGTGCCGCACCACTGGCCGCATTATGGATATCCCCGTGAGCCGTGCCATGCTCGGCCGCGTCGTCAATCCGCTCGGCCAGCCCATCGACGGCCTGGGCGACATCGTCGCCACGCACCGTCGCCCCATCGAGTTCAAGGCTCCCGGCGTCATCGATCGTACCCCGGTGTGCGAGCCGGTTCAGACCGGTCTGCTCGCTATCGACTCCATGGTGCCTATTGGCCGCGGTCAGCGTGAGCTCATCATCGGCGACCGTAAGACCGGTAAGACCGCCATCGCCATCGACGCTATCCTCAACCAGTGCGGCAAGGGCATGGTCTGCATCTATGTCGCCATCGGCCAGAAGGCCTCCACGGTCGCTAACATCCGCGAGACCCTCGCTCAGCACGGTGCGCTCGACTACACCATCATCGTTTCGGCCACCGCTGCCGATTCCGCCCCTATGCAGTACATCGCGCCTATGGCCGGTGCCGCTATCGGCGAGTTCTTCATGTACAACGGCGAGGACGGTAAGCCCGCCAGCGAGACCAACCCCGGCGGCCACGTGCTCGTCATCTACGACGACCTGTCCAAGCAGGCTGTGGCCTACCGTCAGATGTCGCTGACGCTGCATCGTCCGCCCGGACGCGAGGCCTATCCTGGCGACATCTTCTACCTGCACTCTCGTCTGCTCGAGCGTGCCGTCAAGATGTCCAAGAAGAACGGTTACGGCTCCATGACGGCTCTTCCGATCATCGAGACCCAGGACGGCGACGTCTCGGCCTACATTCCGACCAACGTCATTTCCATTACCGATGGTCAGATCTACCTGCAGTCCGAGCTCTTCTTCCAGGGTCAGCGCCCGGCAGTCGACGTGGGCATCTCCGTGTCCCGCGTCGGTGGCGATGCGCAGACCAAGGCCATGAAGCAGGTCGCCGGCAACCTCCGTCTGGACCTCGCTTCCTATCAGGAGCTCGCTGGCTTTACCCAGTTCGGCTCCGACCTCGACGAGGCTACTCAGAAGCAGCTGACCCATGGTGCCCGCATGACCGAGCTCCTGAAGCAGCCGCGCTACAAGCCGTTCGAGGTTGGCGAGCAGATCGTTACGCTGTTCGCTGGCAACGAGGGCTTCCTGGATGACCTGGAAATCTCCGACGTGCTGCCCTTCCGTGCCGAGCTCATCGAGTACATGGACAATGGCTTTGGCTCGCTGCTCGACAAGGTTCGCGCCAAGAAGATTGACGATGACACCAAGGCTGAGCTCCTGCGCGTCATCGGCGACTTTAAGCAGCAGTTCATGGCTAAGCACCATGCCGATACGACTGGATCAGAGGAGAACTAAGCCCTATGGCCAACCTTCGCGACATTAAGAAGCGAATCTCCTCGGTTACCACGACCAAGCAGATCACGCGCACGATGGAGATGGTCTCTACGGCCAAGATCCGTCGTGCCCTCGATCGCTCCAAGCAGGCCGAGCCCTATAAGGAGGCGCTGACCGACGTCATGTTGACGGTCGCCGGCGACGCTTCCTGTTCGGGCACCGATCCCATGCTGCAGAAGCATGAGAGCGTCAAGCATGGCCTGATTGTCGTTATTGCCTCGGACCGCGGCCTTGCCGGCGGTTTCAATACGACGGTGGAGCGCACGGCCGAAAAGCTCGCCGCTTCTTGGGCGAACGACGGCATCGAGTGCGAGATCATCGCGTGCGGGCGTAAGCCGGCCACGTATTTCCGTGACCGCGCAAACGTTGTCATGCACTTTGAGGGCAACTCCTCTGAGCCCGATTTCAATCAGGCCCGCATGATCTCCTCTCATATCTGCGATGCGTATCGTGCCGGTGAGCTTGACCGTGTCGAGCTTGTCTACCACCACGCCAAGAACCGCGTGGATCAGGAGCTTCGCGTCGAGCATCTGTTGCCGCTCGACCCCGAGATGATCGCTATGGCCCACGGTCCGCGTAAGAACGAGACCGACGCCCCTAAGCGCATCTCGTCCACGTTCGAGTTCGTGCCCTCTCCCGAGCATGTTCTCGGCAAGCTTGTGCCGTCTTATATTCTGACGGTCATCTACCAGGCCTTGATCGATTCGGCGGCTGCCGAGCAGGGTGCACGCCGCAAGGCCATGCACTCCGCGACGGAAAACGCCACCGCGATCATCTCGACCCTTACCCGCACGTATAGTCGCGTGCGCCAGGCTTCGATCACGACCGAGATTAACGAGATCGTCGGCGGAGCCTCAGCATTGGAGGAACAGTAATGGCTAATAACACCGTAAAGCTTGCGGTCGAGGAAGCCACCAAGAAGACGACTGCCGGTGATGGTCGCATCGTGCGAATCATCGGTCCTGTCGTCGACGTCAAGTTTGACGGTGCGGTGCCCCCGATCTACAACGCGCTCACGGTCGAGGCCGAGACCCCGATCGGTCATCTGAGCACGATCCTCGAGGTCGAGAGCCAGCTTCCGGGCGGCGTCGTCCGCACGGTCGCCATGTCCTCGACCGACGGCCTGCAGCGCGGCCTCATCGCCACCGATACCGGTGAGCCCATGAAGATGCCCGTTGGTCCCAAGACGCTCGGCCGCATTTGGAACGTCATGGGCAAGCCCGTCGACGGCAAGCCCATGCCCGAGGTGGAGGAGTTCTACCCCATCCACCATGCAGCGCCCCGTTTCGACGAGCTCACCACCAAGACCGAGATCTTCGAGACCGGCATCAAGGCCGTCGACCTGCTCGAGCCCTACATCCGCGGCGGCAAGACAGGTCTGTTCGGCGGCGCCGGCGTCGGCAAGACCGTTCTGATTCAGGAGCTCATCAACAACCTCGCCCAGGAGCACGGCGGCACCTCGGTGTTCACCGGCGTCGGCGAGCGTACCCGCGAGGGCACCGACCTGTTCCTCGAGATGAGCGAGTCTGGCGTTATCGACAAGACCTGCTTGGTCTATGGTCAGATGAACGAGCCGCCCGGAGCGCGTCTGCGCATCGGTCTGGCCGGCCTTACCACCGCTGAGTACTTCCGCGATCGCGGCCAGGACGTTCTGCTGTTCATCGACAACATCTTCCGCTTCTCTCAGGCAGGTTCCGAGGTTTCCGCACTGCTGGGCCGTATGCCGTCCGCCGTTGGTTACCAGCCCACGCTGGCAACCGAGATGGGCGACCTCCAGGAGCGCATTACCTCGACCAAGACGGGCTCCATTACCTCCGTCCAGGCTGTCTACGTCCCCGCAGACGACCTGACCGACCCGGCGCCTGCCACGACGTTTACGCACCTCGATGCCACCACGGTTCTTTCGCGTAGCATTTCGTCGCTCGGCCTGTTCCCGGCTATCGACCCGCTTGCGTCTTCCTCCGACGCTCTCGATCCCTCGATCGTTGGCGAGGAGCACTACCGTGTCGCCGTCAAGGTCCAGGAGCTCCTGCAGGAGTACTCCGACCTTCAGGACATCATCGCCATTCTGGGTATGGACGAGCTGTCCGAGGAGCAGCGCCTTACGGTCAACCGTGCCCGTAAGATTCAGCAGTTCCTCTCGCAGTCCTTCCACGTCGCCGAGAAGTTCACCGGCAACCCCGGTGTCTACGTCCGCGTCGAGGATACCGTCCGCTCTTTCGCCGAGATTGTCGACGGCAAGGCCGATGACCTGCCTGAGCAGGCTTTCCGCTATGCTTCCACGATTGAGGACGTGCGCGAGCGCGCCCGCAAGATGGGGGAGAAGTAGGTTATGCGTATCCGCATCGTGTGCCCCGTGAGCTGCGCCTATGAGGGCGACGCTGCGTTTGTGTCGATTCCGTCCACGGATGGCGAGTTTGGCGTTCTGCCTGCTCACTCCAGCGAGATCTGCACGATCGACCGCGGTTACGTTCGCGTTTCCGATAAGGCCATGGGCACTGTCGACCACACGTTTGCCGTGGCCGGCGGCTATGCCCAGGTTGCGGACGATGTCGTGACCGTTCTCGCCGAGCGCGCTTGCGATTTGGCGACCGTCGATGCCGACAAGCTTAAAGCTGATATTCAAGGTTTTGAAGAGAAGCTGGGTAATTTGTCGGAGGATGATGCACGCCGCGCCTACCTCTATAATGAAATCGCATGGTGTAAGCTCAAGCTTGCCCAATAGTCAAACGATTTAGCGTTCGACCATTTGCGAACACATCATGCCCGGGATGGCCCAGCCACCCCGGGCATGCTTTTTGAAAGGGTAGACCTTGGATATTATCCGCGTTGAGGGTGGCCACGCCATCGGAGGCTCCGTGCCCGTTTCGGGCGCCAAGAACTCCGCGCTCAAACTCATGGCGGCAACGCTTCTGGCGCCGGGCAAGACGACGCTGCAGAACGTGCCCGATATTTCCGATGTCCACGTGATGGGCAAGGTGCTCAAAGGCATGGGCGCTACGATCGATGTTCTCGACGAGCACACGCTCGAGATTGATACCTCTCAGGTCGATTCATGGGAGGCCCCCTACGAGCTCGTTGCCAAGATGCGCGCTTCCACCGCCGTCATGGGACCCCTGCTGGGCCGCTTCCATCGCGCCAAAATTGCCATGCCGGGCGGCTGCAACCTGGGTGCTCGCAAGATCGATATGCACATTCTTGGTCTTGAGGCCCTGGGCGTTGAGTTCGATACCGCCCACGGTTACATCAACGCTAATGCGCCCCAAGGTCTGCGCGGTACCACCGTCACGCTCGAGTTCGCCAGCGTCGGTGCGACCGAGAACCTCATCATGGCCTCTGTGCGCGCACAGGGCACCACGGTTATCGATAATGCCGCCCGCGAGCCCGAGATCGTCGATCTCGCTAACATGCTCAACGAGATGGGCGCCAAGATTGTCGGCGCCGGTACGCCCGTCGTGACTATCGAAGGCGTGGAAGAGCTCCATCCCGTTACCCATCGCGTGGTGGGCGACCGCATCGAGGCCGGTACCTTTATCGTTGCCGGTGCGTTGATGGCCGACGATCGCGGTGTCGACGTCACGGGTTTTTGCCCCATTCACTTGGGCATGGTGCTCAAGAAGATGGAGCTCATGGGTATCGACTGCGAGCGCGTCGAAGATGGCGTCCATGTGAACCGTGCCGAGCGTATCAAGCCGGTCGACATCCAGACGCTTCCGTTCCCCGGTTTCCCGACCGACATGCAGGCGCAGATTATGGTGCTCTCCGCCCTTGCCGACGGCAGTTCCGTTATTACCGAAAACATCTTCGAGAATCGCTTTATGTTTGCCTCTGAGCTGGTGCGCATGGGTGCCGACATTCGTATCGAGAGCCATCATGCCATGATTCATGGCGTCAAGGGCTTCTCGGGTGCACAGGTTACCTCGCCCGATCTGCGTGGCGGAGCGGCCCTCGTCGTAGCGGGCTTGATCGCCGACGGGACGACCGAGGTTTCGGCCATCCATCACATCAAGCGCGGCTACGAGCAGTTTGTCGAAAAGCTGCAGGCGCTCGGCGCGCATGTCGAGCATGCTACCGTCCCCGATCCCGTCATCTACTAATACAGGTTGCCTATGTTTAATAAAAAGCCCCTCGCGGATACCACCGCCCGAAGACCCTCAACTGGTGCGCAGGCCAAGATCTACAGTCGCGATAACGTGGCTCGCTATTCCGAGCGCGCTCGTCAACGTCGTCGTAGCCACACGATTCGTCACGTCGCGCTCATTGTCGTGCTTGGCGTGCTGCTGAGTGCCACTACCGCTGCCGGCCTGTGGTTTGCCACCATTATGGGCAAGCTCGGCGATTCTAATGTCATTACCGACAATCTGCGTCGGGTTCTGGTTGACACCGATGAGGCAAAGGATCCGTTCTACGTGCTGCTTCTTGGCACCGACGGCCGTCCGGGCGAGGATACGTATCGTGCCGACTCGATTATCCTGGCACGCATCGACCCCACGCAAAAGCAGGCGACGCTCATTTCCGTTCCGCGCGACACCAAGGTCGAGTACAAGGGCGAGACCATGAAGATCAACGCCTGCCATACCGTTGGCGGCGCCGAGGCCATGGTCGAGGCGGTCAACGAGCTGTGCGGTGTTCAGATTTCCCACTATGCCGAGGTCAGCTTCGACGGTATGCAGGCGCTGATTGATTCGGTTGGCGGTATCGACATTAACGCAACCGATGATGTTGACGACCCCGAGCATCTGGATATTAAGATTACCGCTGGTCAGCAGCATATGGACGGCGCCACCGCCCTTACCTATGCCCGCTGCCGCTACACCTATGCCGACGGCGACTACACGCGCATGCGCCACCAGCGTCAGGTGCTTGGCGCCCTTGCCAACCAGATTCTCAATAACTTCGATGCCACGAAGATCTTTGGCCTGGTTAATTCGCTGTCCGATATGCTCGTGACCGATATGAGCGTTCAGGATATCGTGGCTACGGTCAATGCCATGCGCGGTATGGATGTCGACGGCATCTACTCGGCCAACCTGCCCTCGTATGCCGACGACAGCACCATGATCGACGGTGTGAGCTACGTCTTTGTCTACGAGGACGAGCTCAAGGAAATGATGGAGCGCGTCGATGCCGGCAAGGATCCCAAGGGTCCCAACACCATGGGTCTTTCCGACGGTTCCAGCTCTACGATCGGCGACCTGAACAACAACACGTCTGACGACTACGCAAACGGTACCGCAACCTCATCGGTCAGCTCTGACGATTCCGATGACTCAAGCGATTCGAGCGATTCGGACTACTACGAAGAGCCCACCGGCGACGGCAACGGCTACGAAGCCAACTACTAGAGTTACGGCGTTTTACCAAACGCCGTAACGACTCGACGCTGCGCGGGCCGCATTTGGACAATCTGACGTTCAACTTCAAGGGCGCGACCAGAAGGTCAGCGCCCTTTCGCTTCACGTCACCTTGTCTCAAATGCGACCCGCACGCTGTCGTTGCCAAAACATCGGCGTTGCCGGAACACTTGGCACTTGGGGACGTTCCTTTTGTGCCGGCAGTTTGGGACACTCCTTGCGTTAAGAGGCTGGCGTGCGTCAACCTATTCTCGTTGCAGTAAAAAAATCGCCCCGTTCTTGGTTGAGGACGGGGCAATTCGTCTTTTGGACTTGTGCAGCCAGGCTTATGCAAAGCGGGCGACGAGCTCCTGGAGCACGTCGGTCATCTTGACGAGCGAACTGACCGGGACGAACTCGTTGACGCCGTGGTAGCAATAGCCGCCGGTGGAAAGGTTGGGGCAGGGCAGACCGCGGAACGACAGCTGAGCGCCGTCGGTGCCGCCACGAATCGGCAGCACTTGGGGCTCAACGCCGCAGGCAAGGTAGGCTTCCTTGGCAACATCAATAAGCTCGGGATAGTCACGAACGATCTCGGCCATATTTCGATACTGCTGCTTAATCTCGACTGTCACGCGCTCCTCACCCAGACGCTGGTTGAGCATCGAGGCGGCGGCATCAATAAGGTCGAGTTTCTGCTGGAACTTGGCGGCGTCATGATCGCGGATGATATAGCGCGCTGTGGCGTGATCGACGGTCGCAGATACACCCTCAAGGTGATAAAAGCCCTCGTAGCCTTCCGTATACTCCGGGCGCTGCACGTAGGGGAGCAACGCGTTGAAGTCGCAGAACAGATTGCCTGCGTTGACCATACGGCCCTTAGCGTCGCCCGGGTGGATGGACTGGCCCTCAAAGCGGACGGTCGCCTCGGCGGCGTTAAAGCACTCCCACTCCAGCTCGCCGATGGGGCCGCCGTCGACCGTGTAGGCGTACTTGCAGCCAAAGGTAGCGATATCCAACAGCTCGGCTCCGTGGCCGATCTCCTCGTCAGGGCAGAAGCAAATGCCGAGTGCGGGATGGGGCAAAGAAGGGTCCTGAGCGATACGCGCGACAAGCGACATGATCTCGGCGACGCCTGCCTTGTCGTCTGCGCCCAGCAGCGTGGTGCCATCGCTGCAGACCAGGTCCTCACCCGCGAGGTCGTTCAGGGCGGGAAGCTTGGCGGTACTCATGGCAACGGGCTTACCGTCAACCGTGCCGCAGACCAGGTCGCCGCCTTCGTAGTGTACGATGTGCGGCTTCACGCCGGCGCCCGGTGCAACTTCGGTGGTGTCGAGATGGGCGATCAGGCCCAGGGCGGGCTTGTCCTCAGCGCCCGCACTTGCGGGGATATGCGCGCAGACATAGGCGTGCTCGGTCACGTAGGCATCTTCCGCACCAAGCTCGCGCAGCTCTTCAGCCAGCACGTTGGCAAGGTCAAACTGAACGGCGCTCGAGGGTACCTGGTCGCAGTTTGCATCCTCGGACTGCGTGTTGATCTGGACGTAGCGCAAAAAGCGCTCGAGGACATCGGGGCTCGTGGTGGTGTTTTCCATAAAGACCGCTCCAATCTTGGTCGTCGTGTGCAACAAGAACTCTAGCACGGTATGCCACGGCATACCACGACGCTTGGATGGGGTAGAATCAGCCATTGAATGCAGAAGGGACGGAAAATCATGGATACGACAAATAGCTCGCGCGAACTACATCTGACGGTGGCGAACGAAGACTACTTGGAGTGCATGGTTCGCATTGAAAGCGAAGAGGGGGAAACCAACGGCGTGCGATCGGTCGACATCGCGCAGCGCCTTGGCGTCTCCAAGGCATCGGTCAATAAAGCGGTTTCGGCGCTCAAGGCATCCGAACTTGTCGAGCAATCGCACTACGGCAAGGTAGTCCTGACCGATCGTGGCCGCGAGGTTGGTACGGCTATCTGGTACCGTCATCGCCTCATCCGCACGTTTTTGGTTCAGGAGCTCGGTGTCGAATTTGAGCGAGCCGATTCCGAGGCCTGCATGATGGAGCATGCGCTTTCCGAGGACACGATGAACCGCTGGCTCGCCTATCTCGAAAAGCAGGGAATCAGCGTCGAGGAATAGCGGGATATATTATGGATACGAGTTATTACAACCGCTTTGGTGCCGAGGAACTTACGCGCCGCTTGTCGAGCGAGACCTTGTTGGCGCAGGGTCCCATGGGCAGTGTTCTGTTGAGTGAGTACGATGCCGCCGACATTCCACCGGCGTTTTGGAATCTGGCAGAGCCGCAGACCGTTTCTCGTATCCATCGCTTGTATGTCGCCGCCGGCGCGCAGGTGCTCATTACCAACACCTTTCAGGCATCGAGCTATGCCCTCAAGCACGACCAGATTGCGCCGTCCGTGGCGGAGGTCAATCGCGGGGCTGTCGACGATGCCCGCCAGGCGCACCCTCAGCTGCTGCTGGGCTCGATGGGCCCGATCGGTATTGAGTGGTTTGCCGAGGACTCTGCCGAGTATCGTGAAATCCGAGGCATTGCGCGCGAACAGGCGCACGCCTTGCTCAATGCTGGTGTTGACGGTCTGCTGATCGAGACGGTGACGTCTATCCGTAATTTGCAGCCCATGCTTGCCGGCGCCCGAGACGCCGCCGACGGCATGCCTGTTCTGGTGAGTTTTGTCGTTGACGATAAAGGCGACCTGTTGGGCGATGGCCTCAACATCGAGGCAGCCGTTTTGTACGCCGAAAAACACGGCGCAAACTCGGTTGGTGTTAATTGCTGTTCGCTTGCGGCCGCGAACGCGGCGGTGCCCAGGATGGTTGCATCGGCGACTACTCCCGTTACGGTGCGTCCCAACGTAGGCGATCCGGTCCAGACTCAGGATGGCCCCGTATGGCACGAGAACCCCGAAGCTTTCGCGCGCGCATGCATCGAATGGAGACATGCCGGTGCCGCAATGATGGGCAGTTGCTGTGGAACCACGGCAATCACTACGGCAGCGATGGCCGAGGCGCTCGATATATAAAGGGCAAAACCGCTCCATACGGGGCAGTTTTTTTATTGCCTGCATGTCTTCGGCAGCATTTGCCCAAATGGTGAATGCTGGTGCTGGCAGGTTGCCGAGTGCATGTTGCGGGTATACCCCATGCGTACCATGATCCAAACACTGTGAGGTGTCTGCGCGTGTGCGCGATAATTCATTTTGGAACTGACGGTTGGCGCGCTCGCGTCGATGAGGACTTCACTGCCGATAACGTTGCCCGTATCGCCGATGCCGTCGGCGAGTTGTGGCAAAAGACCAATCCGGGCAAAACGGTATATATAGGGTTCGATACCCGGCCCCTGGCGCGCGAGTTCGCTGAGCTTGCGGCGGGCGTGCTAGCGGCGCACGGGCTAGACGCCGTGCTCGCTTCGCGACCTGTCCCGACCCCTGCCCTTACGTGGGCGGCGGCTTATGACGGTGAGGCGTGCGGCGCGCTCATGGTGACGGGGTCCCATCATCCGCAGGGCTATCTGTGCCTCAAGATTCGCATGGGTGACGGCTCGACCGCCAACCAGGATGTCATCGAAGAGCTCGAAGAGACCATGGCTCCCGAGCCAATGGGGATCGAGGGGCAATATCGCACCGCGGATATCATTCCTGACTATATGCAGGCGGTGGCATCGTTTGTCGATGCCGAAGCCATCCGCGCCGCGCACCTGCGCGTGGTTGTCGATCCCATGGGCGGCGCAGCCCAGGGCTATCTAGCCGACTTGCTGCGCGAGCTTGGCGTTGAGGTGCACGAGATTCACGCCGGGCAGGCGTCTGACCAAGAAGATATCTGCCCCGACCCCGTTGAACCGTGGGTGGACGCTTGCGAGCGCACGGTTATCGAGGACGGAGCTTGCGCTGGCCTGGTGACCGACGGCGACGCCGACCGTATCGGCGCGGTTGACGAGCGCGGCAGATATATACATCCGCATCAGATCATGGCGCTCGTTTTGGGCGACTTGGTTCAATTTCGTAATTTGGAGGGGCGCGTCGTCGTCAATCTTTCATGCTCGACGCTCGTGCGTCGCATTGCCGAGGCGCTTGGCTGCCGCGTGACCGTCAAGCCAGTCGGTTTCAAATATATAGCGGCAGAGATGAAGAAGGGCGGCGTCCTCATGGGCGGCGAAGAAGCCGGTGGTATCGGCATCGCCGCGCATATGCCCGAGCGCGATGGAATCCTCGCCTGTCTGATTCTGTGTGAGCTTATGGCAAAGACGGACGCGCCTTTGGGCGTTCTGGTCGACCAACTCGAGGACAGTTTTGGTAAGACGAGTTACGGTCGACGCGACTTGCGCCTTGAGGCCGAAGATGCCGAAACGTTACGAACCCTGCTGCCGGGCGTAAACCCCAAGTCGATTTGTGGCAAGGTGCCGCAAAACGTTAGTCATATGGACGGCTTGCGTCTGTCATTCGAGGATGACACGTGGCTGCTGGTCCGTCCTAGCGGGACCGAACCAGTGGTGCGCGTCTACGCCGAGGGGTTCTCGGTGGAAGAACGTGATGAGTTGCTCGATGCTGGCTGTGCTTTAGCTAGGGGGACGTATCCGCTTTAACCATGAGACTGCCTTATATAAAGAGATGCTCGGCGAGCGGTAGGTAACGGCTGGCAAACGTTAGTCGGATTCCAAGATGTGTAGGAAATGTGTACGCCCAGATTCCCGCCCACGGCGCCCCTCCGGTCTGGCAATATATCTCCTTGCCGCGCGGCCCGGTCGGACCGGATCAGCCGCGGGGCGTGCACCTTGAGAACCGGATACTGCGAGGATGGACACTTCAAGTGTCGCATCCGGGCAGACATCGAACCATTTGAAATGGTCTAACTTGGATTTGTTTTTCGCAAGGCCGCCGAGAGGCGGCCCCGAGAAATTCCTTTTCCTATCTAATAGAACCATATGAATCGAACGGAACCGATCAGCGATGAACTGAGAGGACCGGACGGGCTCGAAGCCCAGAATATTTGGACGGAGAGTTCGATCCTGGCTCAGGATGAACGCTGGCGGCGCGCCTAACACATGCAAGTCGAACGGCACCCACCTTCGGGTGGAAGCGAGTGGCGAACGGCTGAGTAACACGTGGAGAACCTGCCCCCTCCCCCGGGATAGCCGCCCGAAAGGACGGGTAATACCGGATACCCCGGGGTGCCGCATGGCACCCCGGCTAAAGCCCCGACGGGAGGGGATGGCTCCGCGGCCCATCAGGTAGACGGCGGGGTGACGGCCCACCGTGCCGACAACGGGTAGCCGGGTTGAGAGACCGACCGGCCAGATTGGGACTGAGACACGGCCCAGACTCCTACGGGAGGCAGCAGTGGGGAATCTTGCGCAATGGGGGGAACCCTGACGCAGCGACGCCGCGTGCGGGACGGAGGCCTTCGGGTCGTAAACCGCTTTCAGCAGGGAAGAGTCAAGACTGTACCTGCAGAAGAAGCCCCGGCTAACTACGTGCCAGCAGCCGCGGTAATACGTAGGGGGCGAGCGTTATCCGGATTCATTGGGCGTAAAGCGCGCGTAGGCGGCCCGGCAGGCCGGGGGTCGAAGCGGGGGGCTCAACCCCCCGAAGCCCCCGGAACCTCCGCGGCTTGGGTCCGGTAGGGGAGGGTGGAACACCCGGTGTAGCGGTGGAATGCGCAGATATCGGGTGGAACACCGGTGGCGAAGGCGGCCCTCTGGGCCGAGACCGACGCTGAGGCGCGAAAGCTGGGGGAGCGAACAGGATTAGATACCCTGGTAGTCCCAGCCGTAAACGATGGACGCTAGGTGTGGGGGGACGATCCCCCCGTGCCGCAGCCAACGCATTAAGCGTCCCGCCTGGGGAGTACGGCCGCAAGGCTAAAACTCAAAGGAATTGACGGGGGCCCGCACAAGCAGCGGAGCATGTGGCTTAATTCGAAGCAACGCGAAGAACCTTACCAGGGCTTGACATATGGGTGAAGCGGGGGAGACCCCGTGGCCGAGAGGAGCCCATACAGGTGGTGCATGGCTGTCGTCAGCTCGTGTCGTGAGATGTTGGGTTAAGTCCCGCAACGAGCGCAACCCCCGCCGCGTGTTGCCATCGGGTGATGCCGGGAACCCACGCGGGACCGCCGCCGTCAAGGCGGAGGAGGGCGGGGACGACGTCAAGTCATCATGCCCCTTATGCCCTGGGCTGCACACGTGCTACAATGGCCGGTACAGAGGGATGCCACCCCGCGAGGGGGAGCGGATCCCGGAAAGCCGGCCCCAGTTCGGATTGGGGGCTGCAACC